>NZ_JBHXDN010000091.1:0-33200 GCF_042726075.1 Kitasatospora sp. NPDC127035 | reverse complement strand
CGAGGGAGGACTCGGTGAGCTCGCGCTCGCCGGCGATGCCGTACATGATCTGCAGGTTCTCCGGGTCCCCGGCGACCGCGCGCAGCAGCCACTCGAAGGGCGGGGAATTGCGGTTGATGCGCGACGCGAGGCCCGGCGTTGCCAGGTTGTTGGTGCACACGGTTGGTCTACGCTCCGGGTTCTCTAAGTCTGTGAAGTGCCACTTTGTCCGTTAAAGTGCATTTGATGAACGTTTCGCGCACTTGATGGGCGGAGGTGTTCGATGCCGACGATGGAGCTGAGCGAAGCCTCGGCCCGGCTGGTACTGCTCCAGGGCGTGGCCCTGCTGCATCCGGAGGACGCCGTGTTCGACGCGATGCTGGAGGGCTGGGGCCGGCAGCAGCGCGGCGGCAGGCGCCTTCAGCCGGACACGATCCGGGACCGGTGCGGAGTGGTGAGGCGCTTCGCGACGTACACCGACGCCTATCCGTGGCAGTGGACGGCTGCGGACCTGGACGACTGGACGACCGACCTGATCGCCACCTGGCACCGGGCCGAGTCGACGATCCGCGACTACCAGGGCACCGTCCGGATGTTCTGCGACTACATCACCTCGCCGCACTACCAGTGGCCCGAGGAGTGCGAGGAACGCTTCGGTACCCACCCGGTCCAGATCGCCCACGAGTGGAACACCACCGCCCACCTGGTCGACTACGAGGGAGGTCCGGAGCGCCGACCGATGACCCGGGAGGAGATCCAAGCCTTCCTGGACCACGCCGACGCCCAAGTCGCGCGCGCGTCGCGTCTGGGCCGCAAGGGGGCCCTCGCGGCCTACCGCGACGCGACCGTGTTCAAGGTCCTTTACGGGTGGGGCACCCGCTGCACCGAGACCTCGCGCCTGGACGTCGTGGACTTTCACCGCAACCCCAAGGCCCCCGAACTGGGCCGCTTCGGCGCACTTCACGTGCGCTACGGCAAACGCAGCAAGGGCTCGCCCCCGCGCCGGCGCATGACGCTCAGCGTCATGCCCTGGGCCGTCGAGGCGGTCGCGGACTACCTCGACAACATACGACCCCGCTACGCCTGCGCCGCGAAGAGCCCGGCGCTGTGGCCCACCGAACGCGGCGGACGCCTCCAGACACGCGAGATCGAGGAACGCTTCGCCACCTACCGCGACCAGCTCGGTCTGGATGGGAACCTGGTGCCGCACTGCCTTCGCCACAGCCACGTCACCCACCAGATCGAGGACGGCGCCGACCCTGCGTTCGTCCAACGCCAGGTCGGTCACCGGTACGCCTCCACCACCGCCATCTACACCGGCGTCAGCGGCGACTACATGAACACGATGATGCGCAAGGTCCTCGACCAGGCCCTTGCCAGCGAACAGTAGGGAGGCACCGAGGTGACCACCAGGAAGCTCGACTACCGCTGGCACCTGCGGGAGGTGATGGCCAACCGCGGCATGTTCTCCACCACCGACCTTCGCCCCCTGCTGGCCGAACGCGACATCAAGCTCTCGCCAAGCCAGACTTACCGGCTCGTTGCCGAGCGCCCCGAACGCCTCACCCTGACCACCCTCATGGCCCTGCTCGACATCCTCGGCTGCACCATGGAGGACCTCATCGAACCCGTCGCCACCGCCACGACCGCCACACGCCGCGCGCGCAAGACCACCGCCAGCGGCCGAGCCGTACCGGCCGACGACGCCATAGGAGAGCTTCGTCCCAAGCGGGCACGGATCATCACCGAGTAGGCGGCGCCCGTGTTCGACCAGCACAGCCTGCCGCGCTACGCCACCGAACCCGAGACCCTCATCGCCGAGATCGTCCACGCGGCGGACCCCGCGTGCCTGGGCATCGACGTCCACACGGTCCTGACCTCGGTCCTTCGCCAACGGCCCCTGCGGCGTGAACTCGCCGAGGCCCTCCACAACGACCCCGACCTGCTCACGTCCGGCCGGCCGCACGGACCACGCGGTGTCGAGCGCCTGGTGCGAGCACTCCTCCCCCTCGGAGCCGAACGGCTCAAGGTGCCCGCGTGCGGGTCGTGCGCCGTTCCGCGTCCCCTGGTCGGCCTGTCCGACCAGGGCCGTATCTGCGCCTCGTGCAACACCCGCCGCCACCGCGCGGCCAACGCCTGCACCCTCTGCGGCAGCAAGAACTTCCTCGCCCGCGACCGAGACGGGCTGCCCCGATGCTCCGCCCACCCGCCCGACCAGGGCAGAGACGCCGTCCGCGACCTCAGCGGGCTCATCGCGGCCCAGGACTTCGGGATCAGCGCGGACATGGCCGCCGAAGCCGTCCGACACGTCACGAACAACCGGGCAACCCAGCTCAAGCTGCTGTGGGCGATGGAGGACCACCCCGCGCTGCTGACCGGTGACGCGGCTCTCGGACCGCCCAAGACCGTGCCGCTGGCCCGCGCCCTGATCGAACGCGGTGCCCGCGGCATCATCGTCCCCGCCTGCCCCATCTGCCACCGCCAGGCACCGTTGCGCCTCGTGGTGCGCGACGGCCTCCGAGCCTGCACGCGCTGCTGGCAGAAGGCGCGCCCCGAACCGTGCGCCCTGTGCCACCACACCCGGCCCGTGGCCGGCAGGACGCACACGGGGCAGGCCCTGTGCCCGTCCTGCCGGATGAACGACCCCTTCAACCACCGCCCCTGCATCCGCTGCGACACCGTCGGGTTCCCCGCGGAGCGAACCGAGGACGGATCCATCTGCCGCAAGTGCGTCGCCATCCCCACGGCCACCTGCTCCGACTGCGGACAGCACGGCCCCTGCCGGAACACCACGACCGACCGACCGCTGTGCCTGCCCTGCTACCGCAAGACGTTCACCCACGGCCCCTGCCCCGGCTGCGGCACCGTCCGCGCGCTCCACCGCTACGACGGCGGCCCGGCTCGGTGCACTCCCTGCTGGCGTCTGCCCGTCGCCTGCACCGCCTGCGGTCAGCACCGCCGACCGGCCGCGCGTACCAGCCGGGGCGAGCCGCTGTGCATGCCCTGCTGGGCAGTACACCCCGAAGGCCGCGAGCCCTGCCGATCGTGCGGCGCGGCCGACCGACGCTACGTGCGAACCACGTGCCCGACCTGCACCGCCCACAGCACCCTCACCAAGGCCCTCGCCGGCCCCGACGGACACGTCCGACCCGAACTCGGCCCCGTCTACCAGGCACTTCTGCGGGCCGACGCCGAGATCGTCCAACGCTGGACCCGCTGGGTCCCCACCCGCCGGGCCGTCCTCACCGCCATCGCCGCAGCCGACGGGCCCGTCACCCACGAGATGCTCGACGCCATGCCGAACCGGCAGGCCGTGCAGAACCTGCGCGCCGTCCTGGTCGCCGGCGGCGCCCTGCCGCAACGCAACGAACGACTCGCACTCCTCGAACGATGGCTCGACACCACAATCGCCGGAGTCGACGACCCGCAGGCCCGCCGAGCTCTGCGCAACTACGCGACCTGGCAGCCCCTGCGCAAGCTCCGCCGACAAACCCGTGAGATCACATCCGGCCAAGCACAAGGCATCCGGCGGGAGATCCACATTGCCACCGGCTTCCTGACGTGGCTCCACCAGCAGGGGAGCACACTCGCCGACTGCACCCAGGACCATCTCGACACCTGGCTCAGCGAAGGACCGGCCAGCCGCTGGCGCATCGGCGTCTTCCTCAAATGGGCAGCCAAGCGCGGCCACACCCGCCCGCTCGCGGCCCCCAGGTCCGAAGCCGCCTTCACCGCCCATCTCATCAGCGAGGACCAGCGCCTGGCCATGATCCACCGCCTTGCCCAGGACGCCAGCCTCGACACCGCGGACCGCACCGCCGGGCTCCTCCTGCTCCTGCTCGCCCAACCGCCGAGCCGAGCGGTCCAGCTCACCACCGACCACGTCATCGACGAGGTCGGCGCGGTCAGCCTGCGTCTGGGCCGAGAACCCGTCCTCCTGCCCGCCCCGCTCGACGACCTGGTACGGCAGCTCGTCCACCAGCGACGCGGCCCCGGCGCCGTCGCACCCACCCAGGAACCGAAGTGGCTCTTCCACGGAGGCTTCCCTGGGCGGCCCATGAGCCCCGCCTATCTGTGCACCCGCCTCAAGCGAATCGGCATCCCACCCCGCCTCGGACACCACACCGCGCTGCTCGACCTGTCCATCGAGCTGCCGTCGTTCGTCGTCAGCCGCATGATCGGCATCCACCAGAGCACAGCCGACGTGTGGAACCGGGAAGCCAGCGGCTACAGCCAGAGCTACGCAGCAGAACTCAGCCGCCGCGAACCAGGCATTCCTCAAAGATGAACAGCCCGCCTTACCAACACGCCAGGCCTTCGCCTCGTCCCGGTAGCCGGTGCGCAGCAGGGAGGAGAGGGTGATCGCGGCGTCCCGCAGCCAGGTGTAGCGGTAGTCCCAGTTCCGCTCGCCGCCGATGTCCTCGGGCAGTGAGGTGGTGGGGGCCGCGACGATGCCGCCGGTCGGGGCGTAGGTGAGGCCCTTGAGGGTGATCAGCGAGCGGACCACGGCCTCCCGGTAGGGGCCCTGGTAGGTGCACTGGCCGGCCCAGTCGTGCCAGAACCGTAGGGTGCGCTTCAGTTCCCGCTCGGGGTCGACGGCCGTCGGGGCGCCGCGGTGGGAGTCGCGGTGGGTAAGGACGAAGGCGACGCGCTGGCCGGTGGTCACGGTGACCTCGGCGGTGAGGGCGCCGTCCGAGTCGGTGTGGTGGTCGGGGCCCTGGAGCCAGACCGCGTCGGGTCCCGCGATGGCCACGGTGTGGCGGGCGGTGCCGTCGGCGGCGTTGGGGCGGTGGACGGCCGGGGTGGTGCGTCCGTAGCCGAAGCGTGGCCGCACGACGGAGCGCACGGTCACGGCGCCGGCCACGCCGTCGATGATGCGGACGATCCGCGGGGCGGCAGGCGCGCCCTCGCGGACGGCGACGGGCATGAAGTCGGTGACGCGGACGGTGCCGTCGGGGGTGTCCCACTCCTGTTCCAAGATCAGCGAGTCGCCGGCGTAGCGGCGGCGGTCGGCCGGGCGCGGGGTGGGCTCGGCGGGAGCCAGGCGCCAGGAGCCGTGGTCGTCGGTGCCGAGCAGGGCGGCGAAGAGCGCCGGGGAGTCGAATCTGGGTGCGCACATCCAGGCCACGGCTCCGCGCCGGTTGACGAGGGCGGCGGTCTGCATGTTGCCGATCAGCGCGTGGTCCTCGATCAGGTCGCGTGGCTCGGTCGGGGCGAGGGTCATGGGGGTGGTGTCCTTACGTGGGTGGGAGGGTGACGGGGTTTCGTGCCCGCGGTCAGGCGGTCGCGGGGTTCGGCAGGCGCAGGTCCGGGCCCGGCCGGGCGTGCGCGGGCGGTGGTGTGAGTAGTCGTCGGGGGCCGGTGCGGGAGGTGTCGGCGTCGAGGAGGATTGCGGCGACCAGGCGGCGCAGGGCCGGTGGCAGGACCTGCGGCAGAGTGACGGCTTCCAGGGCACCGGTGCGCCGCCAGGGGTCGGCGGCCGGCTCCTCGCGGTCGCGGGCCAGGGCCCGGCGCAGTCCCGGGTCGAGGGCTGCCAGGGTGCGCAGCACAGCGGCGGGTCCGGCGAGCTGGGCGGGTGCGTGGCGTCGGCGGGTGGCGGGCAGTTCGACGCGGCCCGTGAGAATCAGCAGTTCGGGGGCGCGGGCGGCGAGGGCCTGTTCGAGGACCGCGAGGGTGGTCCAGGGCGTCCGGTCGGGGTCCAGCAGCATCAGCGTGTCGATGCCGGCGCCGGGCAACGGCTCGGCGGTCACGACAAGAGCCCGGCCGTCGCCGGCCAGCAGCGTGTGGACCCGGGCGCGGTCGCGCGGGAGCTGGGCGGCGGTGAGGGTCATCACCCCGCGCGGTCCGCGCCGGGTGAGCGGGTCCGCCACGCTGCGGGCCCGCGCGGCCAGGCGGTGGGCAGTGGCATCGTCCGGGCACAGGACCGCGAGCCTGCGCGCGCCGGGGCGCCCGGTCGCGGCCACCGCCACGCGGGCCGCGTCCTCCAGACGTCGTGTCCCGTCAGTGGGCCGTGGGGGTGTGGTGAGCGCGATCTCAATCCGGTAGGGGCGCGGGGCCGCAGGACCGAGCTCGCGGGCGCGGCCGTAGCGGGGGCCGGGGCGCGCGCTCCACAGCCGGCCGGACCCGTCGACGAACGCCGTGGTGGTGGTCTGCAGCACCCGGCGGTGGGCGGGAACGGCCGCGTCCGACAGCAGGGCGGCGCCCGCCGTACCGCCGGCCTCCAGGGCCAGGACGTCCTCGGCCAGCAGCAGGTCCCAGGGCGGCAGGTGGGCGGTGCGGTGGGCTGCGGTGAGCACGGCCGCGCCGGTGGTAGTGGTGACGGCCAGCAGCGGGCCGGGCAGCCGGAGGTGGTGGGTCAGGGCGGCCGGGTCGGACACCAGCGGGCAACCGGCCGGGGCCCGGCCGACGGTGACCCGTTCGCCCGGGGCGTGGACGCCGATCACGAGCGCTCCCGGCATGCTGCGGGCACGCCACTGTGCGAGGGCGCCGGCCAGGTCACCGCCCTGGAGGACCACGACCGCTCTGGGCACCGCGGCAACGGCCTGCTCAGCGTGGTGGGTCAGGGCGGTGCGCGGGCCGGTCATCAGCTCCCGGTGCCGGCCGTCGCCGTGGTGGTGACGGCGCACACCGGGGATTGTCGGCGTCGGGTGGCGGGGCGTGGCGGGCCTGCCGCCGCGAGGGCGTCCGTCGGCCACGGCGGCAACGGCGCCTTCGAGGCTGGTGCGCCACCGGTGCTGCAGGTCCGCGAGCGCGGCATCGGCCTCGTCCGGGCGGACCCCTGCAGCTGCGGCGGCCTCGGCGGGGGTGCGGTCGGCGGCGAGCAGCCTCAGAAGCCTCCCCTGGAGAGCGGTCAGGCCACCCGCCCGGGCCGGGACAGGCCCGCGCAGCCGGGCGCGGTGGTCCGGATCAGCGAAGTGCCTGGCGAGGAGACCGCACGTCGTACGCACCCCGTACCGGTCGCGCAGCACCTTGATGAGGTGGTTGACCTCGCGGGCGTACACGCCGTGGCGGGCGGCGATCGCCGCGGGGGTGAGCCCGGCGGCGAGCAGGTCCAGCACCGTCTGCTCGGCATCGTCCGGCACGCCGGTGGCCAGCCCGTTCGGCACCCGGGTGGCAGGCCGGGCCATCGTTCCGCTGTCGCCGGGGTCGGCGGTCACGACGGCTGTCCCGCGGTCAGGGCGCGCACGGCCGCGTCGAGGTGGGTGCGCTGGCCGGTGTCCAGGTACGGGGCGCCGTCGATCCACGGCCACCGTGACCCGGCCGGGTGCCGCGCGGCGCGGTCGGCGAGGGCGGGGTCGAGCGCGGCGCACGCGCGAAGGAGCACCTCGGCGCGGCCGGAGCCAGAGTTGACGGTGGGGTCGGAGGTGAGGGGTACCAGGACGGCGAGCGTGCGCGCGCCGTCGCGCGGGCCGCGGGCCTCGAGTGCCCATTCGACGGCCTCGCCCGCCGAGTGTTCGTCGTGCGGGGAGAGGACCAGCAGCGCATCCGCGCCCGCGGCCCGCACCGGGCCGAACGCGGCCAGCACCAGAAGTTCCTCGTGGCCCTCGGCGAACCGCAGCAGTGCCTCGGCCCGCTCCCCTGCGGGCAGGTCGGGCGTGAGCGTGCCGGTCCACAACGATGCCGGGCGTTGCCACCCGGGCCGGGTCATACCCACCCGGCCCACGGCGTCGGCAATCCGCCGGCACGTCGATACCGAGTGGCAGACCACCTGTACCCGCCGAAGCCCGTGCCTCCGCGCCGCCTCCAGGACCGTAGCGGCCACGTGGTCCGGCGTTCCGACCGCCGTCCAGGGAACGGCCAGCAGGCGGTGGCCGCGCACCCGGCTCTGCCCTCCGGCGATCGTGGTGCTGCGCCGCACCACCACCGTTTCGGCGTCGGACGGTGGCACGTGGGAGTGGGTGGAGGTGAGGGCCAGGCGGGCCGCGGCGGGCAGCAACGGTTCGGCTGCGGCCCCGGAACCGGGGTGCCCGGGCGGGGTGGGGTGATGGGCGTCGACCGTGACGATCAGGTCCCAGCGGGCGAGGCGGTGCCCTGGGGTGTGGTGCAGGGGCGTCAGCAGGTCCTGGGACTCGGGCGTCGCCACGACGGTGACCGGCTGGCGGGTGCCGGCCAGGTCGAGCAGGCCGCGCCGCGTCCAGGCGAGGACACGTTCGTCGTCATCGTGTCGGACGGGTCGGTGGCGCAGGCCCACCACGGTTCCCTCGTCCGTGCGGGCTCGCGCCCAGGTGTCCATCGCGTTATCCCACGCGGGGCCGTCGGCGGCGATCACCAAGACCCGCGAGCCGTGGCCGGCGCGGGCGTGCGCGACGGCAGCGGCCACGAGGTGCTGTTCGGCGCGCGGGACCTGCGCCGCCGCATGCGATCTGTCGGCTAGACAGGCGAGGATCGCCTGCACCGCCGAGGCGAGTGCTTCGGGGAGGTCCGGGGCGGGCAGCGGCAGACCCGGCCGGGCGTCGCCCGGGCGCACCACTCCCCGCAGTGCCCCGAGCGCCGTCGCCTCGTGATCGGTGGCCACGTGCAGCAGCCGCCGCAGCCGGGCGGCCCGGGAGCGAACGGTGGCCTGGGTGAGGGCGAGCTCGGCGGCAGCCTCGGAGTGGGGCAGACGGGCGAGCAGGCGCAGCAGTGCCCGGTCGGCGTGGTCGAGGTCCCACGGGTCCGTGACTTCGAGGGGCAGACAGTGGGCGGGGACCAGGTCGGCCGCCGTGTACTGCGCGGTGATCTGGGGGCGCAGGAAGGTGCCGCAGCGCCCCATCAGGGTAGCGATCGCCCGCTGGACGGTGGCGCGCGCGATCTTGCGGGTATCGGTGATGCTGCGGATGGTGCCGGGACCGCACAGCACTTCTGCCCATTCGAGTGATTTGCGGTCGTGCGGGAGCAGGTCGAAGAGCAGTGCCGGCCCCGTAGAGGTCGTGGCGTGGGTGGTGGCGGGCGTCAGGTGGATCATGGGCGGGGTCCTGAGGGTCGGAGGGCGGGTCGGCCGTTCAGGGGCCGGACGGTGGGCGGCGGCGCGGTGTGCTTGGCCCAGTCGAGAGGCGCGGTGCGCGGTGACGGGGGTCAGCGCCGTGTCCCAGCCGTCGGCCCGTCGGCGGGAGGGCGTCGGTCCGGCCGTCGGCGTGTCGGGCGGTGGCGTGCATCTCCTCGCGGAGGACGGCGTCCGCCTACGCGCACACAAGCCCGGGCTCGCTGCTCGTCGGCACCCGTAGGCAGCGGCAGCGCCGGTTCCAGGTCGGGCCAACCGCCGCCTCGGGAGTGGGCGCCGCGCAGGTCCTTCCTCAGATTCCGCGCGCCCGACGTGCCCACCGGCACCCGGATCCCGGTGGGCGCGAACCGGCGGACGGGGCGGCCGAGCAGGCGCGTGCCGTTCGGCGGCCGAGGAGGGTGGACGGACCGCGGTGGCGGGCATCGGGCATCGGGGTCCTCTGCTGGGGTGGTCGGGGTCGGAGGTGTCGGCGCGGAATGTTTCAGGTGGCGTCGCCGGTGCGGGGCAGGCCCGGTCCCGAGGCGCGCTCGGCGCCGACCAGTCGCACCCGGGTGTCCTCACCGGCCGCGCCGCACACACGAACGTGCCATCCGCCGACGTCGGCGAGGCGTGTGATGACCGGGCCCCGGGCCTGCTGCGGCACCCGGTCACCTCCACCGGACTGCCGTCGACGACCAAGCCGCTGCAGGCGAACAGGCCACTCTCCTTAGCCGCCTCCGCGCTCTCGCACGTGGTCAGCGGCAGGAGGGCGGGCCACTGCGCCCTGACGGACCGGCCGCCGGCGTAGCGGGCCTCGGTCCCGGTGTAGTGGGGAGCCCCGTCGACGAACGCGGTCAGGGCGGTGATCCGCTGCGGGGGCGCGGCACCGTCCAACATCGCCACCGGCACTCCGGTCGCGGCCCGCACCGCCGCGACCCGATGCGCCAGGGAGAAAGCGGGGGCGTCCCGGCCGAAGCCCGGGTCCAGGACCCGGCGTGCGTCGGACGGTGCGACGGGGGCGAGCCAGTCCCGGGCCTCCCGGCAGCTGTTCTCCTCAAGAGCGTTGAGGTGCTCGGGATCGGTCAGCAGGTCGTCGTAGCGGTCGCGGGGGAACACGGGGCTCCATCCACGGCGAGAAGTCGGCGGAAGGGGGTGGTGGCGGTGGGAGGGGCGGTCATCCGGGTGGCCGACGGGGACCGTCGAGCGCGCGCAGCACCGCCCGGCGGCGCTCACGCGGCACCACTGGCGCTGAGCCACGGCGCGGGGGTCCGGGCGGTAGGGCGGTTCGGTGCCCAGGTCGAAAGTGGGCGGCCCGACGGGGAGACGATGCCGTGGCGGGGCCGGTCTGCGGCGGCCGCGCGGACGGCGGCGGTATTCATCTCCTCGTCCCAGGTGGTGTCCGCCCACGCGCACACGGCGCGGGCTCGCTGCTCGTCGGCGCCCGCGGGCAGCGGCAGTGCGAACTCCAGGCCGGCGTGGCCGGCGTGCCGGTCGCGGGCGTGGGCGAGGTCCTTGGCCAGGTGCGGGTCGAGGGCGGCCAGCGCGCCGGTGAGTTCGGCCAGCGCGGTCCAGCCCTCGTCCGCCCGGTCCGCGGAGACGAGCAGCAGCGGCCCCTCGCCGGGGCGGGCGGGGGTGAGCGCGGCCTCGACGGCGGCGGCGGTGCGCTCGGCCGGGGCCCCGGCGGAGGTGTGGACCAGGGCGTCCGCTCCCAGCCCCGGCGGGAGCGGCTTGTCGGTAACCAGCACCCTCGGGGCCGAGTCGTCGGCGAACCGGGCAAGGACCGCCCCTTGGTCCCGGGCGGGCAGGACCTCGGCGGCCAGTGCGGCCTTGCCGAGAGCGGCGGTCAGGGCGCGGGCATCGCGTGGACCGCTGTGCACGAGGATTCGCCGCAGGCCGTGGGTGCGGACCAGGTCCGCGACGAGTTGGGCCGGGCCCGCGTGCTGGGCGGAGCGCACGGTGGCCGCGGCCGCGAGCCGCAACTCGCGCATGAGCCCCAGCTCCGCAGCCCGCCGCAGTGGCACGGCCGCCGTCAGCGCGCCGGTCACGGCCCGCGCGCAGCCGCCGCGCCCGCCGCGGTCGGCGGCGGTGACCCTTGGTGTCGAGGTCAGGCGCAGTACGCCGTAAGCGGGCGGGCACCACTCCGGGCGGCCGATCAGGTCACCGATGCAGGGCAGGTGCGCGTCGAAGGCGATGGCCAGGTCCAGCGGCGGCCACTGGCTCTCCTGGTGGAGGCGGGTGAGGGCGGGCAGGCCCTCAGGGGTGGTGACGAGGACGACGGGCAGGGTGGTACCGGCGGTGGCGCGGACGGCCGGCGCGTTGGTGGCCGCCGCGACACCGGGCGCAAGCGGCAGCCGGGCCGCCTCGGCCCTGCCCAGCACGGCGAGGACCTGGCCCGCGTCACGGTACGCGGCCGCGAGGACCTCGAGGTCGTGCTGCCAGTACGCGCCCGGCTCGACAAGGAGCAGCACGCGCCGCAGCCCGCCGGCGCGGGCCGCCGCGGCGGCGGCCAGGTGCACCTGCTCGCGGCTCGCCACCATCACCAGTGCCCGACCACAGGTGCCGAGTCGGCGCAGCGCGAGCCCGACGGGGACCCGCAGGTGCTCGGCCACCGGCGCGGCCACAGGCCCGAACCGCGCGGGCATGTCCGCGCGGCGCACGACACCGGCCAGGCAGCCGATCCCGACCGCCTGGTGCGCGGTCCCTACCTCCAGGGCCTCGAGGAGGCCTGCGCGGTGGCGGCGTACCGTCGCCACGCCGGCGCCGGTCTCCGCGCCGGCCTCCCGGTCGTCTGCGCCGGCGGCCGTCAGACGCAGCAGCAGCCGCTTCTCGGCGGGCAGGGCGTGGACGGCGTCCAGGTTCCGGGTGCCGAGGTGGCGGGGGGTCAGGTGTCCGGCCCAGGCGTAGTCGGCGACAAGCTCGGTGCGGTTGCGCGCGCCCGTGGCCTGCTGAAGGTCGGTCGTGTGCCTCGTCACCTGGGCGAGGGAGCAGTCCAGGGTCCGTGCGATCTGCGCGGTGCCCGCCGGTCCGGCGAGCAGCCGGGCCAGCGCGAGGGACGCGTCGTCGGCGGGCGGCACCGCCGGGCGAGCGGCGCCCGCGGGCACGTTCACCGGACCGTCCCGGTGGCGCAGGCGGTCGCGCCGGCGCTTTCACACGGCGCCAGCAGGATCCGCGGCGCCGGTCCCTGCGGCCGGCCGGCTGTGAGGAGCACGAGCGTGAGCGACCGCGTCCCCCACAGGTCGACCACCCGCACGCACGCCTGGGCGGTGCGCCGCTGCTGCGCCGTCCGCGCGTGGCCGTCGACCCGCACGAACACTTCGGGGCCCGGTATGGTCCTGGTGCCGGGCAAGGCGAGCCGGGCGGCGGCGTCCGGCCGCACCCGGCCTGTCAGCAGCCACAGCACGGTGCCGTTCTCGTACGTGCTGCGTACTCCCGTCGCTGTGCCGTCGGCGGCGGTGACGGGCTCGACGCGAAGCGGTCGGCCGTCGGCCAGCAGCGGCACCCGCGCCACCGGGCGCGGGCCCGGGCACGGGGAGCCGGTCGGGTCCGGTCCGTACCCGGCGCCGGTGCACGGGAGCCGCACCGCCGGGGTGTCCGGCATCCCGCGTACGGTCGCCAGCCAGCCGTCCACCGGCCCGCCGGGCACGGTGCGCCGGCCCGTCGCCGGGCACCGGACGCCGTCGGCGACCAGCGTGCCACCGGTGAACAGGCCGGCCCCGGAGGCCGCCGTCCGCACGTTAGCCGGATCTTCGGCCGGGACCTGGCCCGGTAGGTTCGCGCGGACGGAGAGGGTGACACCGTCGGGGTAGTGAGCGGTGGTACTGGTGTGGTTGTGCCCACCCTCGACCGGCTCGGTGGTGGCGTCGATCCGCAGCGGTGCGCCGGTGCCGTCGAGGAAGGCGACCGGCAGCCTGGTGGCCTCGGCCACCTGCCGGGCCCGCTCGGTGAGCGCAGCGGACATGCCGGGATCGAGCAGCGGGCTGTCCGTGCCGGGATACGGACACGTGCTGGGCGCGCTGCCGAGGGCCGAGGTGACAACGGCGGACCCCAGGCCGGGTCCGGGGATGTGGGTCGGGGGCCGCTTGGGTGAGCGGGGGCGGGACACGTGCTGCTCCAGGTTGGACGAGGGCGGGCGTTGGATATGGGGGCCGGTGGCGGGCCGGCCGGGGCGGTGAGGCGTGTTCGCGATCACCCCGTCACCGGCGCTCCGGTGCAGCGCAGGGAGGAGCTCGTGGCTCCAGCGGGTGATCTGTGGACCGGCCTGCCGGTGGCGGCGGTCAGAGTGGCGGGTTCGGTGTGGGGACGGTCACCGGCTGTTCCGTCCGTTCTTCAGGAGGAGGGCCACGGTGAATCCGGGCAGGCGGGTCGCGGGCGCCATCGGAATCCAGGGGCCGGCGAGCTCGGTGATCCGCGCGGGGTTTCGGGGATTCCACGCCAGGCCCGCTTCGGCGTGCACTGCGGCCACCGCGGCGCGGTGGGTGGCGTCGCCGGACGGGGTTCGGTGCGAGAGCACAAGGACGCTTCCCGGCGCGAGCGCGTTGTGGAGCGCCGACAGGAGCCGGGATGCTTCGTGGTCCTCGAGTTCGTGCAGGACGTCGGAGAGAACTACCGCCGCCGGTCGGACGGCGTTCAGCCGGGCCGGACCGTCGCGCAGTGCCGCCAGCAGGTCGTGGGGCCGGGCGAGGTCGGCGTCGAGGTGGCGCACCGCGTCGGGGACCGGGCTGTGCAGCAGAGCACGGGCGTGGGCCATGACCACCGGGTCCCGGTCCGCGTAGACGACCCGGATGCCCGGGGCGAGGGGAAGAAGCACGGCGTGCAACGGCAGAAGCGCCTTCGGCGCATCGTTATGGTGGCCGGTGGTCAGGCCGCAGCCCAAGTCAACGTGCTGGCGGATACCGCACGCGGTCAGGCGCACGACCAGCTCCAGGAGCTTGGCGCGGGCCGCCGCCGCCTCCTGCGCCCAGCCGGGCGCCGCCTGGAGCAGACGTTCGGCGGCGGTTCGGTCCGGCCCGAGGTGGTCCTTGCCGCCCTGAAGGGCGCTGGCCACCCGGGCGGACGCGGCGGCATCGGCCCCGGCCCAGGCCCGGCCGGGCTCCTCGGACCAGCCAGCCCGCCACCACCGCGCCGTCCGGTGCCCTTCGCTGCCGTCGGCGGGCTGTCCGACCTGGACGACCGTACGTGACTTCGACGGGACGGCGCGGCCGGCCCGCGGGCGGGCCGATGCCAGTCGAGGGGCGTCCGGGCGACTCACGCGGCACACTCGCAGGCGCCGGTGCGGGGGCCCCGCGGTGCGAGGACCCGGCCGTCGGGCATCGCCGCACCGGTGTCCGAGAAGAGGACGACGCCGTTGCACAGCAGGCTCCACCCCTGTTCGGGATAGCCGGCCACGGCGGTGGCCGCCTGGAAGTCGGCCGCTGCGGCATCGGGGCATCCGGGCCGGTGCCCGCAGCCCGCGGGGCGGTCCCGGTTCGGGTCAGCGAAGGGGCTCTGCGTCGGGCGGTGGCCGGCTGGACTGGTCGTCGGGGTGTCGACGTGCGACATCGGACCTCCGTGGGGAGCGGATCGGAACGTGGAGAGGGGACGGGCGGTCGGGACCGCCGAGGACGAGACGGCGCGGCCGGTGCCGCGGCCCGAATCCGGGCGGCCGGCAGGGCCCCGGGTCCCGCCGGAAGACGGCTTCGGCCGGGGCGCTGTGGCCGACAGTCGGGCGGTGCCGGCCGTTCCGGCTCCGATGCCCGCGCCGAGCAGGACCGCGATGAGCAGCGCGGCCTGCCAGGACCCCGTGCGGGCCGCCACCGCGAGCACCGTCGCCGCCAACCCGACGCCGGCCAGGACGGCCAGCAGGACCACGCCGAACAGGGCGCCCGCGAGCTTCTCGTGCGAGCGCCGCCTGCCGGCCACGTTGAGCGGCCGCCGGGCGGGATCCGGAACAGGGGCAGCTCCCCGGGCCGTCGCCCGGTCCCGAGATGGTGGGGCGCCGGCGAGCACGCGGGGAGCGGGCCGAGTACGCGGGTCGACGGCCGCCCGGCGGTAGCCGACACGCGGGCGGGCAGCCGCCGTCAGGTCGGTACGCGTCGTCTGCCGTCCCTGCGAAGCGGCGACCAGCTTGCCGGGCGGCCGGGGAGAGGAGCGGAACGTCGTCATGCGGCTCCCCTCGCTTCGGGGACGCGGTCGGCGGCGGGACGGACGAGGTGCAGGTGCGGGGCGGTACCGACGCCCGGCCGGTCCGGGACCACGGCCAGCAGCAGCCATCCGTGCGCCTGCAGCGTGTAGGCCCGCCACCCACCGTTTGCCGCCACGATCGAGGCGTGGAGCTTGCCCTCGACGAAGACCCGCGCCTCGTCGACCCCCGCCCCCGGCATCACCATCGCGAGCAGCGCCTCTGGTCCCCGCCCGGGTCTCGCTGGCTCGGCACGGGTGAAACTCGCGTCGAGGTAGGAGCAGGTGACGGCGACCGCGCCGCTGTTGCGGGTGGTCCGTACGCCGGTCCGCGGGACGGTGGCCGACACCATCAACACCGCCGGGACACCGGCGTGCACGACGGCCGTGCTGAGTTCCTCAGACGAGGTGAGCGGGTCGCGCGGCGGGCCCTCGCCGGTTCGCCTGGAAGCAGAGAGGAGCGGCGTGGTGCTGTGGGAAGTCATGGGATCGTCCTCGTGGATCGCTGGGGCAGCCCGGCCGTTCGGGCCGAGAGGTCACCGGAACGGGCGCAGGGCGCAGCTGACGGGAGCCGGCGGCGGAACGAGCAGGGCCGGGGGCAGCAGGACACCGACGATGGTCCGCCCAGCGGCGCTGTTGACCTCGACCCTCAGGTCCAGGTGTCGGGCGGCCGCTGCCACCAGCCGCAGCCCGTGGCCGGGCCATGGCGTCCCGGCCGGGGCACGGCCGCCGCATTCCAGCACCCGCCGAACGGCCGCGAGGGTCTCGCCGGACATGCCCGGGCCGGTGTCCGTGATGACCATCCAGGTGGCACCGCTACCGGGTTCCGTCGAGCTCTCCAGGACGACCGGAGCCTGCGGGCCGCCGTGCAAGAGTCCGTTGTCCAAGAGCTCCGCCGCTGCGGCGGCCAGAGGTTCGACGGCCTCGGGCACCACGCTGACGTCCGCGGAGCCCAGCACCTGCACCCGCTCGTAGGACGCCACCCGGCTCTTGGCGGCCTGACCGACTTCGACGAGCCCGGCCGGCCGTCGGCGTGGTGCGGGCCAGATCCCGCCGGCCAGGGCGGATAGCCGCACGGCGAAGCGCGACGCCAGGGCGTTGGCCAGATCGGCCCGGTAGAGGTGAGCCAGCGACGCCTCGTCCGTGATCTCCTGCTGAGCTCCGCTCAGCTCGTTGCCCTGTCGGCCGAGCTGGGCAAGGACCGGGCGGACAGCGGACGCCGCGTCCTCGGCGGTCTGCCACCGGACCCGGTCGAAGGCCCCGAGGATCATGGCCGCGGCCCCCTGAACCGCGGGCGTCGCCTCGTGCAGGCGCGGCGGCATACCGAGTTCGGCGGTGCGCAGCAGGTACGGAAGCCAGGTCGCGACGAAGTCGTCCAGCGCCGCGTCGTGTGCCTCCTGGCGGACGGTGGCCACAACGTCGGCGGCGGCGCCCCGGTGACGGCCCGCCCGGGAAAAGACCGCCATCACCGCACCCCGCTCATGGCCGGAGGTGTGAGCGCCCGCCGGGGCCGGGTGGTGTGCGGGTGCGGGGTTCGCGCGGTCGGGCCCGTTGCCGGGTGCACGGTCGTGGTGTCGATGGTCACGGCGTGGGTCCTTCGGGATCGGTGGGGGTCGCTGGGTGCGGGCCGGCGCACGCGGCGGGGTCGGAGGGGTCGGAGGGGTCGGTCAGCAGACGGGCGGGAAGCAGGAGTCGCGCGGTGGTGCCCCGGCCGGGGACCGAATCGACCGTGGCGCCGAGTCCGGCGCTGTCCGCGGCGGCCGCGACCAGCCGCAGCCCCCGGCCGCGGGGCGGTGGGGCAACCGAGGCGGTGTAGACGCGGCGGTGTTGGAGGAGAGCCTGCGCGCGAGCCAGGGCTGTGGTGTCCATTCCTGTGCCGGTGTCGGTGACGGACACCGGCGGCACCCCGCCCGCCGGTGGTCGGTCACCACCACGACCGGCGCGCCGTCCGAAGCCCGCAACGCGTTGTCCTCGAGTTCGGCCAGCGCGGCCAGCATCGGCTCCACCGTCCAGGCCGCGACCGTACGCTCCCGGTGAACGACGATCTCGACCCGGTCGCCGCCGTCGACGCCCCCCAGAGCGGCGCGCGAGGCCTCCGAGAGACTCGGCCTCGCCGTGCAGGCCCGGCCAGCCCCCGCAGGCCAGGACCATGGCCCGCAGCATCTCCGCTGTCTGCGGCGGCAGGAGCAGCAACCGTCCCGTTCCCGTCCCGGAGGGCAGCTGCCGGGCCAGCACCTCGATCATCGGCCGCACGGCGTACAGCACGTCCAGGGCCGCAGCGGTGCGGATCCGGTTGAGGGCGGCGGTCAGTTGGCCGACTGCCGGATCGGTGCCGGGCCGCAGACTCCGTCCGTCCGTCGACGGGAGCGTCCCGGCGCTCTCCGCGGCCCGCACCACGAGGGGCAGGCCGGTGCGCACGAACTCCTCGACCGCCCGCGCCGCGTCCGGCCGGTGCGTCGGCGCCAGCACTCCGGCCGTTGCGCGCCGACGGCGCAACCGGGGCAGAACGGATTCGATGGTCACGCCACCGCCCCCGCCCCGACGTTGCCGCTGGCGGCCACAACTCCCAGTCGCTGGAGGTGCCAGGCGGGCACCGCCCCGAGGTGCACGGCCCGTGCCAGCGCCGGGGTCAGCCGGTTGCGCTGCCGGGCACGTGCCCGCGCCGTGATCAGCACTGCCGCCTCGGCGGCCTCCGAGCCCACCAGCGCGGCCCCCGGCCAGCCGTGCACGCTCACGATCTCCAGCAGCATCACGGCCGCGCTCTCGCACGCGGCAGCGGCCTTCTCCCGCCGCATGTGCCCGTCGCCGTCCACGGCCGCCGCCTCGCCGTCCGCAATCCGCCGGGCCGCCCGCAGCACCTGGGCGGCGATCAGAGAACCGAGCGTCGCCTCCGGCGCCTCGCCGATCACGTCCGCGCCGACCCCCCGCCAACCGCACGCCGGCGGCACCGGAACCGCGCCACCTGGGCCCCGCGCAGGACGACCCCGCACGGGGAAGCCCGCAGTGGTGTACCCGCTCCCGCAGCGTCCCGACGCCGGCCCCGGCCGAGCCACAATCGCGCCCGGCACCGGCTCACTGCCGCCTACCAAGCCCCGGCCGGGGGACACTCGCACGTTGCTCAGATCGGTCATCGCCCCTCCAGGTCGCATGTGAACGGGATGACGCGAGCGCGCCCTGCGGCCGTCCGCCTCCTGACCGACAGTCAACGGCCGGTCACCGCAGAAGAGCCAAGCGGTGTGCTGTTTCCGCACGCTGCCGTGCGGAAACAGCACAGAGAACTCCGGTCCGCAGGCCGGCGGTCCGTAAACTCCGGAGAGATGACGATGTGGACTCCGACAGCGGCCGCCCTGGCGGCGTCTCGGGACGGCGACTACGGGCGGGTCGTACAGGAAGCCCGAACCGACCAGCGGATCTCGCAGGACGACGTGGCGAAGGCCTGTGGCGTGAGCCGATCGACGCTCTCCCGCGTGATCGAGAACCGCACCGACCGCTCCTATCCGATGGACCTGATGCGAGCCGTAGCGGAGCACCTGCGCGTACCACTGCGGCTCGTCGGCCTCGCTACGCCGGACATCACCCGAGGGAACGGACAGCACGGAGTGGAGCGACGAACATTCCTCACCGGCGCCGCCGCACTCGCCGCCGCACCGCTGTTTCCCGTCCCGGCGGAGGGCGGGGCGCAGGCGGCCGCGCTGCGGGTGACCACCAGCGCCTACCGCCGGCTCGATGCCGCGACACCGGCCCGTGATCTCATCGACCCGGCCAGGGCCCACCTGCGCCTGATCGACTCCATCGCCGGCGCGGCTCCCGCCGACCAGCGCCCCCACCTCGCCGCGGCAGCAAGCGAGGCGGCGAGCTTCGCCGCATGGCTGGCCTGGGACATGGCTGACCACGGATCCGCCCGCGCCGCGTACGGCCAGGCCATCAACTCGGCCCGCGCCGCCGGGAGCCCGCTCCTCCTGGCCTACCAGATCGGCAGCCTCGCCCAGATGGAGGCCCACCTCGGCAACGGCGCCACCTGCCTCTCCCTGGCCAACCGCGCGCGCACGGCCCTCGCAGGCCACTCCCCCGCCGTGGCGGACGCCTGGCTGGCGGTGACCGAAGCCCTTGGCCACTCCGCCACAGGAGACACCGAGTCCTGCGACCACGCCCTGCTGCAGAGCGCCGCCGCCACTGCCACGATCCCCGGCGAAGGCCCGCCCCCCTGGCCCTGGGTCTTCCCCTTCGACGAGAGCAAGGTCAACGCCATCCGCGCCACCTGCGGCGCCCGGCTGGGCCGGCCGACCTGGACCCTGAGCCACGCCACCGCCATCCCGGCCACCGCCCACAGCAAGCAGCACGCGCTGGCGTTGCTCGACCTCGCCGCCGCGCACCTGGCCGTCGGGCGCTACGACGCCGGCTTCCACCTGGCCGTGCGAGGGCTCGACATCGGCCTGCAACTCGGGTCCGGACGCATCGTCGAACGCGCCCGGGCCCTGCGTCGAACCGTCACCACCACCGCTTCGGTCCTGCAGGCTTTCGACGACCGCCTCCACAACACCTACCTGTAACGGGAGCGAGCACCCATGCGCATCGGCATCACCGGCCACCGCGGCCTCGACGACCCACTGCGGCACCAGGTCACAGCCCTGCTCCAAGAAGCACTCGAGCCCTATGACGGCCGTGACGTGGAAGCCGTCACCTGCCTCGCCGACGGACCTGACACCTGGCTCGCGAACCTCGTCGTCGAACGAGGCGGCCGCCTGATCGTCATCGTTCCCGCCACCACCTACCGCGACGGTCTCCCGACGTGGCACCACCACGACTACGACCGCCTGCTGGCCCACGCCGCCGACGTGTACGGGACCGGCCTGACCGACTCCACCGCACAGGCCCACATGGCGGCCAGTGAGATCCTCGTCGGCCAGTGCGACATACTCCTCGCCGTGTGGGACGGCCTGCCCGCCCGCGGCTTCGGCGGCACAGCCGATGTCGTCGCCTACGCCCATCGCGTTGGCGTCGAGGTTCGCGTGATCTGGCCCGACGGTGCGTCCCGACCAACGGCCTGACGGCAGAACCGAGCGGCGATGCTGCCGGGGGAGAACCGCACCGGCACCGTCCTCACCCGGGTCCCGCAGACCCACGACCTCAACAGCCCCCGAGTCGCCATCCAGTGAGCCGATGTTTCCGTCCACAGCCTCCGCTACACGGGCGCGTGCCCCCGGGAGCGCGTGCTGTTGGGAGTCGTCCGCGCCCGCGCCCTGGCCACCCCAGTGCGCGCCGAGCATGACCTCGCCGCCTCCGACCCGCCCGCCGAACGTCCGGGCGACCAGACCACTGCCTCCGGAGCCGCAGACCGGACGGCCCCGCCCGGCGAAGCCCGCGGAGACGCGCCCGTGTCGCGGCACTGTCCGCCGACTCAAATCGGTCAGCTCGTGTAGGACGTCCGACAGGACGACGGCGACCGGCTGCCGCCAGTCCAGGCCCGCGTGCGGGGAGCGCAGCGCCGCCAAGAGCGCGCCGGGGTCGGCGAGGTCGGCCAGCAGATGCCGTGCGCGGCCGGGCGCCGGCGTGTGGAGCAGGGCGCGGGCGTGGGCCATCACCATCGGGTCCCGGTCGGCGTAGAGGAACCGCGCGCCCGGGGCGGCCGGCAGGATGGCAGCGTGCAGCGGGCGCAGCTCGGGCGGCGCCCCGAGGTAGTCGCCGGTGGTCAGACCGCAGCCGAGGTCGGCGAACTGGGCCGTCCCGGCGGTGGCGAGGCGGGCCACGGGCGCCCGGACGAGCCGGCGGGCCGCGACGGCACTCGGGCCCCACGCGGGGTCCGCTTCGCGCAGGGCATCGGCGGCGGCCCGGTCGGGCGCGAAGTGGTCCTTGCCGCCCGGGATCTCGCCGGCCACCCGCGCAGACGTGGCGGCATCGGTCCGTACGTCGGGGCGGGCGTGGTCCTCGGGCCACCGCGCGCGCCACCACTTCTCGACCGGGTCCGGTTCGGCGTCGACCACCGGCTGCGCGACGCGGACGACGGTGCGCGGGCGCGAGGCGGTCGGGTGGCCGGTTGGCCGGTCGGTGAGGCTCCCGCGCGGGGAGACGGGCCCGGTCACGCGGCACGCTCGCCGGTGTCCGTGTGGCGGTGCGGCGGCGCGACGACGTGCCCGTCGGGCAGCACCAGACCGGTGTCGGAGAAGCAGAGCACGCCGTTGCACAGCAGGGTCCAGCCCTGTCCCGGGTGGCTGGCCACCGGGACGGCCGCCTGGACGTCGCTCGCCTCGGCGTCCGGGCAGGGGGGATGGTGTCGGCAGCTCATGATGCCTCCCGGGCCGGCGCGGTGAGGGCCTCGTGGGTGGGGCGGATCAGGCGCACCTGCGGGATGCCGGGCGTTGCGGCGGGGGTGAGGGCGGCGACCAGCAGGCTCTGCCAACGCACGGCGCGCACCGTCCAGCCGGCGGTGCGGCGCTCCTGGGCGAACAGCAGACACCCCTCGAGGCGCAGGTACCCGGACATCTCGGTGCCCCCGGGCAGCAGCTGCGCGGCCAGGTCCGCCGGGTCCGCTCCGACGGTGTCGGGCCGCACGCAGACGGAGGATCCGTCCGGGTACGTCGTGATGCACTGCGTGCCGACCTCCTCCCGGACCTGTCCGTCGGTGCCGGGGTGGTCGGCCAGGACCGCGACCGGCAACGCCCGACCGGGCTCGTCGGCCCGGCTGGTGGCGGCGTGCGGGGTGTCGGCGGGGCGGGCCGTGGTGTCGGTGGGGGGCACCGGACCTCCGTGAGGGGTGGGGTGGAACTGGAACGGGGCGGGTGGCGCGCCGGGCGCGGAGCGGGCGGCGGCCCCGGAGTGCGGGCGCCGGGAGCGGTGCCCCCGGGGTGCAGGGAGCGGAGGCCGGACGTGGGCCGCCGCTCCCGCGCCGATGCCCGCGACGAGGACGAACACGGCGAGGAGCAGGGCCTGCCAAACCTCGGTGCGGACCGCCGCCGCGAGGAGCGCCTCCACCCCGGCGGCCACAAGGGCCAGCAGGACCACGCCCAGCAGGACGTACCGGGCGGCGGGCGGCCGGTCGGCCGGGGGCGTGCGCGGTGTCGTCATGCCGCCCCCCTCGACACCCCGGCCCCGGTGGCGGCGGGGCGCACGAGGCGCAGGTGCGGGGCGGTGCCCTCGCCGGGCCGGTCCGGGACCACGGCCAGCAGCAGCCAGCCGTGCGCCTGGAGGGTGAAGGCCCGCCACCCGCCGGCCACCGCCACGAGTGCGGGGTGCAGCCTGCTCTCCAGGAAGACCCGCGCCTCGCCGGTCCGCGCCCCGGGAGCCACGGTCGCGAGCAGGTCCTGCTCCTGCCCGGCGCGCGCCGGCACGGCCGAGCCGGCGCGCGTGAAACTGCCGCCGGTGTAGGAGCAGGTGACGGCGCGAACACCGCTGTTGGCGGTGGCGCGGACGCCGGCCAGCGGGGAGGTGGCCGAGACCAGCAGCGCCGCCGCGACGCCGGTACGGTCGGCCACCGCGCCCGGGTCCTGCGGCGTCGCGCGCAGGTGTTCGCCGTGGGCCCGGGCCGCATCGAGGTCGACGGGAGTCAGGGACGGGCGGGCCGCCGTGGGAAGCGGGTCGTACGGGCCGTCGGTGCGCGGTCGGCCCCGCCGGGCAGCAGCGGTCGCGGTTCGGGGGGAGGTCATCGCAGTCCTCGCGGATCGCAGGGCAAGGTGATGGGTCGCTGCCGGTCAGCGGGAGGATCTGCGGCGGACGTCGGAGGCGAGGTCGGAGAGCGCGAGGTCCATGGCGGCGAGGTCGGCCTCGCCGTCGCCCGCGAGGGCGACCAGTGAGCCGTCGGCGAGCGGCTGTGCCAGCAGCGTCAGGGCGGCGAACTCGCCGCAGAAGCGGTTGAGGCCCGGGTCCCGGGGGTGCGAGGCGCCGATCGCGGCACCGCAGCCCCTGATCGCCGCGGTGGCGGCGGTGAGCGCGGCGGCCGCCGCCTCCGCGGTGTCGCGGTGCAGGTCGCCGGCCGAGTTCAGCAGCAGGCCGTCGGCGCTCACGTGCAGGGCCGCGAACACGCCGGCGGCGACTGCTGCGGTCAGCGCCTCCGGGCCGACCGGTGCGAGAGAGCCGACGCCGTGGGGGCGGGTGGACATGGGGGTGGGCGAGGCGGGTGTCGACAGGGGCATCGGGTCGGCCTTTCGGGTCGGTGGGGTCACTGGAAGGGGCGCGGGGCGGGGGCGGCGGCAGCCGGTGGCGGGACGAGGAGGGCCGGTGGCAGCAGGAGGGCGGCGGTGGTCCGTCTGGGGACGCTGGTGAGGGACACCCGGAGGTTCAGGTGCCGGACGGCCGCCGCCACCAGGCGCATACCGAGGCCGGGCCACCGTGCCCCCGCCGGCGCGCACCCACCCTGCGCCAGCACCCGCCGCACGGCCGCGAGGGTCTCCCCCGGCAGGCCGGGGCCGTTGTCGGTGACCACCAGCCACACAGCGCCGCTCCCGGGATCCGTCGAGCACTCCAGGACGGCCCCCGCCTGCTGCCCGCCGTGCCGCACCGCGTTGTCCAGGAGTTCCACCGCCGCGGCGACCAGCGGCTCGACGGCTGCGGCCACCACGGTGAGGTCCGGGGCATCCGCGACCCGCACGCACTCGTAGTGCTCGACCCGGCTCTGCGCAGCCCGGGCCACCTCGTGCAGGCCGACGGGCCGAGCCCGTGCGGGCCAGGGCCCGCCGGACAGGACGGACAGCCGCACGCCCAGGTGGGCAGCCAGCACGTTGGCATGGTCGGCCCGGTAGAGGTGGTCGAGCGGCACCTCGGCGACGATCGACTGCTGGGCCGCGAACAGGTCCTGGCCCTGGCGGACGAGCTGGTCGAGAATCGGCTGCACGGCCGCCGCCGTCTCCTCGGCGGCCAGCCGCCGGATTCGGCCGGTGGAGCCGAGGACCAGATCGGCGGCCCGCACCACGGCCGGATGCGCCCCGTCCAGGCGCGCCGGGAGACCCGTCTCGGCGCAGCGAAGCAGGTGAGGGAGCCAGGCGTCGACGAAGTCGGCCACCGCAGCTTCCTGCGTCCGGGTCCGGTCGGCGGCCAGGGCGGCCGCGGCCCGCCCGCGGTGACGGCCCGCCCGCGCGAACACCGCCATCACAACCCCCCACCCAGGCCCGCGCGGACGCCGGCGCACCGTCGAACCCCGGGTGCACCCGCGCGGGGGCGCCAGCGTTCTCCATCGGCATCCGCGTGCCGGCGCGGCGACCGCGCGCACGACTCTGCGGCCAGGAGCGCCCCGGCCAGGCCCGAGCAGGTCATAGTCGGCACTCCGGGAGAGCCGGCCACCGGACGGACCGGGCCGGACAGGTCGTCAGATCGGCGCCGCACGCCGCGCGGTGCGAGAACCCGACGGGATGCGGACTTGGGGAACGAGGGCCCCTCAAGGCCGGAGCAGGCCATATCGTCATGACAGTGAGCGAACCGCCTGTCACGCCTGGTGTGAATGCCTGGGGCGGGGCGGATGCCGCTAACGCCGCTAAAGATCGTTTCGAGCACAGGGAGCACACGGTGGCGCCGGTCCGCAATCAACACCTGGAGGCCGTGGTCCGGGAACTGGGCTGGTCCCAGGACCGACTCGCGGCCCAGGTGCGCCAAACGGCGGCCGAAGCCGGGGCCGACGAACTGCTGTCGGTGACGCGGTCCCACGTCTCGCAGTGGCTCCGCGGAGTGCGGCCGAGCGGCCGGGCGCCCGCTATCTTGTGCGAGGCGCTGTCCCGCGGACTGGGACGTCGGGTCACCCCGGCCGAGATCGGCCTCGCCGGTCACGGCCAGGACGCGGCCGGCTGGGACAGCGACCCCGTGTCCGCACTCGCGAACCTCAGGGATGACATGCTCGGTCGCCGACCGCTCCTCTTCTCCGCCCTCGCCGCCACCGTTCCGGGCCCTACCTGGTGGGGTGAGCGCCGCGACCGGGCCCGCAACCGGGCGCCCGTCGCGGCCCTGACGGTCTCCGAGGCGCACGTGGAGGCCCTGCACGATGCCGCGGGCTTCTACTCCCGCCAGGACCAGAGACTGGGCGGACGGGCCGGCCGCACCTCCCTGCGGGCCTACCTGGGCACCGACGTGGCCGCCTACCTCGCCGGGCGCCCGACGAACGAGCGGGTGCGCACCGACCTGCTCGCCGCTGCCGGCCAACTCGCCTACCTCGACGGCTGGATGGCCTTCGACGGCGGCGACCAGGGCGGCGCCCAGCAGGGCTTCGGGCTGGCGCTGGCGCTGGCCGCCGAGGCGGACGACCCCGCGCTCGCCGGGCACATCCTGCGCGCCCAGGCCCACCAGGCGCTCGACCTCGGCCACCGGTCGATCGCCCTGCGGTTCGCCGACGCCTCCGTCGACAGCCCCCGCTACGCGGCCGCGAGTCCCCGCGAGCGGGCGCTGCTCGGAGTCGTCCACGCCCGCGCGCTGGCCGCCGCCAGGCGCAAACCGGACGCGATGGCGGCACTGCACCGTGCCGAGCGCGACCTCGCCGCCGCCGACCGCGGCCAGGACCGGGAGCCGGACCGCGTCGCCTTCTTCGCCGAAGCCAGCCTCGCGCACGAAACCGCCCTGACCCTGCGGGCCCTGGGCGACCTGCAGGGAGCGGAGGAGGAGATGAGGCGCAGCGTGCGGACCCGGCAGCGGGCCTCGGCCCGTACGCATGCCGTGACCCTCGGGTACCTGGGGGCCGTCCAGGCCCAGCGCGGCCACATCGAGGAGGCGTGCGCGACCTGGCACACCGCGCTCGACGCGATGGCCGGCATCCAGTCCGGTCGGACCCGTGACATCGTGCGGCAGATGCGCAGCGCGCTGTCCCCGGTCCGTGGCCGGGGCGGCAGCACGGCGGCCGAGCTGGATACCCGTGCCCGCGAGGCTCTTCGGGCCATAGGCTGAGCGCGCCGCGACGAGCGCCCGACCGGCCGGGCGCCGGGCGGAACCGGGGTCCCGCGGGCCGGGGAGGAGAAGCGCATGATCGTGATCGAGCCTGTCGCCGTGGTGGTCGGAGGCCATCTCGAGCCGGCCGACGACTACCAGGGCGGCATCCGGTCCGTGATCCGGCTCAACCCCGGTTACCCGCTGGACGCCGTGCAGGGTTTGGAGGAGTTCAGCCACCTGACCGTCACCTGGCACTTCCACCTCACCTCGCCCGACGACGTGGAACTCCACGCCCGCAGCCCGCGCGGCAACCCCCGCTGGCCGGCGACCGGGGCGTTCGCGCACAGGAACCACCGCAGGCCGAACCGGCTCGCCGTCTCCTACCCCCGCCTGCTGAAGGTCGAGGGCCTCGACCTGCACGTCACCGACCTCGACGCCGTCGACGGCACCCCGGTCATCGACGTCGCACCGTTCTTCCGGGAGATGGGCCCCCGCGGCGAGGTCACCGAACCCGCCTGGCCCGGCGAGATGCTGACCGACTACTGGACGGACGCCGCCAGCAGGCCCCGGTAGAGCGGGCGATCCCGGCCCGCCTCCGGTGCCGGAGCTGCCGGGCTGCCGCGCCGCGGCAGCGGCTCGCGCCGGTGGAACACGCCTGCTCATCGGACACCGGCCTCGCGGGTCGCGTGCGGCGTCGCGCCCCGGTCGTCACCCGGCACGGGGAACCTGTCCGTGTCGTCGACCGGCACCCCGAACGTCTGAGCGATCTGAGTGGCCAACTGCACGAGGTGGACTTCGGGAAGTCGGCCGCCGGCCACCGCCAGCGCGAGCGCGGGGCGCAGTCGCTGCTGCTGCTCGACACTCGCGGCCAGCGCGATCGCCAGCGCCGCGTCGCAGCCGTCCTGCCCAACCAGGTCGTCCAGGGGCCAGCCGTGCACGTCGACGATCGCCGCCAGCCCGGCGACGGCAAGAGCGACCTCGGCGAGGTAGGTCTCCGCCGCCGCGTAGGCGCCGCACCGCAGGAGCATCGTGTGGCTGTCCCGGACACACCGGGCGAGCCGGAGCAACTGCCCCTGCAGCACGGTGTCGAGGGTGGCCTCGCCCCACCCGCCCGCCGCAACCGCTTCGACCACGACGTGGCGCGGCGTGGCGGGTACCGGGACGATTCCCGCGCCGGGCGGCGTGCGTACGCACAGCTCTGCCGAGACTCGCGGTCGGCGGTCGGGCAGGGTGTCCCGCAGCCGCTGGATCAGTGCCGGACCGGAGCGGCGATGCCGCGACCGTGCGGTCGGGGTTGCGCTGGTCATCAAGTCCCCCAGGGAATTCGTGGTCGGAAAGTAGGTCAGCCCGAGGCCGGGAGGCGGCCGTCGTGGCGCTGTTCGCCGCGTTGTCCCGCGGCCGGCGGCAGGTCCCAGAACGCGCAAACCTGCTTTCCGCCGTCCGCCGTGGGCAGGACCAGCCACTCGTCGCAGTAGGCCTCCACCAGGAGCAGCCCCCTGCCGCCTGCCGCGCTGCGACTCGGCGCTTTCACTACCGGCCGGCCGGGATGCGGGTCCTCGACGCTGACGGCGAGGACACCGGCTACGTGGCCGATCCGCACCCGGATCTCGAAGTCGGTGACGTGTGCCGGCCTGTGGCGCACGGCATTGGTGACCAGCTCGCTGCCGACCAGCAGCACGTCCTCAAGTCCGGCCCGCTCGTGCAAGCGCCACAGCCGCAGCGCCTCCCGGGTGAAGGACCGGGCCGTGCTGACGGACCGGTCCTCGCCGGCCAGGAGCAGCCGCCCCGTTCCGTCGCGCAGTCGGCCCGGGCCGCTGCTGTCGGGAAGGGCGCGGTCCAGGGCTTCAGCAGGTGATCCGGAGATGGAGGACATGCCTTCCCCCTTTCGGGGTGACGGCCGGCGCAGCGGCGGGGCCGAGGAGGGGCGGGGGGTGCCGGGGTGCTGCTCGGGCCTGGAAAGACTCGCTGCGGCGGGCAAGCCCGGCAACCGGGCGAAGTTGTGCCGGGAGGGCCGAACCGGGCCAGGAGCCGGGCCGTTTTGGGCGCCGGCCCGCCTTCGCCGGTCGGACCCGGGCCGTTTCGGCCCGGATTCGCAGCGATCCGCTCCTCGGCATTCGCTAAGACCCGCACAATGGCCGGTATGACGAATGGTCACGGCCGCTCCTGCGTCAGGCGTCTGCGTACGTCGCCCGAGGTGCTGGACGGCGGTCTTCCGGCGCTGGTGGCGGCCCTGCGGGAGTGCTGCGGAAGCAGCGCCCTGCGCGCTCACCGGGAGGCCCGCGGCTGGAGCCGCCCCGAGGCGGTCACCCGGCTCGTCGCCCTCGCCGAAAAGGGCGGCAGAGCGCCGTTCAGGGGAACCCGCGAGCTCCTGCGGACCTGGGAGGACCTCGGCGCCAGACCCCGCGAGCGGGCCGCCGAACTGCTGTGCTCCCTCTACGGGACCTCGCCAGGCGAGCTCGGCCTGGGAGATCCCGTACCCGGCGGCGACCAGCTGGTGGAGCCGCCAGCGCGCCGACCGCAGCCGGCCGACCCGGTGCACGACCACGCGGAGCGGACCCGCCGCGCGATCAACCGCACCCTCGCCACTGCCACGGTCAGCCCGGGCGAGCTGGACCTGCTCGACGAGCGCCTTCACAGTGCCCGGTGCCTCTACGTCACTGCCCCGCCCGAGCAGATGATCCGGCACCTCCTCAAGGACCTGGACGACATCCAGGCCCTGGCCGCGGAACGGCAGCCGGCCTCCGCCCAGGCCCGCCTGTCCGAGCTCACCGCCGTCGCCGCCACCCTGGTGGCCGACGCCATGATGAAACTCGGGCGACTGGCCGAGGCGCAGCGCTGGTACGGAACCGCCCGCCTCGCCGCCGACGACGCCGGCAACCCGGAGCTCCGCGCCCGCGTCCGCGTGCAGACCGCCATGCTCCCCTACTACTACGGGCCCCTGCTCGCCGCCGCGCAACTCGCCCGCGAGGCGCGACTGCTGAGCCGTGGCCGTCCGGGAGCGACCGCGGTGTTCGCCGTGGCGGCCGAGGCTCGCTCGCTCGCACGGCTCG
Organism: Kitasatospora sp. NPDC127035; assembly: GCF_042726075.1. Lineage (NCBI taxonomy): Bacteria > Bacillati > Actinomycetota > Actinomycetes > Kitasatosporales > Streptomycetaceae > Kitasatospora > Kitasatospora sp. NPDC127035. The sequence goes on along the minus strand of NZ_JBHXDN010000091.1, from coordinate 4,220 downwards.
GCGACCGCGACACCGCCATGGCCGCGATCCGGCTGGCCCAGGAGCTCTTCGAGCACTGCCAGAGCGCGCAGCAGGACGACGCCTGGGCCTTCCCCGAACGCCGGCTGTGGCTCTACCTGTCCGGCGCGCACACCGCGCTCGGACAGACCAGCCAGGCCCGCCACGCCCAGCAGCAGGCACTGGCCCTCTACCCCCAGGGCCACACCGGCATCGACCCGGCCCTGCTGCGCCTGGAGGAGGCGATGTGCCTGGTCATCGACCGCAGCCCGACGGAAGCCCTGCAGCTGGCCGTCCACGCCTACAGCGAGGTTCCCGCACCTCACCGCACCGCGATCCTCGGCGCCCGGGCCCGGGACGTCATCGCGATACTGCCCGACCGCCTGCAAGCGGGCCGTCCGGCCCGCCAACTCCAGGAGATGCTCGCCCTGCCCGCCGGCCAGGGGTGACATCGCCCCACCCCGTAGGAAAGTCTGACCGTCATGACCACCACCGCAGTCACAGCCGGCGGCTTCGCCGCCGCGGACCTGGCCGCCGTCCTCGCCCGGGTGTGCCGCACCGCGGGACTCGACCCGGAAGGCGCGGTGCTGCTGCGCGGCCATACGAACGCCGTCTACCACCTGCCCGGCGACCAGGCCGTGGTCAAGATCGCCCGCCGCGGAACCCCGGCCGACTCCGTGCACCGCACCGTCGCCCTGGTCATCTGGCTCGCCGCACAGGGCTTCCCGACCGTCGGCCTGTACCCGGTTCGCCAGCCGGTCCAGGCCGACGGGCACCTCGCCACGATCTGGACCCACCTTCCCCAGCCCGGCCACCCCGTCGCCGCCGCGCAACTGGCCGCCCCTCTGAAGGCCCTGCACCGGCTGACCGATCCGCCCGTTGACCTGCCACCGGTGGACACCGTTGCCGCGGTCCGCCGCTCCCTGGCCGCCGCTACTGCCCTTACCGGGAACGAACGGACTCGCCTCGCACGCCACGTGGACCGGCTGGAGGCGGACCTCGCCGGCCTCACCTACCTGCTGGCGCCCTCGGTCATCCAGGGCGACCCCCAGCACCGCAACGCCCTGCACACCGACGACGGCCGAGCAGTTCTGTGCGACTGGGACACTGCGGCGTTCGGCCAGCCCGAGTGGGACTTGACCACCGTCGAGATCCACTGCCGCCGGTTCGGCTACGGCCCGGACCACTACGCGGCGTTCGCCCAGCGGTACGACCTTGACATCACCAGCTGGGACGGCTACCCGGTCCTCGCCGGACTGCGAGAGCTTCGGATGATCACCACCAACGCCAAGCGCGCAGCCCCGGGCAGTGCGACCCTCCAGGAGGTCCGCCGCCGCATCGGCCTGCTTGCTGACAGGGTGACCGAAGAACGCTGGCACATACTCTGAGTGGGTGACGTGAGCTGCGACAAGACAGTGCCCGGCCGGGCAGGTGGGCTGGTCCACGTTCTGCGGCCTGTCGGAGGCCCCCGCCGGTGGCCGCGAGGCGCCGACTGGTGTTCCCGTCACCGGTTGGCCCGTGAAGTCGGCACAAATGAGCTGCGACGGGGGCACGGTGCCTCTCCCTCTGTGACGGTGTGGTGGGTGAAAAAGTCGCGTGCCCACTGCTGTCGTTGACAGGTCCTGCGAAGTCGTTCTGCTGTCGCTTGGTGCTCTGCCCAGGGCACCGCGACCGCGCGGGAGCCTGAATCGGGATCCCGGACTACGCGGCCGCGTTCTCGGCTCTGCGAAGCGACGCCGGAACGACCTCGCATGGGGGTGTGACGACGCGAGAGCGGGTGACACGGTGGCGGTCCGGCCACTCGTCAACCCAGGAGCGAGCTGTTGATCACGGATTCGTCACTGCACCCCTTGCTGGAGCGGATCGGTGTCGGCACACGATTGCTCGGTGGGCCAGCTATCGTCGACGGGGTGCCCGTCGGCGGGGCCGAAGCCAGCGAAAGCCACGCCTTGACCACACTCCATCGAGCGTGGGACCTGGGTGTCCGCCGGTACGACACCTGCGACGCCTACGGCCTGGGCCGCGCGGAGCGGCTCATCGGCCGTTTCCGGGCAGATCTGGGCAGGGAGGCCGACGATCTCAGGCTGTCGGCTCGCCTGGGGATGTTCCGCGGGACCGCCTCCCATCCCCTGCGCGCGGTGCACATGCGTCACCAGCTTGAGCAGCTCGCGGAGAACACCGGGGTCGAGGAACTCGACCTGGTGTCCCTGTCCGACGTGAGTGCCGGCCCGGGGGACGGGGCTGAAGCCGTTGACGCGATGCTGTCGTTCCGTGAAACGGGCTGGGCGCGACGCATCGGCATACCGCTTCCCGAACTGAGCGGCTGGGGAGCGGCCACCGCGGGCTACTCCAGCTTCCTCGAGCTCGTGGAGCGGCTGCGTCCCGACGTGGTTCACGTCGGCATCGCCGACCTGTTCCCGCTGACCGTGCTCGGAGACGAGACGCTGTTCGAGTTCGCCCAGCGCATCGGCACCGAGATCCTCGTTCACGGCCCGCTCGTCCACGGGCTGCTTGCCGGCACCTACCCGGCGGCCGTCGGCACAGCCTTCGGCGAAGGGGACATCCGGTCGGGACTTGCATGAAACTCGATCGTCGCAGGTCAGATGCGCATGTGCGCGGAGTGCGAGAACGCCTGAGTGCTCATCTGGGAACGCCTGATGATTGTTCCCAGGTCAGGTGGGGTGCGGGGAGCGCGGCTGGCGCGGGGCTGCCTTGAGTCCTCTGACGGCTTCTCAAGGCTTCCCTACGTTGTTGCACGGGTCCGGGCCAGCCCTTCGTATGGTTGGCCCGCCCAGGGGTGTCGGGTGTGGCTTTCAAGCTTCTTCCGCCTGTGGCTACCAACGATTGGCCGCCCGACACCCCACGACGACTCGGCTGCCAATTAGGAATTGCGCACGATCGCTCTGTAGGGAATCGACAGCGAGGTCGTCCGTTGTACGTCCGCAAAGCCCGACGCACGGAGGAACCAAGTGGCCATCTGGGCCGGTATCGACGCAGGCAAGACCCACCACCACTGTGTGGTGATCGACGAAGGCGGCCGCCGGCTGCTGTCTCGACGGGTCGCCAACGACGAGCCGGAGCTCCTCCAGCTCCTCGCCGACGTCCTGGGCTTGGACGACGAGGTGACGTGGGGCATCGACCTCGCCGACGGCGGGGCCGGCTTGGTGATCGCGGTGCTCCTGGGCCATGCCCAGCGCGCCTTCTACATCTCCGGACGGGCCGTCAACCGTGCCTCCGAGGGCTACCGCGGCGAAGGGAAGACCGACGCCAAGGACGCGGCGGTGATCGCCGACCAGACCCGTATCCGCCGCGACCTGCAGCTCCTGCGGACCGGTGACGAGATCGCCACCGACCTCAAGCTCCTCACCGCCCACCGCTCGGACCTGGTCGCCGACCGCACCCGTACCGTCAACCGCCTCCGCGCCCTCCTGACCGGCGAACGTGCCGGTCGCGTCCGCCCCGTACAGGCAGCCGCCGGAGGTGCCGCTGGAGCGCTCGGTGAAGATCACGGGCAGGGAAGCGGTGGGGAGCCCGGCTTCGGTGCGCACCACGATGGCGGCGCGCACCGGGGGGTCGATCGGCTGCCGTTCGGCGTCGAGGCTCAGCGCGTGGGGGGCGGTGCCGCTGATGCCGAGTTCGGCCGGTGCGTTGATGGTGACGTGCCGCAGGTGCTCTGCGGTCAGCCGTACGCGATCGCCGCCGAAGCGGACCGCCTGCTCGAGCCGGTGCTTGAGGAGGGCGTGTTCGGCGTCGTCGTCGCGGAAGGTCACCCGCCCGGTGAGCGTGATGAGTTCCTCGGGCGGGATGTACCGGCTCTTGGGGACGATCTCGATGGCGGGTGTCCCGTCGGCGGCCGTCGAGGGCAGCAGGCTGTAGTGGGGGGAGACCTCTTGGGCCCGTCGGGTCAGCGCCGCGAGGCGTTCGGCGAAGTCGGGGATGCCGCGCATCAGGGCGTCCCGTTCGGCCCGGGCCTCGCTGATCATGCGCAGGATCTCGTCGCTGCTGCTGTGGAGGCTGTAGCGGACCAGGTCCGGGTGGGCCGCGAAGTGCTGGTTCAGAAGACATCTCATTTGGATAGCCGTCGGGTGCAGATGAGGGCCGCGGCGATGCTGGCGAAGGCGGCGAAGTGGTCGGCCTTGCGTTCGTAGCGGCGGTGCAGCCGGCGGAAGCCGCCGAGCCAGGCGACGGTGCGCTCGATCACCCAACGGTGGCGGCCGAGGCGC
>NZ_JBHXDN010000090.1:24325-34216 GCF_042726075.1 Kitasatospora sp. NPDC127035 | reverse complement strand
CGACGCCAGCATCAGGCCCGGACCAGCCACTACAACAGACGAGGCCACAGCCCAAGAGCTGAAGCCTCGTCTCGGTAAGCACCGTTGCAGTACTAGGTCGTGGGCCTGGGCTTGCCCAGGTACTGCTTCAGGGGCAGGGGCTGGACCAGTAGCCGCGGATGAACTGCTCGATGGCACTGCCGGGTCGGGCGTAGATGTACTCGACGGCGACGGCGGACAAGGAGTTGTTCAGGAACTTGACGAACCCGGCCGGGATGCGTTCGAAGCCGGGCTGGTCGGCGAGGGTGAGCATGTACCGGGGAGTGAGCGGCACGAACACGTTGCCCGCCTCGGCGATCAGTACCGGGAACTTGCCCCGGAGCTTGGGATCGTAGTGGGGGCCGATCGTCAGCGCGGGGGCATCGGCGAGCAGGACCTCGTCCAGATCCCGCTCGGGGACGAGGACGCGCACCTGAGCGGTGGAAGCGACAAACCGAGCGTGACGGTAGACGTCCTCCGCGGCGAGCCGGAACAGTGGCTGGCGGTCGGGGCGGGCCCGGTGTGGCCGGCCGACGCGAACAGCTGGCCGAGGTTCTCCTCGTTCTGGTTGTGCCACTGGTCGTGTTGCTCGCGCAGGCGAGCCGTCCGGGTGTAGCAGAGCGCGATCAGGTCGCGGGCCGCGTCGACCAGATGGGGATGCTGGTACAGGGTGCCATCCTCGACTGCGGCGCGGAGAGCAGGGATCTGGTCCTCCGTCTCCTTCCAGAGCCCCTCCATGGTGCCGGAGCCAAAGTCGCACCAGTTCCGCACGTAGGCGATGCCCTTGGGCGTCTGCCGCTTGCGGCGGCGCTCTGGATGGTCGACTGGGAAGGGCTGGAGCCGGGCGACGCCGTCGGGGTCTTCGACGGTCCAGGGCTTCGCATGGGCCTGCGACACCATGTGCTGGTCGATGACGGGAGTAGGGCCATCGACCGGTTCGGCGGTGGCCAGCCGCTGCACCAGGTCGTCGACAGTGGAGGGCACGGGGCGCCCCGGGAAGCCCGCGAATCGGTCCTTCATCCCGCCATGGTGGCAGTTCGGCTAGGAGGCCCGCACGACCCTTTCCCGGGGTGGCTGAGCGATCCGGCGGGGGCGCGCGACAGCGGTGAACGCACCGCCCGCAGATGACCGCACCAGCCGCAGCCGGGCACACTGGCGGCGGTCCGGTTCGAGCGGAAGATCAAGCCGTTGCGCGTCCGTGGTCTGGTCAGCACCACCCTGCTGATGGTCATCGCCTTGATGTGGTGGCTGGCGAACGTCCCATACGCGGCGGCCGGGCTGGTGGCGATCGGCACGGCCACCCCGATCGCCTGGACCGACGCCATCTTCCTCCCAGCCGCGGGCACCGTGTGAGTTCCTGCTGCTGTGCCAAGGCTCGAACGGCCTCTGACCGGTGCATCTCGCGGGTCCGGTGGGAATCCGTCCGGTCCACCCGGCGGGAGCGCCGAGCCGGTGTTCCCGACAGGTCTGCATGTCCGGTGGAGACCCGACCGGCCCTGACCTGTCGACCTCGTCGGTGTACGGGATTCGCGTGGGTGTCTCGGGAATCCCAACGCTGCCCGCTACGCCCACTCCACGCCGTGCTCGGCGAGCTGTGCGAGCTGGCCCGCGGTCAGCTTCGCCCTCCTGCTTTTCTGGTTGTTGAGAAGCCGTTGTCTTTCCGAGAGTGACGGGCGTGTTTCCGCTGGTCAGGCATAGGGATGGTGGTTCGGCGGCAGGGACGGGGTGTCGATTCGTCTCTTCGTGGAGGTGCCGGGATGCCGTCGGTGATGGGGCTGTTGGAGGAACGCGAACGCACTGCCCGACAGCGGGTGGAGGCCCTTCAGGCCGAGCTGCGGGAGGCGGAGGCCGCGTGGGAGCGGTTCGTGATCACCCGTGAGACGGTTGCCGAGGTCCTAGCGGAACCTCGCGATGGCGAGGAGCTTCCGCAGGTCGTGGTGGCCGACGAGCGTCCGGCGCGGGACCTGGCGGCGGCGGCCGGTTCGGTGGTGCCGCATTGGCGGGAAGGGCTTGCTCCGGCGGTGCTGGCGCCGGACTATCAGCGGATCATGGACGTCCTGGTTGGTCGGAGCGGGCCCGGTGGGGAGGCGATGGACTGCCGACAGCTCGCGGCGGCGGTCGGGCTGGAGCCGGTCCCGGCGAAGGTCGAGGGGATGAGGTCGAAGGCGAAGCGCCTGGCCGCGCGGGGCTGGCTGGCCGAGGAGAAGCCGGGGAGGTTCAGGCTGGCCGCCGGGCGAGGCGTCGGCTCATAGCCATGCTCATCGACCAGCGAATCATCGCCTCGGCGGTGTCGGTGCGGGCCTCATAGTCGCGGGCGAGTCGGCGTGAGCACGTCAGCCAGGCGAACGTGCGCTCCACCAGCCACCTTTTGGGCAGCACCACGAAGCCCGCGGTGTCGTCGGTGCGTCTGACCACGGTCAGCGCGATGGCAAGGACGTCGCGGGCGAGGTCGACCAGGCGTCCGGTGTAGCCGCCGTCGGCCCACACCAGCGTGATGCGCCAGTGCCGCGTCCGCAGCCGGGCCAGCAGCGTCTGTGCCGCGTCCCGGTCGGTGACCGACGCCGCGGAGACCATCACCGTCAGCAGTAACCCGATGGTGTCCACCACGATGTGCCGCTTACGGCCGTTGACCTTCTTCCCGCCGTCGAAGCCCCGGCTCGCGGCCGGCACCGAAGCGGCGCCCTTCACCGACTGCGCGTCGATGATCCCCGCGGTCGGCTCCCGGTCCCGGCCCACCGCCTCGCGGACCCGGTCCCGCAGCCGGTCGTGGAACTCGGCGACCAAGCCCTTGTCCCGCCAGCGCCGGAAGAAGGCGTAGACGCGGTCCCACGCGGGGAAGTCCGCGGGCATCGCCCGCCAAGTGATGCCGCCCGCGACCAGGTGGCGGATCGCGTCGACCATCTGCCGGTGGCAGTAGCCCTCCGGCTGTCCACCCCTGCCCTCCAACCATCCCGGTACCGGCATCGCCTCGCGGACCTCGGCTCATTCGGCATCAGTCATGTCGGAGGGATACCTTGGCCGTCTGTGCGGCTGGTCCCCAGCGTTCCCGAACCGGTGAGCGAGGCAATCACACTCACGGGCAGCCAAGTTGAAACCCACAGGTGCGAGGGCATACAACAGCGACAACAGGGCCTCCCTGGTGCTTCTCTGGCTTCAACACCCAGGAGCTGCACCGGAGGCCCTGTCTTCATGCGTCCATCACCCCGCGATCACCCGAACGGGACTCCCGTTCGATCGGCAACCGCCCTGATCGGTACGACAGCGGTGTCTCACTGGCAGCGATCTGGCGAGACCACTTGTATCTGCGCTTGATCCCCGAACGGCTGACACCTATTCACATATCAGTAAATCTACCCAATGTACTCCAGATGGGTTGCTCGTTGCGATTTTGAGAATCTTCTTGGTGGTCACATTTGCACTGGGGATCCGGCAAAAGGAATCCTTTTCCGTGGAGCTCCATCTCCCTGGAATTCAATGGGAATGAGTGAGGGGGTGTTGTGGCTTTAGAGTTTCACGAGATGTGAAAGCGGGGAGTCGTCGCCCGGCGATCGACAGCCCTCGATGATTCGCACTGAAGTCTTGCCCGATTCCTGCCCTTGCCGAGAATAGTACTCCTATTCTAATTCTCAGAACATCCTTGCGGTGTCAATAGTCGATTTAGATGAATGGACCTTTGAGTACCTCGTATTCGAACCATGTGCCGATTGCATATTGCTTAGAGTATATTCCTCGCTCCGCCACTTGCTCCGGCCTCCACTCGTCGGGTCCCGGATCAAGGTCCAGCACAAATCGCCCGGGTGTGAAGTCCATCTTTAGGCCATCCGAGAGGACGAAGTAGGTTTGCCGCTGGCTGCAGGTGAGCTGGTACTCGAAAATGCCTCCGATGGCGATTTGGACAAGTCGCCACTCGCTGCCGGCTGTCAGGTCGACTGCCTGGATGTCGAATGTGGCGACCCTGGCTGCGGCGGATCCTCTCGGCATGTGAAGCCGTATTCCCGTAATCACGCCATCTTCGAAGCTTCCGAACCTTTCGGCAAACTCCGTTGAGTTCTCCGTGGAAAGTTTTTCAAAGGGCATGTTTCGCTCGCTCTGGTCGGATTGATTATATAGCTCTGCGGGATATGTTCTCCTGCGGTGGAGTTTCCCTGGTCCTCGGTCTGGCGATGCCAATCGTAGCGGTCGGGCTTTGGGTGCGTATCCGCCCAAAAATGAAATGGTGCGCCAGCCCCTGGGCGGGGCTGGCGCACCGCGCGTCATCCCTCCTCGGGGGGCCTCAAGGCCCAACCCCTGGGAAGGTTCGCCTCTGGAATGTGGGGGGCGTCGCGGCCGTGGCCCTCGATAACACCTGGCGTTTTGAAGACGTGTCCATGGGGGCCGTTGGTCCCTGGGTGCTTCTTGAAGTCGAAGTGCCCAACGGCGTCACCATTCCCGTTGTAGATGGTGTTCTGGACGGGTGCGCCGTCCGAGCCGGTTCTTGTGTAGACGGAATGCGGGGTCTGCCCGACCAGGTCGGGCCTCTGAACTCCCCACGTGTGCCCGCCGATTGGTGTTCCGTTTTCGTCAAGCGGAAGTACATGTGCGTCTGGGCAGTTGTGGACAGGGACCGGTGTGGCCCCGGCCAGCACATAGTACGGGTGGAAGCCCTGGAGGGTAAAGTTGTAGGCTGCGCCGAGTCCTGCACGGTGGCTGGTTTCGGTAGCGTCTGCGGTTTGCCCGTTTGTTGAGTGCAGGGTGCCGATAGCGAGGTCGCCGGCGTCGACCCATTTCTGGCCCTGCTCCACCCAGAAGGGATGGTGAACGGTGGCGCTGAGGGCTGCGGTGGCGTCGTCCTTCGCCGTGATGCTGAGACCGGTTAATTCTCGGTCTTCGGGGGTGTAGATGGTGGCGTCGGCGTGGCGTCTGCCGCTTGTCTCTGCTACGGGGCTGGTGTCCCATACCCGGGCTTCGGCGCGGATCCGCTCGATCGGGACGGCTCTGTCGTCAACGATGAGGACGCGTGCGCCGGCGAGGTTCGGCCTCCGGCAATCCGCCTCCAGCCGCCTGGATCGCGCTGCTTCGGCGGCCTCTTCGGCAGTCTTGGCCTTCCTCGCGAGTTCGGCTAGCCACACGGCTCTCCCGGCAGGGAAGGAGGTGACCACAAGTTCCGCGCAGGCCATGGCGCTCTTGTGCATGATGCATTCTGCGGCACTATCGAACCCGAGGACCGCTTTGAAAACCTTCTGGAATAGCTGGGCCTTGTCGCGAACGCCCTCGAAGAAGTCCTTCACATCCTCGAACATTTCCAGGTAGGGGTTCGTGAGCGACTCAGGTAACAGGGAGGAATAGCATTTGAGGGACCATTTCCGGTGGCCGGTGCAGGTCTGCTTCTTTGCGTTCCGGTACTCGTGCTCGGCCCGACTGGCCTCACCCTGGACCAGCGCTTCGATTTCTTTTCTCAGTTCCTCCTCGATCTGTGCGGCCTCGGCCAGGATGTCCTCGTCTTCGGCGGCCAGTTCGGCCTGGCGTTCCTGGTTCTGCTTCTCGGCGGTGATGGCCCAGGCCTGGTCGGCGGCCTGCTGTGCGGCGGCGGCGTCCTGGCCTGCCGCGCGTGCGGCGGCGTAGGCGTTGTTCGCGGCGCTCCGTGAGGCTGTGGCGGACCAGCGTGCCTGTTCGGCGGAGGCACTGGCGCGGTTGGCGGAGGCGGTCGCCTTGCCGGCGTCGCGTGCGGCGTTGTTCGCGGCGGTGCGGGCGGTGGTGGCGGACTGGCCGGCGCGGGTCGCGGAGGCTTCCGCGTTCCGGGCGGCGCTGTTGGCGTCGGCTGCGTGCCGCGCGGCCTGGTCAGCGTAGGAGCGGGCCTGGGTGCTCGCGGCCTGGGCCTCGGTGGCGGCGTTGCTGGCAATGGCGGCGGCTTCGGTGGCTTCCCAGGCGTCCTTCTGGGCCCTGGCCGCGGTCTGGGCCGCCCCGGCGATCAGGTGGCGCATCTGCTCGGTGTGGGTGGCGGCGAGCTGGTCCTTGCGGTCGGCCATGTGGCGGTCGGTCTGCAGGAAGGAGGTGACGAGACCGGGGGGACCGGCGAGGGAGAGTTTGGCCGCGGCCTGGACCTCGGGGCCGCCGGCTGCGAGGAGCTGGGTGGCCTGGACGCGTTCGTCGATCCGGCGGGCGGTGTACTGGCCCGTCATCAGGAAGGCGGCGACAGCGCGGGGTGAACCGTCCCGCAAGGCGGCTTCGCCGGCTTCCTTGACGCTGGTGCCGCCGGTGGCGATGAGCTGGTAGGCGCGGATGCGGTTGTCGGCGACCGCGGCCTCGTGCTGGCCGGTGGTGAAGAAGGCCTCGATCTTCTGAGGAGTTCCCGTGAGCGCGTTGGTGGCGGCGGTGCGCACGGCCTCGTCGGGGCTGTCCTGGGCGAGCTCGACCACGTTCTGGCGCGTGTCGTCCAGCTCGGCCTTGTGCCGACCGGTGCGTGCCCAGTCCACGACCGCCTCGTCGGAGCCGGACAGGGCGGTCCTGGCGGCTTCCTGGCCCCACGGGCCACCGGTCTTCGCCACGTGGAGTGCGGCCTTGCGGCCTTTGGACGCCACGGCCTTGGGGTCGGCGTCGGGGCGGGCTGCTTCGGCGGCGAGGTCGGCGGCCTGCTGCTCGCGAGCCTGCCAGTCGGCGAGGAGGACGCCGATACCGCCCGTGGCCTCGTCCTCGTCCGCCTTCAGGTCCCGGGCCTCCTCAAGACCGGCGGCGGTGCGGGCGGTGAGATCCTCGCTCTCGGTCCTGCGGGCGACGTCGTAGACGGTGCCCGCCGTGGTGACCGCCGCACTCGCGGTGGCGGCGGCGGTACGGGCTGCCTCGGCCTGGCGGGTGGCCTCGGCGGTGGAGGTGGCGGATTCGCCGGCGTGTTCGGCCGCCTGGTCAGCCGCAGTGGCGGCGTTCTGGGCGTGGGCGGCGGCGGAGCGGGCGGCGTCGCGGGCCTGGTAGGCGGCCTGCGTGGCCTGGCCGGCCAGGGCGGTGGAGGCGGTCGCGGCCCGGTCGGCCTCGCGGGCCTGACGGCGGGCCTGGTCGGCGGCGGCCTGGGCCTGCTTGGAGCTCGCGCCAGCGGCGTTCGCCAGGCGGCCGGCCTTCTCGGCGGAACCGGCAGCAGCGTTCGCGTTGGTACTGGCGCTCCGGGCCGCCTCCGACGCGTCGCCCGCCGCCTGCGAGGCAGTGCCCGCGTGTTCGGCGGCGTCCGCGGCGCGCTGGGCGTCCGCGGCGGCGTTGCGGGCCTCCTCGGCCCGCTGACGGGCCTCGGCGGCCCTCCCCCGGTCGGAGGCCGCGGCATTGGCGGCCTTGCGGGCGTTGGCCGAGGCGAGCGCCGCGCCGCCAGCGGCGCTGGCGGCGGCGCTCGCGGCGCCGGCGGCGGTGTGGGAGGCCCGGTTGGCGGCGCCGGCGGCCGTGACCGCCTGGGCCGCGGCTGCGGCTGCGCCCTGGGCCGCGTCGGCGGCGCGCGCGGCCGCTTCCTTGACCCGGGCCAGGTCCTGGCCGGCCGCCTCGGTCTCCGCCGCGGCGGTCTCGGCGGACTCCTTGGCCAGCCGGGAGGTCTCGACCGCGCGCGCGGAGGCCGCCTTGGCGGCATCCTTGGCGATCTGCGCCTGCCGGCCGGCCTGCTCGGCCTGGTCGGCCAGCTGGGAGATCGTGGCGCGTTCCTGGTCCCGGGCCAGAGCCACGAGCTGGCCGACCGACAGGAACTCGGCGACATCGGCGGGCGTGCCGCGCAGGGCGACCTTCGCGGCCTCCTTCATCGCCGGGCCGCCGGCCGCGAGGAGCTTCATGACGCCGGCGCGGTCGTCGACGGCGGCGGCATCGAACTGCCCCTGTTCGAGGAACTTCTTGACGTCGGCGGGGGTACCCTGCAAGGCGGCGGTGGCCTGTTCCCTGACGCTCACCCCTCCGGTGGCGACGAGCTGCAGTGCCTCGACCCGGCGGTCCTGCTCCAGCGGCGCCTGCCAGCCGTCCCGGAGGAAGGTCCGCAGATCCTCCTGGGAGCCTTTCAGGGCGCGGGCGGCCGCATCGCGCACCCCCGGGCCGCCGAGGCTGAAGACCTGGAACGCCGAGACGCGTTCGTCGTGGTACTCCGCGACGTCGGCCTCGGCGTCAAGGAAACGCCTGACGTCCGCGTCAGTGCCGGTCAGCGCCGCCTCTGCGGCCGCCTGCACGCCGGGCCCGCCCTCCAGCCAGAGGCTCACGACACGGCTGCGGTCCGTCGGCGCGGGTGCGGCCGTGCCCGGCGCGGGATCGGCCGCGAACGCGGGCGCCGTACCGAGCAGGCCGGCGATGAGGGCCAGCGCCAGAAGGCCCGCACGGACACGGCCGCGCACGACGGAGCGGCCCCGTTTCGCCCGGACGACCCCCGCTGCTCCCGGGGAGCTGATGGGACGGTTCACAATCAATACCTCCCAATGGGACATGTGAGATTTCGCTGGAAAATCACTGGAGAGCCGGAAGCGGAACCCCGTCGTGCGAATTCAATGATCCATTCGAAAGCGGAACCGGACTGATTCGATGTCACGTTCCGCAGAGGGAAGTGTTCTTGAGCGATTCGATGGCGCTGACCGGATCGGCGAACGCTGGTACTTTACGGGTGCTCCACGTCATTAGAAACCCTCCCCGGGATCGCGGAATCACCCAGAGTCCGCCGGAACAAAGGATTTGTCTTGGTCAAGACCAGATTTCGGACTGTTCTAATGGCCGGCTCCTCCGGGACCCTGCTGGCCTGCATCGGATTCGCATCCCTGGCAGCCGCGCAGGCCACGACAGGCACGGCCACCCCGGGCACGGCCTCCGCGGACCCGGCCATGCCCGCCGTCGTCGAGGACTTCCTCCACCCCGGAGCCGAAAGGCTCCTGACGGAGCGCAAGATCACCCTGAAGCAGGGTGACGGCCGCATCCGCCTCAAGGAGGGGCCGGACCTCAGCGTGCCGACCAGCTGCCAGGCATCGAACGAGATCTTCGTCGAGTCCCGCCTCGACAAGTACGGCTACTGCTTCCTCGTCACCGGCACGAGCGGCTACCTCGCGATGGAACTGCCGGACGTCTACGGGATCTGGACCGAAGACCGTGCCGTCAGCGCCAGACTGGTCGCCGCCGGCCAGGAGAAGCAGGTGAACATCGGCCCCAACTCCGTCGAACCGGTCGGTGAGAGCCTGCCCGGAGGAAAGCGCTCCGTCCTCGTCGAGCTACGCGTCACCGGCTGACGAACACCGGGGTCCGGCGCCGGAGCATCGGCCACCGCGCCGAACCCCGACCCGGCACAGGAAGAACGGCTCGATCCGTGAGGCCGCCGGACCCGGGGTCCCATCTCGACGGGGCCCCGGGCCAGGCGGCCTCGTAGGGAAGGCCGGAGGGGCCACGCGCCTGACCAAGAAGACCTTGATCATTGCTTTGGCCCGCCCCGCGCCAACTGTCCGCACCGTCACGACCAGTGCCCCGCGGACCTCGCAGGGACCCGCCAGGAGCCGACGGGCGATCGGGCGGGAGCGGTCCCGCTGGAAGCCCGGGCAGGGCTTCGGGCTTCCAGCGGGTACGGGCAGGGCACCATGTCTGCCTGGGCTCGGCCTCGGGTGCGCGCCGTGGGCTGCGACCGTCGGCTCCGGGCGGGGTCAGGAGGTTGCGAACACCTGTCCGCCCGGCACGACCTGCCAGCCGTTCCAGCCGTCGTGGTAGTAGGAGTGGGCCATGGTGCCGTCGGTCCCGACGCCGAAGAGGTCGAGGGTACGGGCCGGGGTGCTGGGGACGGCGGCGACGGCGGTTGCGGCGAACTGCCAGTCACCGGTCAGGAACCAGTACCTCCACCCTTCGGCGGGGGACCAGTAGGCCCGGTAGATCCTGGAGTCCTGTCCCAGGGCGAACAGTTCGAGTGCGTTCGTGCTC
>NZ_JBHXDN010000090.1:0-24225 GCF_042726075.1 Kitasatospora sp. NPDC127035 | reverse complement strand
ATCGCACTCCACCCCGACCAGCCCTGACCGAAGCTGTTGTACGCGTGGAGCATCGTCCCATCGGCTCCTAGCGCGAACACCTCCGCCGTCCTGGTGTCCGGGTTGTAGACGCTGGTCGGACCGCCGGAGAACGTGTCCGCACCGATCGGGAACCAGTACCTCCACCCTTCGGCGGGGGACCAGTAGGCCCGGTAGATCCTGGAGTCCTGTCCCAGGGCGAACAGTTCGAGTGCGTTCGTGCTCGCGTTGTAGACGACGGACGGCGTCCCCGTGAAGCGGTACCCGCCACCGATCGCACTCCACCCCGACCAGCCCTGACCGAAGCTGTTGTACGCGTGGAGCATCGTCCCATCGGCTCCTAGCGCGAACACCTCCGCCGTCCTGGTATCCGGGTTGTAGACGGTGCTGCGGCCCTCGGTGCGGCCCGACAGGAGAGCGGTCCAAGCGGAAGTGGTCTGCCCGATCCAGCTTCCGAGGTCGTCCACCCGGGTCGCCTCCGCGCCGACACGGGTCTCGGCGGAGCCCAGGCAGCCCTTCTGCCACGAGCGGCTGCTCACGGCGACGAGCTCGACGTGCCCGTTCACCTCGCGCAGGGCCGGGCCGCCGGCGTCCCCCTTGCAGATGGCGGCGCCCGGGGACGCCCCGGCGAGGCCGACCGTGGTGTTCCCGACCGCGCCTGCGGTGAACGCGCCGGAGTGCCGGCGCAGCGGGACCCATTCGGTGGCGGTGCGGCCGTAGCCGGCCACGCGCAGGGTCTCGCCCGGTGCGGGTGCCGTGGTGGCGACGGAGAGGTGGGCGATGCCGGGGACGGGTGTTGCCAGGCGGGCGAGGACCAGGTCTCGGTCGGTACGGGGGACGAGTTCGACGATGTCGGCGACGTGGCCGCCGGTGGTGGTGAGGTCGGCTCGGCCGAGGGTGGCGACCGTTCGAAGGGCCGGCGTGCCGGCGGAGACGGTGGTGGGGATCGCCGGGTTGTCGGCGAAGCAGCCCGCAGCGGTGACGATCCAGTACGGGTCGACGAGCGCGCCGCTGCACGTGCGCTTGCCTTCGCCAATGTCGAGATTGGCCGTGAAGGCGTAGGTGCTGTCGGGGGCCTGGTCGCCGGCGAGTGCGCCGGCCGGTCCGCCGGTCAGCAGCGCACTGCCGAGCATCGCCGCGGAGAGGAACAGGCCGGCTGTGCGTGTCGGGCTGGAGCGTAAGCGGAACATGGCGTCATTCCCTCGCTGGCCGTAGCCGCTAGACGGTGCGTGCCCGGGCAGCCACGGGCCCCGGAAGCGAAAGGTCGCGACGACTTCGGAGCAGGACCGGCACCGGCCGACCGGACCGGGCCCGCCGCCCGGCACTTCGGCACCGCTTCGCCCGCCGCGAGACACACCCCTGCCCCCACAGGCCGTACCGGAGTGCCCTGCACACTGGTGGCACCTGAGAGAAGAACACGAACCAGCGGGCAGTATCCAGCCCCGGCCAGGAACTCCACCGCACCCGGATCCATATTCAGACAATCAATGCGGCCGCTCCCGCCAGGATATCCGGCTGAAGCTCTGACCATCACGTACTGTCGGACATGGGGCAACATAGGGCGCAATGGCCGATATTCTCGGCTTGCAGTGGCGTCGATTCCGGCAGAGGTGAGGGGCCCGGGCTGCGCGTTGGCTCCTTCCCTGGGGGGGAATGATCGTTTTCACACGTCGGAGCCCTGTGGGGCCGCTGAGACGGATTCGTCCTTAGCTTGATTCTGAAGCTCCTATAGATCGTCAAGCTCAGTACCCCGGCCCCTTGGAGGTGCTTGTCCCACTCCCGGGGCCAGACCCACTCGTACATCGTCCGCCGCGCCCAGTAGCACCGGGTGATGCCCTCCAGGAACCCTTCCCCTCCGTCCCAGCCGGGTTCGCCGACAACGCGTTCCAGCGGTCCAGCCAGTACCCGTCGGCCTGGCGAAGCGCGAAGGTGCCCCGGGCCTTGTGCATGTCGGCGAACGTCGTGGACGCCTCGACCTCCTGCTGTACCTGGAGCTCCATGTACAGGGCCCGCCGCTGCGGGTGGGTGGTCTGCTGGGCGAGTTCGCCGAGCGCGGCGACGATCGTCGCCCGTCCCTCGGCGAGGATCTCCTCGGCGGTCGGGGGCGGGGGCAGGGGGGAGGGCTGCTCGCGGACGGCGGCGACGGCGCTCTGGTGGCTCTCGCCAGTCTTGGCGGCCCGGGCTCGGGCGGCGTTCTTCCGGGCGTGGTTCTTGACCATCGGGGTGTCCTTGCTGGCACCGGCCCGCGGGCCCGCTGAACGGCACCGGGACAGTCTGCTGCGAGCGGGCGTTGATGCGGAGCACCGTCGGAACGTCGTACTGCCGGTCGCGGCCGTCAGCGGTCCGGGACCGACACACCGAACGGCCCACCGGCAGCGTATCTGGGCCGCCCGCACGATGGGGCGGGGCGTGCCATCGGTGCGGCCGTATCCCGATCGGCGCCCGGGGTGCGAAGATCACCGCCACCGAGCCGTGGTCACCCGGTCCGGTGGTTGATGATGTGGCGGGCCAGGGCCTCAAGGTGGGCGTCGATGCCCGCCGAGAGCGGGAGCGACGACACGTGAGGCGAGCCAGCCCGCCGACAGCACCAGTTCGAACCGGCGCACCTGCGCTCTCTCGCCCGTGACGCGGGACTCGGCCCACAGGCGGCGGGCGGTACGGGCGTGGTGCTGCTCGTACAGGGCGTCGCGGTCGCCGACCCACAGCACCTCGGCCGCGATCGTCGCGACGGCCGCGGCGTCCGCCCGGAGGCCGAAGGGGGCAGGGTCGGCGCCGACCTTTTCGTCGACGGCGTCGGCCCGGGCGCAGAGCCAAGCATTGACACGCTCGCGGTCGGACCGGTTGACCGTGGAGGGATCGGAGGCGGTGAGGTCTCGCGCCAGGTGGCAACGGCGGCGCTGCCGGTCCAGGCCAGCCGGCCGATCTGGGACAGGTTCACGCGGTCGGAGGTCAGGGCGGCGGTCACGGGCTACCTGATTCAGGTCCGTGGCGGAGGAGGCTGTCGCACGACTGCCCCTGGGCGGGAGTCAAGAGCGATTTGATGTTCGGTTCCGGTTGTTGCGGGGGTGCCGGAGTGTGGGCCTGTGGGGCGGAACTTCCTGGTGTGCGACCGCGAACGTGATCTTGAGATGCCGAGGAGTGCCCGGGAGTGGTTGCCGCCTGGGCACCTGTGCTGGCGGGTGCTTGAGGTGGTCGAGGAGCTGGATCTGTCGGCGTTCGAGGGTGGCTACCGTGCCGACGGACAGGGCGGCGCCGGCTATCCACCGGCGGTCCTGGTCGCCTTGCTCTTCTACTGCTACAGCAAGGGCATACGCTCCTCGCGCGGCATCGAGCGGGCCTGCTGGGACGATCTGGGCTGCCGGATCATCACTGCGAACCGCGCAGTGGACCATTCCACCGTCGCGCGGTTCGTCCAGCGTCACCGCGACGCGCTGATGCAGCTGTTCGTGCAGGTGCTGGCCCTGTGCGGTGGTCGAGGGCTGGTCGATCTGACGGCGGTCGCGGTGGACGGCTCGCCGATGGACGCGAACGCCTCCCGTGACTCCAACAAGCAGTGTCACCACCTCGAAGCTGTCATCGCCCGGTGCGAGGACGAGATCAGCGCGCTCATGGACGACGCGCGAGACCATGCCCGGCACGTCGAGACCGGCGACACCGAGGACGCTGACGACGAGCCGCAGCGTGACGACCGGCCGAGGCTGTCACGCCTGTGTGATCTGCTCGCCCGTGCCCGTACGGCCCGGGACCGGATCTATCAGCGGGCCCTGCCGTCCGCCAACGAGATCAGGATCAAGGTCGAGGCCGCCGAACGCATCGTGGCCCGGGCACAACGGAGGCTGGCCGCGGAGACGGCTGCCCATCAGGAGAAACTGAGGAAGTACCAGGCCCGGACCGAGGCCGACCGGGCGGTGGGCCGCCGGGCCGCCAACGGCCGGCCGCCCGTGCGCATGGAGCACAAGACGGTCCTCGTCCGGCAGCGGGCCCGACTGGCGAAGGCACTCGCTCACCTGGAGCGGGCCTGCAGCCCCGAGCCGGTGCCCTCCCCGACCGCCGTCGCAAGCCTGAGCGATCCGGACTCGCGGCTGCAACTGGGCAAACACGGCGGCTACCTGCAGGGATACAACCTGCAGATCGTGTGTGCGCGTCGCCAGATCCTGCTGGCTATCGACCTCGACGACAACCCCTCGGATTGCACGGCACTGATCCCGATGGTGAGGAAGATCCAGGAGAACCAGCGCGCCGCTGGCCTGGCGGGCGAGATCCTGCTCTGGCTCGCGGACAGCGGATACGCCAGCGCCGCGTCCTTCGAGGAGCTCGCCGACCTGCCGCTACTGGTCTCGGTCACCAGCGAGGCCGACCAGGCGGGCTTCCCCGCGAAGCGCCAGAGTGCCCCCGCCGGTCAGCAGGTCATGGCCGACCGCCTGGCGGCCCCTGCTGGCCGGGCCCAGTACCGCCAACGCAGTGCTCTCGTCGAACCGGGCTTCGCCCAGCTCTTCCAGCGATTCGGCCGACACCTCAACTACCGCGGCCGCCGAGCCGTCGACACCGAGATCAAGCTCCTCGGCACCGTCCACAACCTCAGCAAACTCCTTGCCGGCACCGCGAAATCGCGCTATTGACTCGCGGACCGCGGCAGTCGTGCGACAGCCTCGGAGATGGGCCGCCTCCGGCTCAGAAAGTGTTGGGTAGTTGATCAACTTCATGGCATGATCCACTGGTGGTGATCTTTGCGTCGTCCTGTCCGCGAAGATCACCGCCATGTGTGTCTGTGCGTGCAAGCCCTCGTATGACTCGTCGTTGACGGATGCTCAGTGGGTGGTGATCGAGCCGTTGCTGCCAGTACGGGATCCGCGTCGGGCGGGTCGCCGGTTGAAGTTCCCGCGTCGGCTGGTCGTCGACACCGTGTTGTACGTGCTGGTGAGTGGCTGCGCCTGGCGGCTGGTGCCGCATGACCTCGCCCCGTGGGACGCGGCCTACCGGTGGTTCCGTGCGTGGGCGGCGGACGGTACCTGGGACCGGGTTCACGATGCGTTGCGGGACCGGGTCCGGGTGGCGGACGGCCGGGATCCGCAGCCTTCGGCGGCTGTGCTGGACTCGCAGTCGGCCCGCAGCCGCCGGGGCGGGCAGGCGATCGGCTACGA
The DNA here is from genome assembly GCF_042726075.1 of Kitasatospora sp. NPDC127035. Classification (NCBI taxonomy): domain Bacteria; kingdom Bacillati; phylum Actinomycetota; class Actinomycetes; order Kitasatosporales; family Streptomycetaceae; genus Kitasatospora; species Kitasatospora sp. NPDC127035. The sequence continues at coordinate 19,066 of NZ_JBHXDN010000090.1, read as the reverse complement.
CGCGGGCATGCGTGTGCGGGGCCGCAAGCGGCATCTGCTGGTCGACACCTGCGGGCTCGTGCTGCGGGCGGTCGTGCATTCGGCCTCGGTGCAGGACCGGGCGGGCGCGAAGCTGGTCCTGGCCGGGATCCGGAAGATGATCAAGGTCGCGATGATCCGGCTCATGGCCGCCCACCTCGCCGGCGAGGCGGGCGAACCGCGCGGCCCCATCGGACCGAAGCAGCCCGCCGCCTCGCCGGCGACCTCAAGAACCAGTAGTCATCTGATTACCCAACACTTTCTCAGCTTGTTGTTTAACCCTGGCGGTCACTCGAGCTGCTGATCTGCGGTTCTTCCCGGGACACACGGTGCCGGCGACCTTCGACGGCGCACCTGCCACGGGCGAGCCCGAACCGCAGGCCACCCGGACGCCGACCACCCGGACGCCGACCACCCGTGAGCGCACCGGCACGGCCAGGAACACTGCCGTGAAGAAGACCGCGACCGGGAAGGCTGCGGGGAAGAGGACGGCCGCGAGGACGGCACGTCCAAACAAGGCGTCAACGGCGATCGCCCCGGCCACCAGCGTTCTCGAGTCGGACACTGCGACGGTGCCCGCCCCCACGAAGGAGACGGCTGTACGCGGCACGGCCAGGAAGACGGCTGGCAAGCAGGCCGCCGTGAAGACGGTTGCTGTGGGGACGACCGCGGACGCCGATCCGGCCCCTGTCGCCGAGCCGAAGACGGCTTCCGCGCTGGCCGGTGCTTCCGGCCGCAGGCGGCGCACCGATGCCGACAGCGTTCTGGTCGTTATCGCCGGCGCCGGCGAGTCGCTGCGGGCCCGCCAGGTGACAGGCCTGCTCGGCCTGGACGGTTCCGACGCCGACGTGAACGCCGTACGCACCATGCTGGAGCGCCTCACCAGGAACGGCGCGGTGCAGCGGACCGGCCGAGGTCTGTACGCGGCCGTGTCGGACTGACATCACGGAACCAGCTGGTCACGGCCCGCTGCAGTGCTGACTTGAGCCAGGATGTAGGGCGGGGCTCGGGAGAGGACGACTGTCGGAGCGTCACCCTCCGGAGTGGACAATGGTTCACGGTTGCCGTCCCGCTGCACCGCAGATCCCGCCCCTGCCTCACGCCCCATCGTGCCGGGCCCTGCTGGGAGCTCCGCGACGTGGAACGGCGGGCAGAGGTCCTGTTGGCCTTGCACCGGGAGCAGGGAGCCCTGCTTCGCTCTGCGGGCCCGGGGCCGGACGGGCAGTGTCGTCGCGGTGGAGATCCCGGGTGCTTCGGAGCAACAGGAGCGTCGCGGTCGGGGCTGCGGCAGGCGATGGTCCAGCGGCCGATCTCGCCCCGGCCGCAGCCTCCACGTGCCGGGCCGGGGCGACGGGGTGTGTTGCCGGTTGGTGTTTTCCCGGTCGGGAGTCGCGCTGTCTACGGAGGCGGGCCGAACGGCGCACGGAGGTCCGACGGCGGCTGCGGCTCGTTGTGGTGGGGTGCGGTTGTGGGCTGTCCCGGTTGCGGTGTCGCGCGTCGGCTGGGGTGTGTCGGGTCAGGGCCTGGGGCGGTGCTGGTTCAGTTTGGCGAGCATGACCTGGTTGGCTTCCCAGCCATCGGGGAATTTCGCGGGGACGGAGAGGTGGACGGGGTCGGTGGAGGGGTGGTTGTCGAGGAGGTCGGCGATTCCTTCGCGGGTGACGACGATGCAGGCCTGCCGGTGGCGGGAGGTGAGGACGCACAGGCGTCCGGCTTCCAGGTGGAAGGCGGTGGCGTCCCGGCGTCCGGACAGCGGGTGCACGACGATGACGATCTCGAACTCGCGGCCCTGGAGCCGGTTCGCGGTGTCGACCATGACGTGCGGTGCGCGGGGGTGGCCGGTGCGGGTGAGGGCTTGTCGGACGAGGTCGGCCTGGTCGCGGTGGGCGACGCCGATGGCGATGTCGCCGGGTCCCAGGGGGCGGCCGTCACTGTGGCGCTCGCAGGTGGCGACCGCTCCGCGGGTGAGGATGCGGGCCGCGAGGTCGGCGGCGCTCTGAAGGGTTTCGGTGTCGGTGCGCGGGACGTGACGGCGCGGCAGTTCGTGCAAGGCCCAGCCGGTGGTGAACGCCACCGCGAGTGTCTCGTCCAGATGGTTCTCGCCGAACGGGGTGGTGGTGAGTTCCAGGGTGCGTGTCCCTTCGCCGGTGCCGGCGGTGAAGCCGGTGAAGGGGTAGAAGGCCTGGGAGACGGTGGGGGCGGCGGATGCCGGCAGGCGCCAGGAGAGCGGCAGCCGGTGCACGGGGATGTCCGGGTGGTGCTCCAGCATGACGGTGACGCCGTTCAGCGTCGGGTTGTGCGGCAGGCCGATCCAGCGTTCGGCACCGACGACCGTGAACGGGTCGAGCTGGCCGGGGTCGCCGACGAACAGACCCCGGTCGAAGCGCTCGGCGATGCGCAGCAGCATGTCGGAGCGCATCTGGTAGGACTCGTCCAGGATCGCCCACCGGAACGTGGTGTCGCGGACGGTGGCCCACTTGGCGGCGGTCCCGACGATGATCCGGCAGCCCGACAGGTCGTTCAGTGTGAGGCCGAGGGTCAGGTTCGTCAGGTTGTTCAGGGCCGGCGGGGGAGAGTAGGCGCTGGAGCTCAGCCGGCCGACGGGAACGCCGGGGGCGGCCTCGGCGAGCCGCTCGACCAGGTCGTCGACCTGGTTGTTGGTCTGGGCGACGATGATCGGGCGTTCGCCGCCGGCGGCGAGCTCGAGGGCGGCGCGGACGACCAGGGTGCTCTTGCCGGCGCCGGGCGGGGAGTCGACGACGACGGCCCGCTGCGTGGTGCGCCCGAGGTCGGCCATGATCTCCGCGGTGGCGGCGTTCGCGGCGGCGGCCGGATCCGGCAACGGGCCGGGTGCGGTGGTGTCAGTCGTCATGGCCCCATCCTTCTGCGGCGTCGGTCTCGGCTTCGGTGGTGTCGGCGTCGGGCGCCTGGGCGGGGGAGCGGTGCGTCCACGGGATGCTGTCGGGCGCGGGGAACTGCGCCCCCGGCCGCCAGCCCGGGTCCGGCAGGTAGGCGATGTGCCGGTCCAGCACGGGCACACCGTCCGCCTTCGGGGTACGGATGGTTCCCATGCCGCCGGTGACCTCCACAGTGACCAGCATCGTGCCGCCGTCGGGCAGGACGGAGACGATCTCGGCCTTGTGGCCCGCGGGCATCTGCGGGCTGACCAGTTTGGTGCCGGCGGCCAGGCGTACGGGGTCGTCGGTGCGGATGGTGACGAGCGGCCGCAGTACCCGCCGGTTGCTGCGGCTGAGGACGACCCTGCCGGGTTCGCAGGCCACCACCGTCCCGGCGAACGCCTCCCCGACGCTGCGCCGGTCCGCCAGCACGAACGGGTCGTCGAAGGCCATGTCGGACTCGAAGTCCACCAGCGCCTGCTCGAGCCGGTCCAGGCGCCGCGCCGCGCCGATCGCGGTGTCCCGCTTGGGCTGCGGGAGGCCGCCGGCGTCCCGGTAGTCGGAGTAGGAGGTGAACGCGGCGCAGTCGCGCCCGAAGCGAGCGGCGGTCCGTGGTGCCTCGGGGACGGAGCGCAGCAGTGGGACGGCTTCCCACACCGTGCGCCAGGTGGGCTGGATCTGTTCGGCGATCAGCTCCCGCAGCTCCGCCCGGGCGGCGGCCAGGGCCGCCGGGTTTGCGGCCTGGTTCGCGGTGTCGAACCGTTTGATGGCCGGCGCCAGGACACGGTTGTCGAACTGGGGCGATGTCGTCGGGCCTGCGGGCGGGCAGATGTCCGGGCTCTCCGCGTCGGCCAAGGCCTGTGCGACGTCCGTTCCGGGAGGCGGGGAGATCCAGGCCATGAGGGAGGCCAGGTTCTGGTCCTCCAGGGTGCTCTGGCCGGTGGCCCAGTGTTCGGCGAGCATCCCGGTGACGGGCAGCAGCAGGCAGGTGCCGGCCTGTTCGGCCCGCTCGACCAGGAACGTCAGCCACATGCCGAACTCGGGCACGACGTCCGCGACGGCGTAGGGTCCGGTGGTCGAACGGTAGCGGCACATGCGCCCGAGGTCGGCCAGCGCCTTGATCCCGCCGGTGTTCGGGACCAGGAGCTGAGGCGCGCCGCTGTACCGGGACTTCTCGCCTTCTCCGCGGCGGTCCTGGCGGAAGGAGTCGATGTACTCCATCACGAGGTCGCCGAGAGCGGCGGCGAACGCGAACCGCTGGTCGCGGTTGCGGGGCTGTTCCACGACCAGCAGGGTGGCGTCCTTCTTGGAGGTGCCGACCATCGCCGCCAGTGGTGCTCCGACTTCCCCGGCCATCGTCAGGGGGATCACCACCAGGGGCCGGTCCGACAGGTTCCGGTGGCGGTAGGCGGTCACAGGGACCGCTGTCATCGACTCCATCGCCTGCGCCCGTGCCAGCGCCGACACCATGCTCATGCCGCACCCCTGTTCGTCCGGTCCAACTCGGCCCGCAGTCGGACGGCGTGCCGCAGCGCGACGGCCGTCTCGATCTGGTCGGCGGTCGGCGTCAGCTGCCCGCGGGCCAGCCCCATGACCATGGTCACGGTGTCGATGCCGCCGAACTGTTCGCGCGCCTGCGGTCCCAGGATGTCCAGCGAGGCCTGCTCGCGGGCGCGGGAGCGGCAGTAGAAGGCCATCTCGCAGTGGTTCAGGCAGTCCGGACGGTATGTTGCGTCCACTTGGTCCAGGGACTCGGTCAGCTCCTCGACGGGACGCCGGGCCTTGTGTCCGTCGGAGGCGAGGTCGAAGGTGAGGCCTTCGGGGAGCAGTTCCACCAGGTCCTTGATGCGTTCGAGGCGGGCCAGCTGCCGGGTGAGGGCGGCGACCTGCTTGCGGGCGTCGACGAACGCCGCTGTGGGGCGGTTGGTGAAGCCCTTCGGCGCGACCAGCACGATCTGCTCGGCCACGGCCTCGGGGCCGATGCCGGCCCGGGCGAGCATGTCGCGCAGGGCGATGACGTACGCGCAGGCCTGCGTGGTCGCCGCCTTCACCTGCAGCGGATCGGCCTGGCCGTCGATGATCGGAAAGCTCTTGATCTCCACGATGTAGAAACGGTCGCCGGTACGGAAGGCCACCAGGTCGGGTTCGAGGAACGCCTTGTGGCCGCCGACCGTCAGACGCAGCATCGGGTGGTCGTACAGGGTGCTGTCGCCGGTTCCCCGGGCGGCTTCCGCCAACAGCTGCGCGGTGCGGGCGTGGCGGACCTCGTGTCGGCTGTCGCCGCCGATGTCGTTCAGGTCCCTGGTGCCGACCTCCGGGACCGTCAGTCCCAGGGTCTCGCGCAGGACGCGGAGCAGTTCGGCGTAGCCGTTGGCCTTCACCAGTGTCTCGAAGGCGTTGCCGCGGGCGAGGGCGAAGGAGGACTGGCCGAAGGCGGGCGGGTAGCCGGCGTGCTCGGCGATCGCCTTCTTGTCGGAGCCGGAGGCGTCCAGCAGGGCCCGCAGCGTACAGCGCGGGTTGTTCTCCAGTGCCGCCAGGGACCTGGCGTTGTACGGACGGCGTTGCGCGGAGCCGCGCAGCGCCGTCAGGCGGTCGTCGACTGGTGCGTTCACGGTGCCGGAAGTCCTTGAGGGAAGGTGGGGTTGAGGGGTGGCTGTCAGAGCCGCCGGGCCTGCAGCCGGGTGACGTTGTGCGACGGGGTGCCGAACAGCTGCTGGTCGTCGCTGAGCGAGGTGCGGGCCCGCCGCGCGGCCTCGGCCCGGGTGGCGCGGTCGGCGTCGGCGTGCACGTTCAGTTCCGCCCGGGCCGCCTCGATCACCTGCCGGGGGTCGGGCGCGCTCTCGAGGTTGGAAGCGCTCCTCGGTGTCGCGTCGGGGATGTTCACGGCGAGCCGCCACATCAGCTGGACGGCCGCCGCGGCGGCCGCTTCGCCTGCGGCGCGTACCGCCTCGGCGACGCCGATCGTGCCGGTGAGGTAGTCGGCGCGTTGCGACAGCGGACCGATGATGCGCTGTTCCAGGGGCCAGGTGCTGATCGTCACCAGCGCGCGCACCGGGGACAGCAGATCGTGGGCCAGCGCCGGACAGAGGTAGTACGGGCGGGCGCCGGGGCTGGAGCGGTAGGAGCGTTCCTCGTCCCGCCGCAGGCTGGAGAGCTTGGAGGCGGACAGTTCCCCGGAGAAGAACGCCTCGTGCACGCCGACGATCAGTTTCGGTGCCGCCGGGGTTCCCAGCAGCATCAGGGCCCGGTGGACGTGTTCGCGTGCCGGGAGCCGCGAGCCGGGAAGGGCCGGGGGTGCCTGTGGTGCGGGACGGGGGGGCGAGGGGGCCGGCTCGCCGGTGTCGACGAGGGCGTCCCACGCCTTCTCGGTGCGGCGCAGCTGCGCGCGCAGTTCGCCCGCCCGCTCGGTGTCGCCGGCGGTGGCCGCGTCGCGGATCGCGCGGCGCAGGGTGCTGATGCTCTTCTCCAGTGCGTCCAGCGGATCACTCATGTTCCCCACGCTACCAGAGTTCCAGAGTTTTCCAGATTTCTTCCTGGGATTCGGTGTACAGTCGGCGGCGCTGAACCCATCCGACCCCCGCGGCGCGGCCCGCCCCGCCCGCGCCACCATCCCGTGAGGCACCCCCGTGACAGGACGCGTGTTCCACACCTCCGACTGGCACCTCGGACGCCAGATCGGCCGCTTCCGGCGCGACACCGAGACCGACGCCGTCCTGGACGAGATCATCGACATCGCCGCGGACTTCCGACCCGACCTGATCGTCCACAGCGGCGACCTCTTCGACAGCTCCCGCCCTGGCCTGGACGACGTCCGCCGCGCCGCGCACGCGCTGCGACGACTCGGCGAACTCGCCCCCGTGGTCGTCGTCGCAGGCAACCACGACACCCCCCACGTCCTGGCGTTCCTGCAGTTCGTCCTCACCGACGCGGGTACCCGCCCGCACGACCGGATCCGCGTGCGCTTCGCCGCCGACGCCCGCCCCGACCAGCTCCTCGTCGCCGAATACCCGGCCAGCCGAGGCGAGTCGACACTGCGCATCGGCGCCCTGCCCTACCTGCACCCCAACCGGTTCAGCTACGACTTCACCGACCCCGCCCTGATGACCGCCACCTACACCGAGCGGATGCGCTCCGTCCAAGCGGACGTCCACCGCCGCCTGGCCCAGGGCCGCGGCACCCGCGACATCCTGGTCTTCGCCGCCCACCTGTTCGTCGAAGGGGCCGTCCCCTCCTACTCCGAGCGCCCGATCTCCGTCACCGACGACTGCGCCGCCGCAGCCGCCGACCTGCCCCCGGTGGACTACGGCGCCCTCGGCCACATCCACAAACCGCAGGCCGTCACCCGCACCGCCTTCCCGGCCCGCTACGCCGGCAGTCCGCTGCAGATGGACTTCGGCGAGAGCGGCGAGACCAAGAGCGTCGTGCTCGCCGAGATCGGTCCCAACGCCAAACCCCGCATCGAAACCGTGCCACTGGTCACCGGCCGCCCCCTGGTCCGCCTGGAAGGCACCCTGGACGAGATCGCCCGGCGCGCCGGGCGCATCAAGGACGCCTGGGTGAAGGCCGTCGTGAACGTCGAAGCCCCCACGCCCTTCCTGGCGGACACGCTCGCCAGGATGCTCCCGAAAGCAACGCTCGTCGACATCGACGAGCGCCGCACGCACACCACAAACCCCGCCCTGGAGAGGGAAACCACCACCAAGGAACTGCCCGGCATCGAAGACCTGCTGCGCGAGTACCTGCCCGGCAGGGGCACCACCGGCGCCGCCCTGGACCGCGCCATGGCCGTCTTCGCCGACCTGCGGAGCGAACCCGACCCCGACAGCACAGCCCCCTGCTGCGAGGAGAACCTGCTGACCGCCGCCATCGCCGGCCAACCCCTTGACACCGCCCACCGCCCTGGCGGCCCGGCCGACACGGACACCACCGAAACGGAGACGGCCTGATGAAGCCGCTCACCCTCACCCTCGAGGGACTGCGCAGCTACCCCACCAAGGTCGCCATCGACCTGACCGGAAGAAACCTCGTCGCGGCTCTCGGCGATACGGGCGCCGGCAAGAGCAGCCTGCTCGACGCCCTCGCCTACGCCCTGTTCCGCAAGAGCTCCTGGGACGCCAAGGAGCCCCGCCAGCTCATCACCGACGGCGCCGAAGCCATGAGCGTCGATCTCACGTTCCTGCACGACCGACAGCACTGGCACGTGCACCGCACCATGCACGTCCGAAACCCCAACGCCGGCCGGCATCACCTCAAGAACCTCGACACGGGAGAGGAGTTCGACGGCGCCACCAACGTCGACAGCCGCATCAAGGACGCACTCCAGATGGGCTACGAGACGTTCCTGCGGGTCGGGCTTCTTCCGCAGGGCAGGTTCGACCAACTCCTCACCGCCACAGCCAAGGAACGGGGCGAACGGCTGCGTGAACTGTTCGGCGCCGAATCCCTCGAAGCGGTCCACCAGGCGGCCGTCCGCCAGAGCCAGTCACTTCGACTGCTGCTGGCTGAAGCGAAAGCCAAACGCGACCACATGCCGGCCGACCCCGAGGGGGCCGCCGCAGCGGCCGGTGCCGCCGCCGACGCCGCGACCGCCCGTGCCCGCCACCTGACCGACGCCACCGACCGCGCCACCGTCCTGCAGCAGGAAGCCGCAGCGGCCCGCGCCACCGTGCAGACCGCACAAGCCACGGCCCGCGACCTGGCGGCGAACACGGTCACCGACGCCGACCACAGCCTGGACGAACTCGCCTCCGCCGCCGCCGACATCGCCGCACGGCGCGACGCCCTGGACCAGCGCGCCACCCGAGTCGCGGCCAGGGAAGAAGAGCTGGCGAAAGCGATCACCGCAGCCGAAACGAAGGGAGAAGGCCCGGGTGCTCTCTCCAAAGCAGCCGGCACCCTCGAATCCCTCACAGCCCGCGCCGAGGAACTGCGCGACGAGCGGGACCGGCTCGCCGCACGCGCCGACGAACTCGCCACCGAGAGCGACGCCCTCACGGAGGCCGAAGCCCAACTGGAGCAGCGCGAAGCACGTACGCAGCCGCTGACCGAGGCAGCCGGAGCCGCAGCGGACACGAACAACGCCATCCGCCGGCTCGTCACACAAGCCCTCGCACGGACGGACGCCGCAATCTCGGCCGCACAGCACGTCGCCACCACGGCAGCCGCCCTAACCGCCGCCGAAGCCAAACACAAGGCCCTCAACAAAGAACTCGGCCGACTGGAGGTCGACACGACAGCCGATGCCGCTGTCGCGGACGCCGAGGACCACCTCGACACCCTCCAACTGCACAACAAAGCCGCCGCCATCGCCACAGAACTGCACCCCGGCGGCGACTGCCCGGTCTGCCGCCGATCACTGCCCGCGGGCTTCGCACCGGCCGCCGCAGCCGACACCACCGAACTGCGCGCCGCCAAAGCACAGGTGCGACGGGCAAAGGAAGCACAGCTCAAGGCGGCCACCCGCATCGCCGCCGGCCAGGCAGCCGTCACCGCGGCCCAGGACGCCGTCGCAGAGCGCCGACAGGAACACCGACAGGCCCGGAGCACGTCACAAGAAGCCACGGCCGAAGCAGCCCAGACCTTCGAAACCCTACAAGCCCTGGCCAACAGCACCACCACCCCGAACGCAGGATTCGACGCCCCCACCGCCGCGGCAGCCCTGAACCGGGCAGCCGCCATCGCAGCCGCACCCGCCGCGGACGGCGCAGCCCCCACCGATCAGCCCGCCGAACATCTCACGACGCCGATCACCGACGCGCTCACCACCTGCGAACAAGCAGCCGCCGCCCACGCCGAGCGACTGCAGGCCGACCTGGCCGACAGCACCGCCACGATCAAGGCACAACACACGGCCCTCGAAACACGCAGAAGCAGCCACCGACGTGACCTCGACACCACGGAGAAGGACTCGAAGCTGCACAACCGGGCCACGTCCCGGACCGATAGCGACATCCGAGCCCTGCCCACCCGCATCCAGGCCATGCTTCCCGACCTGGCGACCGACATCACGGCCGACCAGGTGGCCACCGCCCTCACAGCCGTCACCACCAGCCTGGAAGAGATCCGGCAACTCCTCGACGAACAGAAGACACTGAACGCGCAGAACACCGCCCACCTCGAACAGCAACGCACCCTCGACCAGGAAACCCACGACAAAGTGGACCAGCCACTGACCCGGCTGCTCACCACACTCAACACCTGGGCCAGGGGCGCCACCCAGGCAGCCACCCACCTGAAGACAGCCGAACTCGATCACATCCCGCACATCCCCACCCCCGCGGGAATCGCCGAGACCAGACCGTACGCCACCGCCCTGTCCACGATCACAGGGTCCCTCCAGGGCAAACTCGCCGAGCTGTCCACGTCCGCATCGAACGCCGCCGACACCGCACAGACCGCCCTCGCCGCGATCGCCGCCTCCCTCACCGACATCGACGGCTTCGACCCGGCAACCGACCTGACGACACCTCAGGCCCTGTACCCCCTCATCGCCGCAGCAGCACAAGACACCAGGGAAGCCGAGAACCAGCGCAGCAAGCAGACCGAAGCCAAAGAGCTGATCAAACCCGCCGCCGACCTCAGCCACGCCATCACAGCCGGCGAAGCCCGCCTCGAAGCGCTGGAGGTGCTGCGCCGCGAACTGGTCGACGCCAAATTCCTGGGCCACCTCATGACACTGCGCACCCACGCGCTTCTCGGTGCCGCCAGCGACCTGCTGGGTCAGATGTCCGAGCAACGCTTCGGCTTCGCCGCCAACTTCAACATCGTCAGCCGCAGTTCCGGAGTCGACCACCCACCGCACCGGCTCTCGGGAGGTGAGAAGTTCCTCGCGTCACTGGCACTCGCGCTGGCACTGGCCGAACTGCACGCCCGCAGCGGCACCTCCCTCGGCTCCCTCTTCCTCGACGAAGGCTTCGCAGCCCTGGACACCACCACGTTGGAGGCAGCCCTGGAAGTCCTGCGCGCCCAGGCCGACGGCGACCGGTTCGTCATGGTGATCAGCCACCTGCACGCCGTCGCCGAGGCCGTCGACGACGTGCTGTGGGTCGAGCGGACACCCGTCGGCTCCTCCGCCCGCTGGCTGACAACAACCGAGCGCAACGAACTGGTCCAGGCCGATCTGGCCAGCGGACTGCAGACACTGATGCGGTAGCGCGCCCGCAACCACCGCCCGATCGTCACCGGTCACCCTCGTGCAGGGGCAGCCGCGTCGGCGGCAGACGAACAAGGGGAGCACAACCTCAAAATGCCCGAAGAGCAACTCGACCCCGGCATTCCCGACCCGAGGGCCACGCAACGCATGGTTCCTCACATCCCCTGGCCGGTGCCGGGCTCGCCGCACCCGCACGTTCGCGGCTACTACCAGCCGATCCTCGAGGAACGGCCGAGCGTCACCGTCGTTGCACCCGTAGCTGGCCCGGACACGGTCGTTGATGGTGGTGATCCACGGCCTTCTCGCCGCCTCGACGGCGCTGGCGTTCCCGAAGTCCCCAGACAGCGGCCCCGAGCCCGGCAGGAGGGCCGCCGGACATGTCGGCCGGACGGGCAGGTCATTCACGTACAAAGCAAGTTCGGCGGGGCGAGCCCCGGCCCTCGACCCGACACGCGCAGGACCTCGTGAGTGGGAGGAATTGTCCCCACCGCAGCGGTGCGCCCCTGGCCTGCCGTGCTGGTGTCGACCACGTCCAATTGGTCCCCGGACCCCAATGCGTATACGGAGCGTAACTGCTCTACGCTGTGCTTGTCGGTCCCGGGTCGGACGGGCCGGGGAGGGACAGCAGAAACAGCGGGCAGTGCCGTGCGGGCGTCGACGGTCGGAGCAGGGAGTGGGCGGGCGCACCGGACTGGGGCACTCGTTGCCGGGTGGTCGGACCTCAACGATGTAGGAGCATGTGTTTCACGGGACGATGCCGTTCCTCCTGGTGGACACCTACCCGTCGAAGGGCTCATGAAGGGGCTCGCGGACCCTGTGAACTCCAGAGCCGACAGTCCCGAGCGGGCGACCCGAGACTCTGCTGCCCCCACCTGAACCCAGATGTGCAATGCCGTTGACCGATACACGCCCTTGAACGGCAGAAGGATTGCAGACGTCGCGCCGACCTCGGTCCCGGCACGGTACGCCGCCGCGGTGTCCTGCGCCGCCTCGCGCGCTCCGAGCGGGTGGTGGTGCAGCGCGGCGCGGACTCCGGCGGCCGCGGAACCGTGTTCGTCGACGACGAGGCCGACCTCGCGCGGGCGGCGGAAATGGCCGGCCCCTACCGGGTGACGGCGTTCGTCACGGGCTGGGCCCGGTGACGGCAAGGCGGTCGAGTTCAACGGCACCAGCACGTCCTACGTCGACCTGCCCACGCCCATCCTCCAGGCCAAGGCCGACATCGCCGCCGAGCTCTGGTTCCGCACCTCGGGACCGGGCGTCCTGCTCTCACTGCAGAGCGAGCCCGTGAACGCGCCGCCGTACAACGTGGTGCCGGCCCTGTACGTCGGCTCCGACGGAAAGCTCCGGGGCGGGTACTACGGCATCTCCGACGGTCCGATCACCTCGGGCGGCGCGGTCACCGACGGCTCGTGGCACCACGCGGTGCTCAGCGCCGGGCAGGGCACCCAGTCCCTCTACCTGGACGGCGCGCTGGTCGGGACCCTTCCCGGCGCGGTCAACCACCTGAACATGAACCGCACCTACCTGGGCGGCGGCTATACCGGCACCATGCCCGGCGGGAACGGCGGCTCGTCCTGGCTGAACGGCCAGATCGACGAGGTCGCCCTCTACCAGCACCCCCTGACCGCCGAGCGCGTAGCCGCCCACTACCAGGCCCGCTCGCTGTCGGCCGCCACCGAACTGGCGTCCCGCGTCACCCTGACCGACCCGGCCGGCAGCGTCTCCACCGAGGTCCACGACGCCACCCGCGGCAACCGCCTGATCGCCCGCACCGATGAGTCGGGGGCCACCACCAGCTACACCTACGACACCGGCGGCTACCTCCACTCCGTCACCGACCCCAACGGCCACAGCAGTGTGAGCGGCCACGACGCCCGCGGCAACACCGTCTCGCTCACCACCTGCCGTGACTCCAACTCCTGCTGGACCTCCTACACCAGCTACTTCCACAACCCCGACAACCCGCGCGACCCGCGCAACGACAAGCCCACCGAGACCCGCGACGGCCGTTCCTCCGGGCCCGCCGACAACACCTACCGCACCACCGTCAGCTACACGGCCCTGGGTCTGCCCGACACCACCACCCGCCCCGACGGCCGCACCACCCGCGCCACCTACACCGCCGGCACCGAACCGGCCACCGGCGGCGGCACCACCCCGCCGGGTCTGCTGGCCACTGAGACCACCGCCGGCGGCGCGGTGACGACGTACGCCTACAACGCCGCCGGTGACGTGGTACGGTCCGTGCTGCCCAGCGGGCTCGTCTTCACCTACGGCTACGACACGGCCGGCCGCAAGATCTGGACGACCGAGACCTCCGACGCGCATCCAGCCGGGGTCACCACGACCTACGCGTACGACTCCCTGAACCGCCTCACCGTCCAGACCGGGCCGAAGGTCTCCGACGCGGTGACCGGCGCCGAGCACCAGACCCGCTCCACGACGACGTACGACGCGGACGGCCGGGTGACCGGCACGACCGTCGCCGACATCGTCGGCACAGACGGTTCACGGACCGCCACGACCGTCTACGACACGGCCGGCCGGGCCGAAACGGACACCGACGCCGAGGGCGGCGTCACCCGTTACGGCTACGACGCGCTCAGCCGCATTGCCAGCCTGACCGACCCGTTGGGCCAGGTCACGCGGTTCACCTACACCCCTCGCAGCCAGCGCGCGACCACCGTCGTCGAGGGCTGGAACGGTGACGGCGGCGCCACCCGTGACCTGACCGTCGAGAGTCGGGCCTACGACCCGGCCGGACGCCTGGCGTCGGTCACCGACGCGATGGGCGCCGTCACCTCCTACACCTACTTCGACGACGGCCTGCCCGCGACGGTAACGGTCGAGAACGTGACCCAGTCCGACGGGACCGTCCGTTCCATCGTGATGGAGGCGGCCGAGTACGACGGTGCCGGCCAGCTGGTCAAGCGCACCACCGGTGGCGGCCGCACCAGCACGGTGAACACCTTCGACTCCGTCGGACACGTCACCCAGAGCGTGCTCGACCCGGCGGGTCTCAAGCGCACCATCTCCGTGGGGTACGACGCCGACGACCGCGTCACGTCCACCACCCTGAAGGTCAGTGACACCGAGAACAGCGTCCAGAGCAGCACCTACGACACCGCCGGCCGCCTCACCCGCAGTGAGCTGTCCTCCTCCCTCGGGGGGCCGAGCAGCGTCGCGACCTACGCCTACGACCAGCGCGGCCTGGTCATCAGCAGCACCTCGCCGATCGGCAACTCGGCGGGCGCGGACCCGGCCGCGTACACAACCTCCTTCGGCTACGACGTCCTCGGCCGCGCCGTCACCGTCACCGCGCCGCCGGTGGCGGCGGAGAGCGGCGGCGCCGCGGCGACCGTCCGGCCGATCACCACGACCGGCTACAACGCCTTCGGCGAGGCGGTCTCCGCGAAGGACCCGCTGGGCCGCGTCGCCCGCACCGCCGTCGACCGGCTCGGCCGTGCCGTCGCGGCCACCCTGCCCGCCTACACACCGCCCGGCGCCGGTACCCCGCTCACACCCACCAGTACGGTCGAGTACGACAAGCTGTCCCGTGTCGTGGCCGCCAGTGACGCGGCCGGGCGACGGACCACCTTCGCGTACGACCGCCTGGACCACGAGACCAAGCGCGTGGAGCCCAACTCGCTCGGCGCTCTGCAGCCCCCCGTCGACGACAACCCGCCCACCTGGACCTCGACCTGGACCCCCACCGGCCTCCAGCTCTCCGCCACGGATCCGGTGGGGGCGCGCGCCGAGGCCACCTACGACCAGCTCGGCCGTGTGCTCACCGCCACCGTCGTCGAACGCAAGCCCACCCTGCAGAACGTCACCAGCAGGTTCACGTGGGACGACGCCGGGAACCAGACCGCCGCGACCAGCCCCACCGGCAGCGTCGGGAAGGCCACCTACAACGCGGCCGGCCAGATCCTCACCGCGACCGACCCGCTCGGTCGCACCAGCCGCCGTGACTACGACGACGCCGGCCGCCTCACCAAGAGCACCACCCCGATGGGCGAGGCGATCCGCACCCGCTTCGACGGCCTCGGTAACCCGGTGGTCGCCGAGGACCTCGACGCCGCCGGTACGGTCCTGCGCACGGTCCCCACGGCGTTCGACCTCGAAGGCCGGGTGGTGAGCGCGACCAGTCCGACGAGTGGCGCCGTCACCACCACCCGCTACGACGTGCTCGGCCGCCCGGTCGCGCTCACCGAGCCCGTCGCGGCCGGTCAGTCGATCACCACGACCTTCGGCTACGACGCCGCGGGCAACCGGACCCGTCTCACCGACGGACGCGGTAACACCACCGTCTACACGTTCAACGCCTGGGGCCTCCCCGAGAGCACCGTCGAACCGTCCACCACCGCCCACCCCACCGCGGCGACCGCACCTGGACCACCGCGTACGACGTGGCCGGCCAGGCCGTGAAGCTCATCGAACCGAGCGGCGTGGTACGCACCCGCACCTTCGACCCGGCGGGACGCGTGGTCCGCGAGAGCGGTACCGGAGCGGAGACGGCGACCACCGACCGCGAGTTCGTCTACGACAAGGCCGGACACCTGCTCCAGCACAACGGGACCGCCCTCGCGAGTCAGGCGTACGCCTACAACGACCGAGGACTGCTGCTCAAGGCTGGCGCCGACCTGAACGCCCAGGCCCAGACCTGGGAGTACGACGCCGAAGGGCGTCAGACCAAGCGCTGGGACAAGTCCACCGGCACCACCTACTTCGCCTACAAGGCTGACGGCCAGCTGGACTGGGCGCACAACCCGCAGACCGGGACCCAGAACTGGTACGGCTACGACGGCGACGGCCGCCTCAGCAAGCACTTCTACGTCGCCCCGGACCCGGCCGACACCACCAAGCTCAAGGCCAGGGCCGAGCGCCGTCTCAGCTACGACGCGCTGGGCCGCCTCGCCACCGACCAACTCCTCGCGAACCCCACTGTCGGCACCGGCACCCAGCTCACCGCCACCGCCTACACCTACGATCTCGACGACCGCCTCACCCGCAAGACCGTCAGCGGCACCCCCGCCGAGCCGGTGCGGGACAACACCTACGGCTACGACCTCGCCGGCCGCCTCACCTCCTGGACCGCCGACGGCACCACCACTCCGTACACCTGGGACGCCGCCGGCAACCGCACCGGCAACGGCACCGCCACCGCCTCCTACGACGAGCGCAACCGCCTCCTCGGCGACGGCACCAGCACCTACCGCTACACCGCCCGTGGCACCCTCGCCGGGGTGACCACCGGAGTGCAGGAGGAGACCCTCCGCTACGACGCCTTCAACCGCCTGATCAGCGACGGCACCGTCACCTACACCTACGACGGCCTGGACCGCGTCATCGGCCGCAACGCCGCCAGGTTCACCTACGACGGCGGCACCAGCAACCTGACCAGCGACGGCACCTGGAGCTACGCCCGCGACAGCGCCGGTACCCTCCTCGGTGCCACCGACGGCACCAACAACGTCCGTGTCCGCACCGACCAGCACACCGACGCCACTAGCACCCTGAACACCGACGGCACCGCCGTGGTCGGTGCCACCGTCTACGACCCCTTCGGCAAGCCCGTCACCACCAGCGGCACCCGGTCCAGCCTCGGCTACCAGTCAGGCTGGACCGACCCCACCACCGGCGACGTCAACATGAGCGCCCGCTGGTACCGCCCCGGTACCGGTGGCTTCACCTCCCGCGACTCCTGGCAGCTGAACCCGTCCCCGTCCGTCCAGGCCAACCGCTACACCTACGGCAACGCCAGCCCGCTCAACGGCACCGACCCGACAGGGCACGAGAACATCTCGCACTGCGGTTGCGGAGGCCCGGCGGCCGTGGCCCCCGCGGTCCCCGGCCCCAGCGCCGGGCAGGCGGCGGCCGGCAACGGCGGCGGTATCAACTTCGGAGGCAACGGCCGGTTCGGCGGCTCGATCACCATCAAGCAGGGGTCCGGCCAGTCCGCCCCGCAGGCGGCCCAGCCGGCCGCGCCGTACGTTCCGAACACCTCGGGCGCCCGGGCGCAGGCTCCGAACTCGGCGCCGATGCCGGGCGTGCCCTTCGCCGGTGCGAACGTGGTGGGACTCGGTGGCTACGGTTCCGCGAGCAGCTCGTCGTCGAGCAGTTCCTGGGGCAACGAGATCGACCGGGAGAAGCAGGAGGCCCGGGACTGGCGCCGAAGCAACCCCGGAAGCCTGTCCAGCAGCACCACCCCGCGCAGCCAGGGCTCCCCGTCCTCGCGACCCCCCCAGGGTTCGCCGTACGCGCCGAAGGGCCCGGCCAAGCCGAAGAACCCGACCGGCTCGCCCGTCAAGAACCCGACCGGCGCGCGCGGCCCTCAGAAGCAGCAGCCCTGCAAGACCTGCAGCCCGGTCAAGGCACCCCCGCGCCCGGCCGCCCCCAAGGCCGAGCCCCCCAAGCCCATCCTCGACAAGCACGCGCCGGCCCCCCAGCGCCCTACCCCCCAGCTCGATTGGAGCGCCCCGAACCCCCGCGACGCGATCAACTTTCTCGCCGCTTCATACAGCAGCACCGACGTCCTCGCCATGCTCGTCCTCGCCGCCAACGTCACCCCCGGCGCCGAGACGGCCCCCGGACCTGAACCCGATCCGTCCGGCGGAGGCGACCCGGGTCGTGGTGCCGGCTGCCTCCTGGACAATGCGGGCTGGGTCAACACCGGACAGATAGACATCGGCAACGGGGGACGCGCGACAGGCGTGACGGCGTGTCTCGACCAGGACTACATCCGTAAGAACCCGGGTACCGCCACGAAGACGAGGAGTGGGATCAAGCCGGCCGGCTACGACTGGGCGCGCAACCAGGTGTCCTACTGGGGCGGGGACGCATCCGATGTGCATGCGTGCCATGTCCTCGGAAACCAACTGGGTGGTTCCGGTACTAATCTGGCGAACCTATTCCCTTGCGGAAGTGACGCAAATTCCCATGTCGGGAAGTTTGGGGCTGACACTGATCGCCTGGGGCCGATAACCAGCATGCTGAATTTTGAGGATCGGGTGAAGGCGCAGATCGACAACAAGAGGGTTGTTCTCTATCAGGTGACCCCGCACTATGCCGGGGGGAGGCTCGCCCCCTATGAGGTCGAGATGAGCTATGTGGCATGGGATCGGAACGGACGTCTGGTTGGTGCCAGTTCGGACACTGTTTCGAATCTGATCTACACGGCCGGAAGTGGCTGGAAGAATCTCGGCCTGTCGATAGACAGTCGATCGGGCGAGGACGCCGGGTTGTTCGGCGATGGGTGACGAGGGAAGACGAGAATTCATGCACCAGATGATCGGTCGCTTGTCCGGCATCCTCGGGATTTCGGAGGCTCAAGGTGATGTCGTCGACTGGGAGGAAGTTGCGCGGAGCACGGGCCTGCGGGTTCCGGCGGACTACCGGGACTTCGTCGCGGTGTTCGGCGGCGGTGAGCTGAACGAGTACCTCGCGGTCCGCATCCCGCCGGTGGAAGGCCGCCCCGAGAGCCGGCTGCTGGAGGGACTCAGGTTCGATCCGCGGGAGGAACCGCAGCCGGGCGGCGGAGCCGGCGCCGTGGAGCTGTCCGAGGAGGGCAGGCTTCTTCCCTTCGCGACGACCATCAACGGTGACGTGGTGTTCTGGATCTGCGACTCGCTCGATCCCGAGAGCTGGGACGTCGTCGTCTTCAGGCGCCAGGTGCCGTACGGAACCGCCCGGTGGCGCCGGTACGGGATGGGTTTCGGCGAGTTTCTCGTCGGTGCTCTGGACGGGGTGCTGCCCAATCCCTTCAGCGACGATTCCTGGAACCTTCCCCCGCACGAGTACCGGAACTGGCGGGAGGGACTGAAGCCCTCGGCTTGACTCCGAGGCTTCTGCAGATCGTCAGTGTCGGCGGCGGCTCAATCTGGGTTCTGGATCAATTTCCGGATGCTGTTGGTGATCTTCATGAGCGACGGGTTCGAGTCCCGTCGTTCAGTTGTTGACACAGGTGCTGGAAGCGGGTGGTCGGGCCCCTTCGGTC
>NZ_JBHXDN010000089.1:0-34519 GCF_042726075.1 Kitasatospora sp. NPDC127035 | reverse complement strand
GGGCCCTGCCGGCCGGCCCCAGCCGCCGGGCCGCTACCCCAGGGGCAGCCGCCCGGCGCCCAGCCCCTGCGCGCTCTCGATCGCCATGTCCATGTACGCGAGGGCGTGCGCCCGCCGGACGAACGGGTTCGGGTAGAGCGAGCGGTGCCGACGGCCCTCGCGGACCCGCAGGCACTCGTCCACGATCCGGTGCCACCGGCCGTCGAAGGCCTCCCGGGCGTACTCACCCGCTCCGCGCTTCGACGTGATCCGCCCGGTCGCCAGCGTGTAGTGCAGCCGGCTCACCCCCAGCACGCCCCAGGCCGGCCCCTGCCCGCCGAGGCAGGCCAGCCCCGGTCTCGTGGTCAGCCGGGAGGCCCGCCGCCACCACGGGCGCCAGTACTCGCCCAGGTTCCCCGCCGTCCAGAGGGCCAGCTCCCCCGGGTCGGTGTCGATCATCAGCTCCTGGGCGCGCGGTCCGCAGAGCGTCACGCCGTGGTGCGCGAGCGTGTGCCAGAGCACCGGATTGCGGTCGGACCGCACCCGGTGACGGACCTTCCCCTCGAACGCGTGCGGACCCGGCGCGGCCTGCGAGGGCGCACCCGCCAGCTCGTCCCAGGTCAGGTAGGGCCCGTCGAAGAACGGTCGCGGGTACTTGGCCGCGAGCAGGGCGTGGGCCCGCTCCAACCCGGCGAGCTGGTCCACGCCGACCGGATCGGCGGACACCGCCACGAAGTCGATGTCGCTCCGCTCGGGGTGGAAGTCGTCCAGAGCGGTCGAGCCGGTCAGGTAGAGGCCCTCGACCAGCCCGGGTGCGGCTGCGTCGACCAGGGACAGATAGGCGTCAGCGATCTCGTGTACGAGTGGGTGCACAGTCACGGCCGCAAGCCTGCCATCCGGATGACCCTCCGTGTCCGTTCGTTTCCGCTTTGGGTCGGCGCGTGTTGATCGGACGTGCACCGTCTTCGCGCCACCCTCACCACCTTTCGCGCCAGCCTTCTCGCCACCCTCGCCACCCTCGCCACCCTGGGGTCGGCGGTGGCGGCTCCGGCACCGCCGACCCTCCTCGGCCAGGAGGTCCGCCGGCTCCCCGTCGAGGAGCGGGTCGTGGCGCTCACCTTCAACGCGGCCTGGGACGAGACCGGCCTCGCCGCCGTCCTGGCCACCCTGCGCGACCGGTCCGCACCCGCGACCTTCTTCCCCACCGGCCAGTACGCCGAGCAGCACCCGGGCGCCGTGCGCGCCGTCGCCGCGGCGGGCCACGGCCTCGGCAACCACTCCTACAGCCACCCGCACTTCACCGGCCTCCGGCCCGACCGGGCCCGTGCGGAGGTGCTGCGCGCCGACGCCGCGATCCGCGCCGCGGCGGGGGCCGAACCGCTGCCGTTCTTCCGATTCCCCTACAGCGAGACCACCCCGGAGGCGATCGCCGGGGTCAACGCCCTCGGCTTCGCCGACCTCGAATTCACCACCGACACCAACGGCTACCTCGGCGTGTCGGGTGGCATGACGATCAGCCGGGTGGTCGAGCGCGCCATGGCGGCTCTCACGCCGGGCGCTCTCCTCCAGCTCCACGTCGGCAGTGCGGAGGACGCGCCCGCCGCCGACCGCCGCTGCCTGGACGCCGAGGCCCTCCCCCTGATCATCGACGCGGTCCGCAGCCACGGGTACCGCATCCTGGACCTGCGCGAGCTGCTGGGCGACGGGTGAGCCCGCCACCGGGCCGTCCGGGCGCGGCGGTGCGGCGGTGCGGCGGTGCGGTGACCGGTGGTCAGGGAGCAGCGAGCGAGGTCCGCAGGGCGTCCACCCGGCCGACGGCCTCCGTGAAGGCGGCGCGGTCGAGGCGGCCGTCGTCGAGGGCGGCGGCGAGGGCCTGGGCCGCCGCGTCGCCCTGGTGCACGTCGCGCGCCGAGCAGAGCAGGAGGTCCATCCCCGCCTCGGCGGCGGCGAGGGTCCGGGCGGCGGTGTCGCCGAAGGCGGCGAGCGCCCCGGCCTCCAGGGCATCGGTGACGGTGACGCCCTCGAAGCCGAGCCGGGCGCGCAGTTCCCCCTGGACGACGACGGACGAGAGACCGGCCGGGCGGCCGGGGTCGAGGGCGGGGTAGACGGCCCAGGAGGTCATCACCAGACGGACGCCGGCGGCGATCGCCGCCCGGTACGGCGCCAGGCCGCGCTCCCGCAGGTCGACGAGCGAGACGGGCAGGGTGACAGGGCGCTCGTCGGTGTTCTCCTCACGGGCCGCGGCGCCCAGACCGGGGAAGTGCTTGGCGGTGGCCGCCACCCCGAGGGCCTGCTGCGCGGCGAGGTAGGCCGCCCCCAACTCGCCGACCACGGCGGGGTCCTGGCTGTAGGAGCGCTCGTGGTGGTCGATGAAGTTGTCGGGGGCGTCGTAGACGTCGAGGACGGGTGCGAGGTTGACGTTCAGGCCGGCGGCCGCGAGGGTCTGCGCCGCTCCGGTGCCCGACCGGGCGGCTTCGGCCGGCGGATCGGCGGCCAGTCCGGTCCGGCGGGCCGAGAGTTCGGGCGCACCGGGGAGCCGGCGGATCTTGCCGCCCTCCTGGTCGGTCATCAGCAGGAGCGGGGACCCGCCCGGGGCCTCGGCCGCCGCCTGGCTCAACTGCCGGACGGCGGCCTGGAGCTGGGCCGGGGAGGCGGCGTTCTCCTTGAACAGGATGACGCCGGCCGCCCGGCCCTCCCGGACGGTCTGGAGCAGGGCGGGCGGCGGGATCGGCCCGGGATAGGAGTAGACGACCCGCCGTCCGGCGAGCGTGCGGGAATCGGTGGTGCGCACTGGTGTGGTCCTCTCCGTGGAAACCGGCTCCACGGCGGCATCCGCCATGGGTGCCGCCCGCTCGACGGCGGGGCTCGGCGGCGGGACGCTGCGGACCGGACCGGGCCGGACGGCCGGCACGACCGTGGACAGGGCGGTCAGCAGCAGAGCCAGGACCGTGACGCGGACCGTGCTGCGGGGCGTCGGCATCCGGCCTCCCTAGGTCAGGGGTTCGGCGATCTCGATGCGCTCGGCGGGGTCGGTGCGGTTGCCGGGCACGGCGTGACCACCGCGTACGGCGGATCGTGACGGCCGCACACGGCAGGTCGCCGGGCCGGGCCGGCCGCGCCCGGACGCTCGTCCTCGGCTGCGCGGCCGACCCGGTGCGACACCAGCAGCCTCCCCCCGGGAGCGGTCACTCCGCCTCCCGGAGCAGCCGTCCGAGGACGGCCACCCCCTCCTCGATCTCGCCGGGCGTGCCGGCCGCGTAGCCGAGGACGAGCCCCGGCGGGTGCGGCAGCCGGGCGTGCCAGGAGAGCGGCTGCAGCTTGACGCCGTGGGCGAGCGCCGCCGTGGCCAGTTCGGTGTCGGTGCAGGCGAGGCCGCCCGGGAAGGTGAGCAGCAGGTGCAGTCCGGCGGCGGCGCCGTGCACGACCGCGCCGGGGAGGTGGGTGCCGATGGCGGCGACCATCGCGTCGCGGCGGCGCCGGTGGCGGGGGCGCAGCAGCCGCAGGTGGCGCTCCAGCTCACCCGATTCCATCAGCCGGGCGAGGACGAGCTGCGGCAGCGCGGCGTTCCCGAGGTCGGCGAGGCGTTTGGCGTCGATCAGCCGGTCCCGGTAGCGGGCGGGCGCGAGCATCCAGCCGGTCCGCAGGGCGGGGGCGAGGAGCTTGGAGACACTGCCCAGGTAGAGGACCCGGTCGGGGAGGACGCCGTGGAGCGCCGGCACCGGCGGGCGGTCGTAGCGGTGCTCGGCGTCGTAGTCGTCCTCGATCACGAGCCCGCCGTCCGCGGCCCACTGGAGCAGCTCCCGCCGCCGGGCACCGCCGAGCACCACCCCCGTCGGGAACTGGTGGGCGGGTGTGAGCAGCACGGCGCGCGCCCCGGTGGCCCGCAGCGCGTCGACCCGGATGCCGTCGGCGTCGACCGGGACGGGAGGGGTGGCGGTGATCCGGTGGCGGAGGTGCTGGCGGGTGCCGAGCGAGCCCGGGTCCTCCACGGCGACGACGTCGAGACCGTCCGCACGGAGCACCTCGCCCACCAGCGCGAGCGCCTGGGCCGCGCCGGCGACGACGATGACGTCGTCGGGGTCGGCGTGGATGCCCCGGTTGCGGCCCAGCCAGCGGGCGACGGCGTGGCGGAGCGCGGGGGTGCCGCGCGGGTCGCCGTAGCCGAACTCGTCGGCGGCGAGGCCGGCGAGGACCGCCCGCTCGGCCCGGAGCCAGGCGGTACGGGGGAACGCGGCGAGGTCGGGGACGCCCGGTGTGAGGTCGATCCGGGAGGGTGCGGCGCGCAGGCCGTCGAAGCTGGCGGGGACGGGCGCGCCGTCGAACAGGGTCGGGCGCTCGGGTTCGCGCTCCGGCGCCGACGGCGGTACCGGTACCGGCCCGGCCGGGGCGGCGGAGGCGACCGGGGCGGCGGTGCCGGTCCGCGGGCGGGCGGACGCCCCCGCGCCCGCACGCGCGGGCGGGGCCAGCGGATCGACCACGACCGTGCCGCCCCTCCCCCGCCCCGCGACCCGGCCCTCCTCCGCGAGGCGCCGGTAGGCGTCCGTCACGACGCCCCGCGAGACCCGCAGGTCGGCCGCGAGCACGCGGGTGGCGGGCAGCCGGCTGCCGACCGGGAGCCGGCCGTCGGTGACGGCCCGGCGGAGCCGGTGGGCCAGCCAGTCGGCGAGTCCACCGGCCGGGGCCTCCCGCGGGTCGAGCTGGAGGAAGTCCGCACCGGCTTCTTTGGACCTGTCCATGGGCTGATCATTGGACCTGTTCACGGGTCCATTGTGCCGTGAGGGTGGGGGCATGACGACGACGAGCAGCACACCGGCGACCGCGACCACCCCGACCGACCGGACCGACCGGACCGACCGGACCGAGCCGATCGGCCCGACCACCGCCCGGCCGGACTCGACCGGCCGGCACGCCGACGGCACCGGCGCCGTCGACCCGGCCTACGTGCACGGCTACTCCCCCGCCGAGGCCCGGCGGCTCGGCGACCAGGCCGACTCCCTCGCCGAACTGCTCCACACCGGCACCGCCTACCCGCCGGGCAGCCGGGTGCTGGAGGCCGGGTGCGGCGTCGGGGCGCAGACGGTGCACCTGCTGGCCACCAGCCCGGACGCGCTGCTGACGGCCACCGACCTGTCGGCGGACTCGCTCGCCGAGGCACGCGCCCGCGTGGCGGCGGCGGCGCCCGGCGCGCACGTCACGTGGCACCACGGGGACCTGCACCACCTGCCGTTCGCGGACGGCAGCTTCGACCACCTCTTCGTCTGCTTCGTGCTGGAGCACCTCGCGGACCCGGCGGCGGCCCTGGCGGCGCTGCGCCGCGTCCTGCGTCCCGGCGGCACGGTCACGGTGATCGAGGGGGACCACGGCTCCGCCTTCTTCCACCCGCGCAGCGCGGCGGCCGACGCGGTCGTCGGCCACCTCGTCAGGCTCCAGGCGGACGCGGGCGGCGACGGCCTGCTCGGCCGGCAGCTCCATCCCCTGCTGACCGGCGCCGGTTTCCGGGACGTCTCGGTCGCCCCGCGCACCGTCTACGCGGACGGCGGCCGCCCGGAGCTGATGGAGGGGTTCACCCGGCGCACCTTCGTCGCCATGGTCGAGTCGGTGCGCGACGAGGCGGTCGCGGCCGGTCTGACCACGGGCGAGGCGTTCGACCGGGGCGCCGCCGACCTCCGCCGCACGGCCGAGCCGGGCGGGACGTTCCACTACACGTTCTTCAAGGCGGTGGCGGTCAACCCGTAGCCGGCGCGGCCGGCCCGGGGTGGGCCGCCCACAGGCCGGCCGCGCCGGGCGGTCCCGCTCCGGGTGGTCTCACCCGGGGCGGTCTCACTCCGGCGGTCCCACCCCGACCGGTCTCACTCCGGGTGGTCACCGAGGGCGGCGAGCAGGGTGCGCAGGGCGTCGATCAGCGCGGCGGTCTGCGTCGCGTCCAGCCCGGCGAGGATCCGGCGCTCGGTGGCGAGGTGGTCGGGGAGGGCGCGGTCGATCAGGGCGTGCCCCTCCTCGGTGAGCGCCACCTCGCGGCTGCGCCCGTCCGAACCGCTCGGGGTCCGGGTGACCAGCCCCCGGGCCTCCAGGCGGTCGAGACGCTGACTGATCGCGCCCGACGTGACCATCGCGCACTGCATCAGGCCGGTCGGGGTGAGGCGGTAGGGCGGGCCGCTGCGCCGGAGCGTCGCGAGGACGTCGAAGGAGGCGAAGTCCAGGCCGTGCAGGGCGAAGGTGCGCTTCAGCTCGGCGTCGATCAGCCGGGAGAGGCGGTTGAGGCGTCCGATCACCGCCATCGGCGAGACGTCGAGGTCGGGCCGCTCCGCGCCCCACTGCCCCACGACCCGGTCCACGTGGTCGGACTGCGCCGCACGGTCCGCGTGAGCGGTGCGCTGCGCGTGTTCTGGGTGTTCTGCGTGCTCTGCCACGATCCCCAGCCTAGGCGATTCCTTAGTGGTGAGATAGCTCACAGCCATCGAGCGCCTGCACCCCGCTCCAGATGCCTTAGCGCTGAGATATGTTTGCTTAGTGCTAAGGAATCGCCTCGCCATCGTGCTGATCACCGCCCTGGCCCCTGCCATCTGGGGCTCCACCTACCTCGTCACGACCGAACTCCTGCCGCCCGACCGCCCGCTCCTCGCCGGAGTGCTCCGGGCCCTGCCCGCCGGACTGCTCCTCCTGGCCCTCACCCGGAAGCTCCCGAAAGGCAGCTGGTGGTGGCGCTCCCTCGTCCTGGGCGCACTCAACATCGGCGCCTTCTTCGCCCTGCTCTTCGTCGCCGCCTACCGGCTGCCCGGCGGAGTCGCGGCCACCGTCGGCGCCGTCCAACCGCTGATCGCCGCCGGCCTGTCGGCCGTCCTGCTCGGCGACCGCATCTCGCTGCGCACCCTGCTCTCCGGCATCGCCGGCGTGGCGGGCGTCAGCCTGCTCGTGCTGCGGGCCAACGCCCGACTGGACGCCCTGGGCATCGCCGCCGCGCTCGGCGGCGCGGTGGTCATGGCCACCGGCGTCGTCCTCTCCAAGCGCTGGACCTCACCGGCCCCGCTGCTCGCCGTCACCGGCTGGCAGCTCACCGCAGGCGGACTCCTGCTGCTCCCGGTCACCCTGTTCGTCGAGGGCCCGCCGCCGTCCCACCTCACCGGCGCCAACCTGCTCGGCTACGGCTACCTGAGCCTGATCGGCGCGGCCGTCGCGTACGCGCTCTGGTTCCGCGGCATCCGCGCCCTGCCGCCGACCTCCGTCACCTTCCTCGGCCTGCTCAGCCCGGTCGTCGCCACCGCGCTCGGCTGGCTCGTCCTCGGCCAGGACCTCTCGCCCGTCCAGGCCCTCGGCGCGCTGATCGTGCTCGGCTCGCTGGTCGCCGCCCAGACCCAGCGGTCGGGCACCGCGCCGAAGGCCGCGGCGGAGGCACCGCCCGCCGGGGCCGCCGGGGCGCCGCCCGAGGCCGTGGACCGCGCGCCCGCCCGGACCCGGCACCGGACCGCCTGAACGCCGGACCGCCCCGGTTCCGTCACCGCCTCGTACCCTTCCCTCCCCTTCCCGGACCTTCCAGGAGAACTCCCATGCGCATCACCGTGTTCGGCGCGAACGGCAACGTCGGCAGCCGGGTCGTGACCGAGGCCCTCGCCCGCGGGCACCGGGTCACCGCCGTCCTGCGCGACCCCGCCCGCCCGCACCGGCTCCCACCGTCGGCCGTCATCGCCGGTGGCGACGCCCGCGACCCCGAGGACGTCCGCCGGCTCGCCGCCGACCAGGACGTGCTGATCACGGCCACCCGTCCGGCGCCCGGCCACGAGGACGAACTGGCCGTCGCCACCGAGGGCCTGCTCGCCGGCCTGACCGGAACCGGCGTGCGGCTGCTGGTCGTCGGCGGCGCCGGCAGCCTCGCCCTGCCCGGCGGCGACGGCAGGACCGTCGTCGACGACCCCGGCTTCCCCGCCGCCTGGCGTCCCATCGCCGACGCCTGCCGCGAACAGCTCGACCTGTACCGCGCCGACGCCGGGGTCGACTGGACGTACCTCAGCCCCGCCGCCCTCCTCGAACCCGGCGAGCGCACCGGCCGCTACCGACTGGGCCGGGACGAGCTCGTGGTCGACGCCGCCGGTACCTCGGCCATCTCGATGGAGGACCTCGCCGTCGCCCTGCTCGACGAGGCCGAGCACCCCGCCCACCTCCGCAGCAGGTTCACCGTGGCGTACTGAACGCCGCCCCGGCCTCCGTCACCGCCGCGCCGGCGGCCCCGCCCCGACCCTCCCGAGCCGTCCGCTCGGCGTGGGCCGGGGCACGCGGCCGGGAAGGACGCGGCCCGGGACAGGGAGGGCTCAGCGTGGACCGGAGTGGTACTCCACCCCGAGCGGGCTGGCGACGAGGCACTGCGGCACGGCATCGGTCGCGGGGAGCACCGCGGTGACGCGGGCGTAGCCGGCCACCCGGGCGGCGGTGGAGACCTCGGGCCCGGTCAGGTCCAGCGAGCGCAGCAGGTCCCGCACACCGGGACCCGGCAGCGCGGCCGACCCACCGGCCCCGGCGGACGCACCGTTCTCCAGGGCCAGTTCCAGCTCCAGGGCCCGGACCACCTCGCCGACCACGGTCCGGACGAAGGAGCCGCCCGAGGTCTCGGCCCCGGGGTGGTAGCCGAGCGAAGGTCCGTCGACGGCCGGCGGCGGGCCGCCGACCAGGTGGTGCGCGGAGCCGTGCAGCAGCAGCCGGCCGTCCGACTCGCGGTCGTACTCCGGGTCCTCGCCGGGCGCCGGATCGACGAACAGGACCAGGTCCTGGTGCGAGCCCCGGAGGGTGACCACCCGCAGCGGCGCCTCGTAGCGGACCCACCGGCCCGGCCGCAGCCCCGGAGCGGTGAACCAGTCGGCCTGCGCGGCCAGGTACTTCTCCACCTGCCTGAGCTTCCGCCGCCGGAGCCGCTCGGCGTCCGGCCCCCGTGCGGTGACCTCGACGCCGCCGAACGGCGTGGTCAGGCCGACCGCGCCGGGCACCGGAACCGGGGATCGGTCCGACCGGAACTGCGACAGCTTGGTCTCCGACAGGTAGACGAACTCGCGCACCCGACCCCTCCCCCGGGCCCACCGGCCCTCGTGACCCGTCCGGCCGACATCCGCCCATGCTGTCACCCCGGTACGCGCGGCGGTGGCCGCCGGAGGAATTCCGGCGGCCACCGAGGTCGGGCGGGGTGGGACGGGTCGGGCGGGTCGGGCGGGGACCCGCGGCCGGGCAGGGGGTCAGGGACGGTCGAGGGTGATGGAGTTGACCGGGGTGAGGTCGGCGTAGACGCCGGCCTGCGCGGCGATGTCGTAGCCGCACCCGGCACCGTTGTAGCCCGTGCACAGGTGGGAGTGCGCGCCGCCGGACTGGTTGTTGAGCACCCAGTGCCATCCGGTCTGGTTGCGGAGGTTGTGGGCGCCGTAGCTGTAGAAGACGTCGGTCGGCGGGGTGCTCGTGCTGGCACCCTCCCCGTAGATGCAGACGGCCCCGTACGGACAGCCGTCCCACGAACCGTCGGCGGCCTGGGCGCCGGAGCTGCCCATGGCCGTGGCGGCGGCGGCCGCGAGAGCGAGCGCGGCGACGGCGTGCAGGATCTTGCGCATGGTGGATCTCCCTCTGGTGCGGCCGGTACGGCCTGTCCGGCCGGTGCCCGGCCAGTGCTCAGCAGCGTAGGAAGGGCCCGGCGGCAGCGGTCCCTGACGGATGACAGGGTGGCCCCGGCGGGGCCCCGCAGGCGGCACGGGTCAGCGCTGCGCGGCGAAGGTGTCGCAGCGGGCCGGGTCGCCGGTGCGGTAGCCGGTGGTGAACCAGGCCCTGCGCTGGTCGGCGGAGCCGTGGGTCCAGGTGTCCGGGTCGATCCGGCCGGTCGCCTGCTGCTGGATCCGGTCGTCACCGACGGCCGCCGCCGCGTCCAGCCCCTGTGCGATGTCCTGGTCGGTCAGCGTGCTGATCAGCGGCCGGCCGGTGGACGCCTGCGGTGTGGTGGTGGCGTGGTGGGCCCAGACGCCGGCGTAGCAGTCGGCCTGGAGTTCGAGCTTGACGGAGCCGCTGTTCTGCCCCTGCCGGTCCCGGCCGACCTTCTGCATCGTCCCGGTGAGGTTCTGGATGTGGTGGCCGTACTCGTGGGCCACCACGTACGCCTCGGCGAACGGGCCGCCGCGGGCGCCGAAACGGGTGGAGAGGTCGGAGAAGAACCCGAGGTCGAAGTAGGCGCGGAGGTCCGCGGGACAGTAGAACGGGCCGACGGCGGAACTCGCCGCGCCGCAGGCGGTGGAGACCCGGTCGGTGAACAGGACCGTCTCGGCCGGACGGTAGGCGGACCCGAGGCGGGGCAGTTCGCCGCCCCAGTACTCCTGGAGGCTGTTGGTCACGGCGACGATCCGGCAGTCCTGCCGGCGGTTGGCGTCGGCACCGGTCCGGCAGACCTGCTGCACCTCGCCGGCCGTCGTGGCCCGCGCGGCCCCGCCGCTCCCCTCCGTGCCGTCCGAGAGACCGAGGACGCTCGGGTCGACACCGAACAGCACGGCGATCAGGACGGCGATCAGACCGGCCGCGCCGCCCCCGACGGCGACCTTCCCGCCGGGGATGCCGCGCCGGTCGCTCACCTGCGAAGTGTCGAGGTCCCCCTGGTCGTCGAACTGCATGCCTGCCCGTCCCTCGTGGTGGGTGCGGCGCCTTCGGCGCCGGGCGGCCGGGCCCGGCCGCCCGGCCACGCTAGCCGTTCACCCCGGCCCCACCACGGAAGGACGCGCAGGTCAGGGCCGGTTTCCGGGCCTACGGGGCGGCCCCCCGGGCCCGGGCCTCGCCGGGCTCCTCCGTCAGCCGGGTCGCGCCGGCCGGCGGGTCGGGCCACCGCGTGCCGTCGAGCGCCTCCGGCCAGCCGTGCGCCGCCCGGTCCATGCGATCCCCGCTCCCCGAACGGTCGGTGTCCCGATGCCCGCACGCGCCCTCCCGCGCACGGCCCCGTCCGCAGCACCCGCCTCCTGGACGATCACGCTCGGCCCTGCGGTTCCGCCGCACGCGACGGGCCGCCGTCCACGGGCCGGAGGTCGTCCGGGGAGTACGGTGGCGGCCATGATCACTCACCTCGTCCCCACCTGGCGGGTGGCCGGGAGTCGCGGCGTGGAGACCGCGTGGGTCGGGCTCGGCGACGGCGAGCTGCACGCCCGCGGCCGTGTCGTCGGCACGGTACCGGCGCCGTACTGGCTGAGCTACGAGCTGGAGGCCGGCCCCGCCTGGATCACCCGGCGGCTCCGGGTGCGTGCCGAATCGGCAGACGGTGAGCGGGAGTTGGACCTGCGGCAGGAGGGCGGACGGTGGACGGTGAACGGCGTGCACCGTCCGGAGCTGAACGGGGCGCTCGACTGCGACCTCAGCCTCTCCCCGCTCACCGCCACCATGCCGGTGCTCCGTCACCGGCTGCACCGGAGACCGGGTGAGCAGGACTTCCTGATGGCCCGGGTCCGGGTGCCCGGACTGACGGTGCACCCCTCCCCCCAGACCTACACCCACCTGCTCCCGGCCGGGGAGGGCACGGAGGCCGGCGCCGGGGAGGCCGTGACCGTCCGGTACCGGTGCGGGGACCACACCGGCGACCTGCTCTTGGACGGGCACGGCCTGGTCCTCGACCACCCCGGGCTGGCCCGCCGCCTGCCCTGAACCGCCGGCGCCCTCTGCGGCCCCCGGCCCCCGGCCGGGCCCGCCCTGCGGGGCGGGCCCGACCGGACCGGCTTACCTGGCCGCCGGCGCCGGGGCGTACCCGGCGGGCCGGGTGGTGAACGTGCCCCGGCCCTGGGTCCGGCTGCGCAGACCGGTCGCGTAGCCGAAGAGCTCGGCCAGCGGCACGACCGCCGTCACGACCGCCGCGCCGCCCCGCGGAGCGGAGCCCTGGACCCGGCCGCGACGGGCGGCGAGGTCACCGAGCACGGCGCCGACGGCCTCCTGCGGCACCGTCACCGTCACCTCGGCGACCGGTTCCAGCAGCACCATGCGGGAGGCGCGCAGCGCCTCGCGCAGGGCGAGCCGGCCGGCGGTGCGGAACGCCAGGTCCGAGGAGTCCTTCGGGTGGGTGGCCCCGTCGGTCAGGGTGACCTGCAGCCCCGTGACCGGATGGCCGCCGAGCGGTCCGTCGGCGAGCGCGTCGCGGCAGCCTGCCTCGACCGCCTGGACGTACTCCCTCGGTACCCGGCCGCCCGTGACGGCGGACGCGAACACGAAGCCCTCCACCGCCCCGCCGTCCGGCCCCGCCGCCCCGGCCGGATCCACGTCGAGCGGCGCCACGTCGAGCACGACGTGCGCGAACTGGCCTGCGCCGCCGTCCTGTTTGACGTGCCGGTAGACCAGGCCGGAGACGCCGCGCCCGACGGTCTCCCGGTGGGAGACCTGCGGGCGCCCGACGCTCACCTCCAGCCCCTGCTCCCGGCGGATCCTCTCCACTGCCACCTCCAGGTGCAGTTCGCCCAGGCCGGACAGCACGCGCTGCCCGGTCTCCGGGTCGGTACGGACGACCAGGGACGGATCCTCCTCCGCCAGCCGGGCGAGGGCGGTGGCGAGCCGGTCGGAGTCGACGGACCGCCTGGCCTCGACGGCCACCGTGACCACCGGTTCCGCCGCGACCGTCGGTTCCAGGACCAGGGGCGCCGCGGGTGCGCAGAGGGTCGCTCCGGCGCGCGCCGCCTTGACGCCGACCACCGCGACGATGTCGCCCGCGACGGCCGTGCCGACCTCGGTCCGGCGGTCGGCCTGGACCCGCAGGATCCGGGCGATCCGCTCGGTGCGGCCGCTGCCCGCGTCCAGCACGGTGTCCCCCTGGCGCAACGTGCCCGCGTAGACGCGCAGGTAGGTGAGCCGGCCGGTGGAGCTGACGGTCACCTTGAACACCAGCGCGGTGAGCGGACCGTCCGGGTCCGCAGGCCGCTCCTCCTCGCCGGAGCCCGCGGTGGCGGCGGCCCGGGTGCCGGCGGACGTCCCCACCGGGTTGCCGCGCACCGCCGGTACGTCCAGCGGCGACGGCAGGTAGGCGACGACGGCCGACAGCAGCGGCTCGATCCCCCGGTTGCGGTAGGCCGAACCGCACAGCACCACCACGGCCTCACCACTGCGGGTGAGGTCGCGCAGCGCACCGGCCAGCGTCGCGGCGGAGAGCGCCGCGTGCTCGCAGTACTCCTCCAACGCGCCCGGATGGAGCCCGGCCACCGTCTCGTCCAGCTGCCGGCGGCGGCGCCCGGCCTCGGCCAGCAGTCCCTCCGGTACCGGACCCTCCCGGTAGCCGTCTCCCTCGGGGCCGTCGTCCCAGGTCAGGGCACGCATCGTCAGCAGGTCGACCACGCCGACGAAACCGTCCTCGCACCCGATCGGCAGCTGGACGGCGAGCGGCGCGGGGTGCAGCCGCTCCCGGATGGAGGCGACCGCCGCGTCGAGGTCGGCGCCCGCGCGGTCGAGCTTGTTGACGAAGGCGATGCGCGGCACGCCGTGCCGGTCGGCCTGGCGCCAGACGGACTCGCTCTGCGGCTCCACGCCCGCGACGGCGTCGAAGACCGCGACCGCCCCGTCCAGGACCCGGAGCGAACGCTCGACCTCGTCGGCGAAGTCGACGTGCCCGGGGGTGTCGATCAGGTTGATCCGGTGGCCGTCCCAGGTGCAACTGACCGCCGCGGCCGAGATGGTGATGCCCCGTTCGCGTTCCTGCGGGTGGCAGTCGGTGAAGGCGGTGCCCTCGTGGACCTCGCCGCGCTTGTGGATGGTGCCGGTCAGGAAGAGGATCCGCTCGGTGACGGTGGTCTTGCCGGCGTCCACGTGGGCGAGGATGCCCAGGTTGCGGAGGGTGCGGACGGCGGGAAGGCCGGTGGTGTGGGTGGTGCCGGTGGTGCCGGTGGTGCCGGTGAGGTGGCGGACGTCGGTGCGCATGGCCCGGTGCCTTTCGGGGTATTCCTGGAAAGGGGCGGCGCGATTGCGGCGACGGCACGGACGGCGGCCCGGCCGGGAGACGGCTCGGGGCGGCGGCCCCGGGAGCGGGGCCCGGGCGTCCGGTGGACGGCCCGGTGTCAGGCGTGCGTCGCGGGAGTCCGGTGCCGGCCGCGCAGCGGGCACCGGGCGCACGAGGACACCAGGATCACCTCGTACCGGGACGAGGGGACGACGACAGCGGTGCGGTAACGCACGACCGGCCTCCCTCGACTCGTCACGGTGCGCACCACCACCCGGAGCGGGTCGGCGCGCTGTTGCGTGCCCGAGTGTAGGGAGTCGACCACCCGCCGGTCACCGGGTTTTCCGGCGGCGGCCCTCCTCCGGGTCGGGCGCGGCGGAGTCGGTCGATCCGCGGCTGACCCCGCGTCACCCGGCGGGCATCTTCGTGTCATCTGCCAGTACGACGGCCGGCCGTGGTGGAGAAGACTCTGCGCCACGACCGCGACCCGGCTGCCCTCCGGAACCCGGAGGGCAGCCGTGGCCGCGCAACAGGACGCACAGGAGGGGGCGGCACGTGAGCGTGCAGGCCGAGGACGTCGCGGCGATGGAGCGGATGTGCCGCGCCGTCCACCGGAGCGTGGTGCCGGGCGGGGAGTTCTTCGTGCTCGCCCAGAAGCCCGACTACCGGTTCGACTGTCCGTCCCTGGACACGTACGGGTTCCGCTGCGAAGCGAGCGGCGAAGAGAGCGGGACGGACCCACGGGTGCGGATCACGGCCCTCCTGGACCCGCGGCCGATCAGCGTCGTGAGCACGGCGCCGCGCCGGGAGGTCTACGAGGAGTGCCTGCGGGCGGCCGGGTTCCGTGAGCTCGGGCGGGTTCCGCTGCGGGTGTCCGAGGCCGGTGTCCGCGCGTTCGGCGAGGAGTTCTGGGCGGACCTCCTCGCGTACCCGCCGCTCGAGATGCTGCGCTGCCGCGCCTGACCGGCGGTGAGGGTCGGCCGCTCTCCGGCCGGACCGCCCGCCCCGGGCACGCCCGGGCCGCCCCCGGGGGAACTGACTTCCCGCGCACCGCTGTTCACCGGTCGGCGTCGCCGCACCGGCGCCGGGCAGCGTGCTCGCGATCACCGCGCTCCGGTCACCGCACGACGGCGGCGGCCAGCCGGCGCACGGCCTCGACGAGATCGGCCTGGTCCGCGGCCGCCGCGAAGCCGAGCCGCAGGTGGGCGGCGGGCGGCTCGGCCGGGAAGTAGCGCCGGCCCGCGTTGACCGCGACGCCGGCCACCCGGGTGGCGTCGGCGACCGCACCGTCCGCGAGCGGCTCCGGCAGCCTCAGCCAGAGGTGGAGCCCACCGGCCGGGATCCGGACGGGTACCCAGTCGGGGAGGTCCTGGGCGAGCGCGCCGGACAGGACGGCGCAGCGTTCGCCCAGCGCCGTGCCGAGCGTGCGCAGGTGGCGGTCCCAGGCGGGGGTGGAGAGCAGCTCGACGGCGGCCTCCTGGAGCGGGCGGGCGACGAAGAAGTCGTCGACCAGCCGCATGCCGCGCAGCCGGCCCATGACCGGGCCCCGGGCGATCAGCGCACCGATCCGCAGGCTGGGCGAGGCGGGCTTGGTGAGCGAGGTGAGGTGGACGACCGTGCCGTCGCGGTCGTCGGCGACCAGCGGCGGAGGCACGGGGCGGCCGTGGCCGAGGTGGCGGGCGAAGTCGTCCTCGATCAGGAAGGCTCCGGCGGCGCGGGCGACGTCGACGATCTGGCGGCGGCGGTCCGGGGGGAGCACGGTGCCGGTGGGGTTGTGGAAGGTCGGCTGGCAGTAGAGGAGCCGGGCGCCGGTCATGGCGAAGGCGTCGGCCAGCAGGTCGGGGCGCAGGCCGTCCTCGTCGATCGGGACGGGGACGGGGCGCAGCCCGGCGGCGCGGGCGGCGGCGAGCGCGCCGGGGTAGGTGGGCGACTCGACGAGGACGGGGCTGTCGGGCGCCGCGATCGCCCGGAAGAGCATGGAGAGCGCGCCCTGGCCGCCGCCGGTGACCAGCACGTCCTCGGGGCGGACCCCCGGTCCGGCCTGGCGGGCGAGGATCGCGCGCAGCGGCGCGAGGCCGACGGCGGGCGCGCGGCGCCACGCGTCGGGTCGGCGGGCGGCGCGCGCCAGGGCGGCGCCGAGTGCCCGGACGGGCTGGAGGTTCTCGTGCAGGTATCCGCCGGCGAGACTGATCGTTCCGGCCGGCGCCGTGGCCGACGTGTCGTCGGTCCCTCCGGGCTCGGCTCCGGGGTCGCCGCCCGGCGCCTGCGGACGGCCGGCCAGGGCGACGGCCTGCCAGGAGGTGTCGGGCGCCTGGCTGCCGGGGCGGGAGCGACGGACGGCGACGAAGGTCCCGCTCCCGGGACGGGTCACCACCAGTCCCTCGGCGGCCAGTTGGGCGATCGCGCGGGAGACGGTGACCGGCCCGACGCCGTGGCGGGCGATCAGGTCGCGGCTGCTGGGCAGCCGGGCGCCCGGCGGGAGACCGGCGACCTCCCGGCGAAGGATCCCCACGAGTGCGCCAGTACTGCTACCGTCGGACATGAAGAACAACAATAGCGCTTTCCCCTCCTCCCCGGAACCGCTCTCCGGTGGGAAGCCCCCGACCGGGCCGTCCGGACCCGCCGGGCAGCCGCTCGACCTCGCCGCGCCGTTCGACCTCGCCGCACTGCGGGCCGACACGCCCGGCTGCGAGTCCGTGATCCACTTCAACAACGCCGGCTGCGGCCTGATGCCCCGTCCGGTGCTCCGGGCGATGGTCGACCACCTCCGGCTGGAGGCCACCGTCGGCGGGTACGAGGCCTCCGCCGCCCGTGCCGCCGAGGTCGCCGACTTCCACGCCTCGGTCGCCGAGCTGATCAACGCCGGCCCCGACACGATCGCCTTCGCCGGCAGCGCCACCCACGCCTACGCCAAGGCCCTCTCCGCCGTCGACTTCCGGCCCGGCGACATCGTCCTCACCACCCGCAACGACTTCGTCTCGAACCAGATCGCCTTCCTCGCGCTGCGCCGCCGCTTCGGCGTCGAGATCGTGCACGCCCCGGACCACCCGGACGGCAGCGGGGTCGACGTCGCGGCGATGGCCGCCCTGATGCGCGGCCGGCGGCCCCGGCTGGTCGCCGCCACCCACGTCCCCACCAACTCCGGACTCGTCCAGCCGGTCGCCGAGATCGGCCGGCACTGCCGGGAACTCGACCTGCTCTACCTGGTCGACGCCTGCCAGTCCGTCGGCCAGTACGAGATCGACGTCGAGGAGATCGGCTGCGACCTGCTCACCGCGACCTGTCGCAAGTTCCTGCGCGGGCCCCGTGGTTCGGGCTTCCTGTACGCCTCCGAGCGAGTCCTCCGGGCCGGGTACGAGCCGCTGTTCATCGACATGCACGGCGCCCGCTGGACGGCGCCCGGCGAGTACCGGCCGGTGGACACGGCGGCCCGGTTCGAGGAGTGGGAGTTCCCCTACGCGACCGTGCTCGGCAGCGCCGCCGCCGTCCGCTACGCGCTGCGGGTCGGCCCGGCGGCGGTCGCCCGGCGGACCCCGGCGCTCGCCGCCGCGCTCCGCGAACGGCTCGCGGAACTCCCCGGTGTCCGCCTGCTCGACGGCGGGCCGGCGCCCGCCGCGCTGGTGACCTTCGCCGTGCCGGGCTGGGAGGCCGGGGCGTTCAAGGCGGCGCTGGACGCCCGGGCCGTCAACTCCGCCCTCAGTTTCCGCGAGTTCGCGCAGTTCGACTTCGCCGACAAGGACGTGGAGTGGTGCCTGCGCCTGTCGCCGCACTACTACAACACCGAGGAGGAGGTCGACGAGGTGGCCGAGAGCGTCGGCAGGCTGCTCCGCGGCGGGCCCGCCGCGGCAGCGGCGTCCGGAACGGGCGCGGTGACCGGACGATGACGGGCGTTCCGACGAGCTCGGCAACGGCCACGACCGCCGCGACATCAACGACATCAACGACATCAACGGCGCCGTCCGCGGGCGTTCCGGCCGAGAACCTCCGGCTCGACCGCGACTTCCACCGCTTCCGGGTCGGCGAAACGGTCTCGCTGCTCGGCACCCAGGTCACCAACCTGGCCCTGCCGCTGACCGCCATCCACGCCTTCGGCGCAAGCGACGAACAGGTCGGGCTGCTCCGCTTCCTCCA
The DNA here is from genome assembly GCF_042726075.1 of Kitasatospora sp. NPDC127035. Taxonomy (NCBI): domain Bacteria; kingdom Bacillati; phylum Actinomycetota; class Actinomycetes; order Kitasatosporales; family Streptomycetaceae; genus Kitasatospora; species Kitasatospora sp. NPDC127035. The sequence continues at coordinate 16,506 of NZ_JBHXDN010000089.1, read as the reverse complement.
GCTCGCCCCCTACCTCGGGCTGGCGCTGCTGATCGGGGTCTGGACCGACCGCGTACGGCGGCGGCCGGTCATGCTGGGTGCCAACCTGGTCCGGCTGGTCCTGCTCGCCCTCGTCCCGCTGCTCTCGTGGTGGCACGTCCTGAACCTGCCGGTGCTCCTGGTGATCGCCTGCGCGGTCGGCATCGCCTCGGTGGCGTTCGACGTGAGCTGGATGTCGTACGTGCCGGTGCTGGTCCGGAGCCCCGAGCGCTGCGTGGAGGCGAGCGCCCGGTTGGGTGTCAGCAGCTCGGCCGCCGAGGTCGCCGGCCCGGGGCTGGCCGGCGCCCTGGTCTCGGCGCTCACCGCGCCGGTCGCGCTGGTGGTCGACGCCTGCTCGTACGCGGTGTCGCTCGTCTCGCTGCTGCTGATCCGCACCCGGGAGCCGCGACCGGCCCCGGCCGCCGAACGGCACCTGCTCACCGAGCTGCGGGACGGCCTGGGCCAGGTGTTCCGCAACGGCGTGCTGCGGTCGCTCGCACTGATCGGGTTCTGCTGCAACTTCTCCATGGTCTCGGTCTGGACGCTGTTCCTGCTCCACGGCACCCACGACCTGCGGCTCGGCCCGGCCGCCCTCGGCGGGGTCCTCACCACCGCCTCGGTGGGCGGGCTGACCGGCGCGCTGCTCTCGCGGCGGGTCATCGTGCGGTTCCCGCTCGGCCGGGTCTATCTGGTGGCCCAGTCGGCGCTGCTGCTCGGCCCGGTCCTGGCCGCCGTCGCCGCCGGGCCGCGGCCGTCGGTGATCGCGCTCTGCGCGCTATCCTTCTTCACCAGCTACCTGGGTCTGGGGGTCGCCGGGGTGGTCATCGTCAGCCTGCGCCAGTCGCTGACCCCGCAGTCGATGATGGGCCGGATGACCGCGGCGTTCCGCACCCTGCTCTTCGGCGGCGGCGCGCTCGGCGGGCTCTCCGCCGGGCTGCTGGCCGGGCGGGTGGGCGCCGAGAGCGCGCTGCGCATGGCGGCGGCCGGGTCGGCGGTGGTGGTGGTCGGGCTGGTCCTCTCCCCGGTGGTCCGCCTGCGCTCGCTGCCCGCGGCCCCGACCGACCGGCCGCCACCGGGGCCGCGCGGGGGAGCGGAGGCGGGGACGCGGTGAACCGGCGCCACCTCCCGGGCCGCCCGGCGGAGCACCGGCCCGCCGTCACGACGGCGCCGGGGTGGGGGGCTCGCCGGCGCAGACCGTGCCGCGCGCGTCGATGATCGCGCAGGCCCGGGCGTCGGTGGGGCCGGCCGACCGCACCATCTGGGTGTGCGCGGTGCGGCCGGTCTGCTGCCGGTACTCCTCCTGGTCGGGCGGCGTCCCCTCCCGGCCGAACACCTGGACGCGGTCGCCCGGCGAGCTGCCCGAGATCCTGGCCCAGGCCGCCCGGCATCCGGGGCTGTAGCGGAGCTCCACGTGGACGCCGAAGTCCCGGCCCTGCGCGGTGGTGACGGCGTCGTTCATGCAGACGGTGCTGTTCGGCTCGGTGTGCACGCAGCTGTCGGCACGGCAGGTGGCGGTCGCGGTGGCACCCGCGACCGCCCCGGCCTGCGCGGGCGGGGTCACCGGTCCGGAGGCGGCCCGCCCGGGGGCCGCCGAGGCGGCGGCCGGCGGGAGCGCGCGGGCCCCGCCCTCCGGACCGGACGGCGCCGGACCGAGCAGATGGTGGACGAGCAGACCCCCCGCGACCACGCCCGCCAGTGCGGCTGCCGCCCCCGCCGACCAGGCCACCCAGTGCCGGGGCCGGTCCGCCGGCGGGGCGTCGGACGGTGCGGTGCCACCGGTAACGGCACCGGCCCGGGCGTCGCGGGCCGGTGCGGCGCCGACCGGCGCGGGAACACCGACCGCGCCGTCGGGACCGCCGGAACCGGCCGAACCGCCCGGCAGCGGCACCTTCGGCCCCCGGACGGGCCCGACACGTTCCTCCGGAACACCGCCCGGTGTCCCGGAGCGGAGCTCCTCGTCCACCCGGGCGCGCAGGGCGAGCGCCGCGTCGAGGTCCTCCGCGGCGAGCCGGTAACACGACCAGAGCGCGCGGATCGCCGGCTCCGGCGCCGGGTACCGCCCGTCGGAACTCTCGTAGCGCGACACCGTCGTCTGGGCGACGCCGAGCCGCCGGGCCACCGTCTTCTGCGGCAGCTCGCCGGCCCGGGTGCGCCAGCCGCGCAGGGTCCGCGCCAGCTCCACCCGGGCCGACGGGACCGCTCCGTCGCCCTCCGCACCCGCCCCGATGACTCCCGTGTCCGGCATCCGTCCGCTCCCCTCTGCCTCGGCCCTGTGCATATCCGCAGATCAGCGCGATGCATATCCGGACCGCATACGAATGAGTAACCAGCTGATCGCGCAGCGTAGAAGTCCGCGCCCCGGCCGTGCAACGCTGATGACCAGCCGGTGAGGAACCCCGGCGAACACCCACCCCCTCCCGTACCCGGGCCGCCGCATGCCGTCCGGGGAGCGGGAATGCACTCGAAGGAGTCACGGATGCACACCAACCGTCACCTCACGCTCGCCGCCTTCAAGCAGCGTGCGGGCCGCACCGTCGCCGTCGCCGCCCTGGCGGCGGCGGCGCTCACCGGGACCGGCGCGGCGGACGCGCTCACCCTCCCGACCGCGCCGGCCGCCGCCGTCACCACCGACGTCGCGGACCTCGCCACCGGGGCCGGCTCCGCCGAGCTGCGGGAGGGTGCGGCCGCGCCGGCGGCGGCTACCCTCCGGGACCGGATCGTGGCCGCCGCGCGCGGCCAGATCGGGGTCACCGAGAGCAGCTCGGCCTGCCAGAAGTACCTCACCGGAAAGGGCCAGACCTGCCGCAACACCTCCTGGTGCGCGGCGTTCGCCGAGTGGACCTGGCGGCAGGCCGGGGTGAAGAACGGCCCGACCACCCTGCTCGGGCGCGGGGTCGGCAAGTGGGGGCAGGAGCACCACCTCTTCCACACCGGCTCGCCCAAGCCCGGCGACCTCGTCGTCTACGGCCCGCCGGCCTACGCGCGCGGCGGCCACGTCGGCGTGGTGGTCTCGGTGAACCGCGACGGCACCCTCGACACCGTCGAGGGCAACGTGAGCAACAAGGTGACCCACCGCCACATCAACCCGCGCACCGCCACGGGCGGCACGAAGAACTGGAAGATCTCCGGCTACGTGACGCCGCCCGGCGCCTGATCCCACCCGGTCAGACACCGGCACCGACGGCCCCGGCCCGGCGCCGCTCCTCCCACCCCCGGAGGACGCGGCCCGGGCCGGGGCCGCGTCGTCCCCGCCCCGTCAGCGTTCCTGCCGGCGGACCTCCCGCCCCGGCGCCGACCGGCCAACACCCCCCGGCCGACCGCCTGCCGGCTCGCCGCCCTCCTCCACGGCAGGCCCCGCTCCGGTCGGCACCGCTCCGGCAGGCACCGCTCCGGTCGGCGCCCGGCGCGGCCGTCCGAGCACGACACCGGCCAGGACCAGTACCAGTCCCGCCAGTTGCAGCGGCCCCAGCGTCTCGCCCGCCACCGCCGTACCGAGCAGCACGCCGGTCAGCGGGTTGAGCAGGCCCAGCAGGCCGACCGTGCCGGCCGGCAGGTGACGCAGCCCGGCGAACCAGACCGCGAACGCCAGCGCGGTCGCCACCACCGCGACGTAGCCGAAGGCGAGCAGTTCCCGGCCGGACGGCACGACGGGCGCGCCCTCCGCCACCGCCGCCACCGGAAGGAGCACCAGGCCGCCGGCCACCAGCTGCCACGCGGTCGTGGCGAGCACGTCGGCGCCGTCCCGCCACCGCCCGGCGAGCACGTAGCCGAGCGAGGAGACCAGCATCGCCGCCGCCGAGGCGGCCAGGCCGGGCAGGCTCACCGCCCCGGCCCGGGTGAGCAGCATCAGGCAGACCCCGCCCAGACCGACGACCGCCCCGACCAGGTGGGCGCGGGCCGGGCGCGCGGCGGTCAGCGCCCAGGCGAGCAGCAGCATCGTCAGCGGGGAGGCCGCCATCACGGTGGAGGCGACGCTGGTGGCGAGCAACTGGGAGGCGACGTAGAGCAGGACGAAGAAGCTCGCCGTGTTGAGCAGCCCCAGCAGCGCCGAGCGCCACCACCACGCTCCGCGCGGGCGCCGGGGGCGGAGCGCCAGCAGGAGCAGCCCGGCGGGCAAGGCGCGCAGGGCCGCGCCCCAGAGCGGGCGGTCGGCCGGGAGGTACTCCCGGGTGACGAAGTAGTTCGCCCCCCACGCCACCGGCGCGACGGCGGTCAGCAGCACCCACCGGAAACTGGCTTCCATGGAAGACAACATATCTTCCATGGAAGCTATTCGGCTAGGATGTCCCCATGGCGAACGAGCACGGCCACGAGCACGGCCACGAGCACGGCCACGAGCCGGACCCGGCGCAGGACCCGGCACAGGACCACGTCTCCCTGATCCAGGCCGCGTGGCACCGGGAGCGGCCCGACCTCGACGTCGCCCCCCAGGCGGTCATCGGCCGGTTGCACCGGCTGGCCGTCCGGCTCACCGAGGAGCTCTGCCTGGTCTACGGACGGTACGGGCTGGGCGAGGGCGAGTTCGACGTCCTGGCCACGCTGCGCCGGGCCGGGGCACCGTTCGAGCGGGCCCCCGGCGAACTGGCCGCCCACACCATGGTCACCACCGGCGCGATGACCAAGCGGGTCGACCGGCTGGAGCGGGCCGGGCTCGTCACCCGCCGCCGCAGCGAGGCCGACGGGCGGGGCCGGGTCGTCGCCCTCACCGAGGCCGGCCGGCGGCTGATCGACGAGGCGTTCACCGCCCACATGCGCAACGAGCACCGGCTGCTGGGCCACCTCTCCCCCGAGGAGGCGTCCGCGCTGGAGGTGCTGCTGACGGCCTGGCAGCGCCGCCTCGACCACCCGGGCCCGGACACCCGGGATCCCGAAACCCGCGAGCCGGACGGCGCCGCACCCGACGGCGACGGGCCGGGCGGCGACAGCCCGGCGGCCACCTGACCCGGAGGATCCCCGCGCGTCCTCCGCGATAGCGTCGCACCATGACGAAACGGACCTGGGACCTCGTCCTGCTCGGTGGCGCGTCCGGCGTCGGCAAGAGCGTGGCCCGGGAACCGGGGGGCGGCGTCCAGGCGCGCCGCGCCGAGGTCAGCGCGCGCTACTCGCGCTGGCTCGGTTCCCAGGCCCGCCTGCACGCCCTCCCGGTGGTCGACTGCCGGCCGTGGTCCACGCTCGCCGACCGCCTCGACCACGTGCTCGCCCCGGCTCAGACCAGCGTGTAGCCGCCGCTGCGGAACGTCGAGCCGACGTTGCTGCAGTACGCGTAGGACCAGACGCCGGGCGACCTGGTCGGCCCGTAGACCACCTTGTTGTTGGCACAGACGGCCCACGCGTAGTAGCTGCGGGTGCCGTCGCACGAGACGCCGTAGCTGACGTAGTTGCTGTAGGTCGAGCAGGCGGCCACGCGGGCGGGCGCCGCGGAGGCCGGGACGGTCGCGAGGACCGGGACGGCCAGGGCTGCGGTGGCGGCGATCGTCGCCGCCGCGGTACGGATGCGCATGACTCCCCTCCAGGGGGGTTCGGTTGACGGGCGGCCGGACGGCCGGGCCGCAGCCCACTGTCCGCTCCGGAGGTCCGGCGGAACCGGCAGCAGGACGGGAAACGGACGATCCCCGGGCACCCCCGACCCGCCGGGCGCCGGGCCTCGGTCCTCCGGCGCCCTCACCGCCGCTCCTCGGCAGCGGATCCGGCACCTCGTCAGTCGTGCCGGACGCCGTCGTACGACTCGCGGTGGGCGAGCACCTCCGGCATGTTCTCCTCGGCCCAGCTCTTGATCGCCTTCAGCAGCGGCAGCAGCCCCGTGCCCAGCGGGGTGAGCGCGTAGTCGACCCGGGCCGGGACGGACGGGGTGACCGTCCGGGTGAGGAGGCCGTCCCGCTCCAGGGCTCGCAGGGTCTGGGTGAGCATCTTCTCGCTGACCCCGGCGAGACGCCGGCGCAGGTCGCTGTACCGCTGCGGCCCGTCGGCCAGCGCGTTGACGACCAGGCTGACCCACTTGTCGCCGATCCTGTCCAGCAGTTGCCGGGCCGGGCACTCGGCGACGTACGCGTCGAATCCGGCCCGCTCGGCCGAGCGGCGCTGGGCGGCGGTCATGGTCGCCATGGTGCTCTCCTCCCCGTGCGGTACGCACTTCCGGGTACGTACTTCCTGCCGGAGAGCAGGTTTTCCTAGCGTGGGCGGTGTTCGCAAGTCCCTGGGTGGGGACGGCTCCCCGGTGGAGCCGGGCCCCGGGTGAGAGGAGTGCGCGATGCGCGCCGTGGTGGTCCGTCGGTTCGGTGGCCCGGAGGTCCTGGAGCTGGTCGAGGTGCCCGTCCCGGAGCCCGGCCCCGGCCAGGTCAGGATCCGGGTGGAGGCCGCCACCGTGAACCCGGTGGACGCGGTGACCCGGTCCGGGGTGCTCGCGGGGGCGGGCCTGATGGCGCCGCGCGACACGGTCGGCGTGGGCTGGGACGCGGCCGGCACGGTCGACCTGGTCGGCCCCGGGGTGACCGGCTTCGCCGCGGGCGACCGGGTCATCGGCCTGCGCGACCGGCTGGACGTCCCGCTCGGCGCCTACGCCGACCACCTGGTGCTGGACGCCGCCGCCGTGGCCCCGGCCCCGGCGGGCGTGCCGGCCGCCGAGGCGGCCACCCTGCCGCTCAACGGGCTGACCGCCGTCCAGGCGCTGGACCTGCTCGGCCTGCCCGCCGGGGCGACCCTGCTGGTCACCGGCGCCGCGGGTGCGGTGGGCGGCTTCGCCGTGGAACTGGCTGTCCTGCGCAACCTGCGGGTGGTGGCCCTGGCCGGTGCGGGCGACGCGGCGGCGGTCCGCGCGCTGGGTGCCGAGTGGTTCGTGCCGCGCGACGCCGCCGATCCGGCCGCCGCCGTCCGCGCGCTGGTGCCCGGCGGGGTCGACGGCGTGCTGGACGCGGCGCTGCTCGGCGTGACGGCGCTCGGCGCGGTCCGCAACCGGGGCGCGTTCGTCGCGGTGTCGGCGGGCGCCGCACCGCTCGGCCTGCGCGGTGTCCGGGTGGAACAGGTCTGGGTGGCCGCCGACGGGGCGGCGCTCGCCGAACTCTCCGCGCTGGCCGAGCGGAAGGCCCTCACGCTCCGGGTCGCCGGGACCCACCCGCTGGGGCGGGCCGCGGACGCCCACCGCAGGCTGGCCGGGGGCGGCCTGCGCGGACGGCTCGTCCTGCTGCCCTAGCTCCGGCCACCGACGGAGGCCCGGTCGGCTCCCTCGTCGGGCTCCTCGACGGCCCCCGCGTCGGGCCACACGACGGGCCCACCGGTGGACCCGCCGGCCCCGGCGTTCCGGGCGCCCCTGCGGGTGCGCAGCCGGGCGAGGGCGGCCACCGGACCCACCACACCGCCCGTGCCGAGCTTCACCGCGCCCTTGGCGGCCGGCCACCCGACCCCCGGCACCGTCCGGCCCGGCCAGTGGAACATCACCAACAGCACCGACAGCACCATGGCCCCGCAGGCCGCCGCCGGCCCGACGGCCGCCGCGACCGCCCCGGCGGAGAGCTTGCGGTCCTCGGTGGCCGCTCCGTCCGATCCCCCGACGTCCATGGTCCGAGTCTCATCGCGGGTCAGTTCGGTTTCGACGCCCGGTAACGGCCCTCGGCGCCCTCCGGGTACGCCCCCCGCCCGGCCAGGTCAGCGCCGGGCGTGGTGGGTGTCCCCCGCGTGCTCACCGGTCTCGTGGTCGGGGAAGCTGACGGCCAGGGTGACCCGGTACTCGAAGACGTCGTCACGGTGGCCGGGCACGCGGGCCCAGGCCAGCGAATGGACCTCCGCCTCCGGCGCCTGCCGGCACCACCCGGCGGCCTCCTCCAGTGCGCGGGCCGCCGACCGTCCGGTGCAGACCACGGCGGTGTACGCCGCCACCGCGACGTCGCCGCCGCACCGACCGTCCCGGGAGACGGCCCGGACCGCGGCGGCGGCGTGGGTCAGGTCACGAGCGAGGTCGTCGACCACGCGGGGCGGCGCGGGCAGGACGGCCGGGGCCTCGGCCACGGTCTCCGGCAGGTTCGAACTCACTGTCAGGGCCTCCATCCCTCTGGTGTCCGTCTGGTTGCGCGACCCGCCCCGTCACGGGATCCGCCTGATCATGGGGTCAGAATGACGGGCCGCCATTCCTGGCATGACCACTTTCACCAGAACGTCACCCGTCCGGGGAAGTCGGCGTTCCGCACTCGACACCGGCCCGGCCGCCCTGGTAAAGGGGTGACGGAGCATCCGGCCAGGTCAGCTCGGCCGGTGGCGGGCGCCGCCGGGAGCCCGGCCGCACGTGCGCGTACCACCCCCGTGCCCCGGACCGCCTGTTCACCCCCCCGGACGCGCCCGGTCCCGGCCGGGATCCGCGGCCCGGTCGCGACCCGGCCGGAGCCTGGCGCGAACCCGCCCGGCAACCGGCCCGGCTCCGTCACCGAGCTGTCCAACTTCCTTAGCAGGAAAGGGAAATACCGCCACCGAAGGGCCCGTAGGATCCTGAACCGTCACAGTCCGCCACGGTCGGCGGACACCGTCGGAGGGGGACCCCACGGAGCGCGGGTCGACGCGTGCGCCCTGCTCTCCTCGCCCCAGGTCGTCGCCGTCGTCGGCACGGCGGGGCAGTTCACGGGCACCCGGCCCGGCCCGAAGGACGGCAAGCCGGTGTGGGGCTGCACCTGGGGCTCCCGCCAGTCCTCCGCCCACATCCGCGAGGTGGACGCGGGCAGCATCACCGCGGCGAGGACCGACCCGGGCCTCCAGACCGCCCCGCTTCCCGGCGTCGGTCAGGAGGCGGTGCTGGTCCGGCGGAAGGACGGCACCCGGCCCGAGGTGTTCTTCGTCGCCGACGGCCGCACCTACTCCGTCGCCGTGGTCACGGACCGCGGCCCGGGCGACGAGGTGATCGGCCCGGCCGAGGCGGCGGCCGCGAGCGCGCCGGCCCTGGTGCTCGCACCGTCGGTCGCGGGCTGATCCGCCCCGGCACCCGGGCCCTCGGGGCGGCCGCTCGGCCGAACGCCGGGACCGCCGCCCGGCGCAGCCCGTTCCCCCAGGGGCGTGAACGGTCCCGGGCCGGGGGCTGCGGCCGGATGCGGGCACGGTGCGGGCGCTCACAGAATGACGCCACGGCGCCGTACCCCGTACTCCCCGACAGCCAAGGCGGATCGTATGAGCCGACCCCTCCCACCCCCGTCCCCCGGCGGACCGCCCGCGGACGGAGCACCCCCGGCCGGTCCGCCCCGGCCCGGACCCCCGCCCCGGGTCCGGGCCGGCCGTTCCGGAGCGGCCCTGCTCTCCGGACTGGCGCTGCTCGTCCCGGCCCTCGCGGCCGGTGCGCTCACCGGCGCGGCACCGGCCCGGGCCGACAACCCGACCGTCTCGGTCAACAACCTGCGCACCGGCTGGGACGCCGCCGAACCGAACCTGAGCCCCGCCCAGGTGTCCGCCTCCGGCTTCGGCCGGCGCTGGTCGACCGCCGTGGACGGCGCGGTGTACGCACAGCCGCTGGTCGCCGGATCCACCGTAGTGGTCGCCACCGCGACCAACCACGTCTACGGCGTCAACGCGGCCGACGGACGGATCGTCTGGCAGCGCGCGCTGGGCACCCCGGTGTCCTCGTCCAGCGCCTGTCTCGCGCCCGGCACCGGCATCGTCTCGACACCGGTCTACGACCGGGCGAGCGGCACCGTCTACCTCGTGACCAAGTCCGGCGACGGCGGCGCGCACTTCTCGGTGCACGCGCTGGACGTCGCCTCGGGCGCGGAGCGGAGCGGCTGGCCGGTCACCGTCCAGGGCTCGCCGGTCAACAGCCCCGGCGTCCCGTTCAACCCGTCGACCTCCGCCCAGCGTGCGGGACTGCTGCTGATCGACGGCGCCGTCTACTTCGGCTTCGCCTCGGACTGCGGCATCGGGACGTACGTCGGCACGGTCGCGGGCGTCAACACCTCCACCCGCAAGCTCACCCTCTGGTCCACCGAGTCCGGATCCGCCTCGCAGAACGCCGGCGTCTGGATGAGCGGCGGCGGTCTGGTCTCCGACGGCGCCGGCCGGATCTTCATCGCCACCGGCAACGGCGCCGGCGAGGGCTCGTCCCCGCTCAAGGGGCCGGGCGACAAACCGGGCGGCCACTTCGCCGAGTCGGTGGTCCGGCTGGGGGTGAACGCGGACGGCAGCCTCGCCCCGCGGGACTTCTTCAGCCCCACCAACAACCGGGAGATGGACCACGGTGACGTGGACTTCGGCTCCGGCGGCCCGGCGGCCCTGCCGTCCGGCTTCGGCACCTCCGCCCACCCGCACCTGATGGTGCAGGTCGGCAAGGACGGCCGGATCTTCCTGCTGGACCGCGACCGTCTCGGCGGCATGGGCCAGGGCTCCGGCGGCACCGACAACGTGGTGGGCACCACCGGCCCGTTCAAGGGCGTCTGGGGCCACCCCGGCGTCTGGGGCGGCGAGGGCGGCTACGTCTACCTGGTCGAGAACTACGGCTCGCTGCGGGCGCTCAAGTACTCCGTGAACGGCGCGGGGAACCCCCAGTTGACCAGCGCCGGGACGAGCCCCGAGGGATTCGGCTACGCGTCCGGCTCACCGGTCGTCACCTCGAACGGGACGGTCGCCGGTTCGGCGCTGGTCTGGACGGTCTACTCGGGCTCCGGCCCGGGCGGGCAGAACGGCGAACTCCGGGTCTACGACGCGGTTCCGGTCAACGGCGCGCTCAAGCTGCGGCGCAGCTTCGCGCTCGGCACCGTGACCAGGTTCTCCGTCCCGGCGACGGACGGCGGGCGGGTGTTCGTCGGCACCAAGGACGGCCATCTGGTCGCCTTCGGCCGTTCGGCCTGAGGACCGGACCGGTCGTACCGGGTGGGCCGGCCCACCCGGCCCACCCGGTACGGCCCGCCCGGTCCGGCCCACTCGACACGGCATGGCCGAACCGGCACACTCGACACCGGTTTCCCGCCCGGGCCCGGCCCGGTGCGGAGCCCGTCGTGTCACCCGTTCGAGCGCGATTGTCCGCGGATCGCGTGGTTTCGACCGGCGGGCGGGCCCGGCGGCTCGTAGCGTCCTGATCCAGGGGCCCTCGGGCCCCGGCCTCTCACCCACTTCACCGAGGAGGGCAACTCCCATGAAGTCCACGCTCGCTCCCCAGCCCGTCACCACCGCCGCCGTACCGGCCCCGCCGGCCGCGGCCAAGCCCGCCTGGTCCGCCCCGGCGGTGGAGTGCCACCGCACCGGCGCCGAGGTCACCGCGTACGCCGCGCGGACCACTCGGTGACCCAGGCTCCCCCTCTCGCGCCGGCCCGGGTGCCGGCCGACCTGCAGCCGGGCCGCGAGTCCTTCGCGGCCCGGCTGCACGGCCTGCGGGACCGGTACTGGGACACCCACCCGTTCCACCTGCGCCTGCACTCCGGCGACTGCACCCCGGAGGAACTTCGGCGCTGGGTCGCCAACCGCTGGTACTACCAGCTCTGCCTCACCCGGAAGAACGCGGCGATCATCGCCAACTGCCCGCTCGCGGACGTCCGTCGGGAGTGGTCGCAGCGGCTCGGCCACCAGGACGGCCCGAACGCCGACCAGGGCGGCCTGGCCGACTGGCTGGTGCTCGCCGAGGCGGTCGGCCTGGACCGGGCCGAGATCCTGGACGAGCGGCACGTCGCGCGCGGGGTGCGCTTCGCCGTCGACGGCTACCTGCACTTCTGCCAGACCCGTCCGTGGACCGAGGGCGTGGCCGCCGCGCTGACCGAGATGTTCTCGCCCGACCACATGGCCGAACGGGTCGTCGCCTGGCAGAAGCACTACGACTGGATCGACCCGTCCGGCTACGCCTACTTCGAGCACCGCATCCCCGACGCCCGCCGGGACAGCGCCCGGACGCTCGAACTGGTACTGGACCACTGCGTCACGGAGGCCCAGCAGCAGGCGGCCGTGGACGCGCTCGCCTTCAAGTGCGAGGTCCTGCGGGCCATGCTGGACGCCGTCGACTACGGTCCGGCCGGTACCCCTGCGGGCCGGACCGGGACCGGCCGGTGAGCCCCGCACCCGACGCCGCGACCCCCGGGCTGCGGCGCGGTGTGCGGCTGGTGCACGACCCGGTCCGCCGGCAGGACGCCCTGCTCTACCCGGAGGGCGTCCTGCTGCTCAACGAGACCGCCGCCGCCGTGCTCCGGCACTGCGACGGTCGGCGCGACGCCGGGCGGATCACCGCCCGGCTCGCCGCCGAGTACGACGGGGTGGAGCCCGGGCAGGTCCTCGGCCTGCTGCTCGACCTCGCCGAGCGCCGGCTGCTCACCCTCGACGGCACCGGCGCACCGGCCGTCCCCACCCGGGCCGCGGACCCGCCCGGGACCGCGGGGGCCCACGCCGCGTTGACCCACCCGACGGGGACCCACCCGACGGGGACCCACTCGGCGGAGACCCGCGCCGGACGGCGGGCGCCCGCGCCGCTCGGCCTGATCGCCGAGCTCACCCACCGCTGCCCCCTCCAGTGCACCTACTGCGCCAATCCGGTCGAGCTCACCAGACAGCGCGACGAGTTGGACACCGAGCAGTGGCTGCGCATCCTCGACCAGGCACGCGGCCTCGGCATCCTCCAGGTCCACCTCACCGGCGGCGAACCGCTGCTCCGCCGCGACCTGGCCGCCGTCGTCGCACACGCCCACCGGCTGGGCCTCTACACCAACCTGATCACCAGCGGCCTGCCCCTGGACGGCCCGCGCGCCGCCGAACTCGCCGAAGCGGGCCTGGACCACGTCCAGCTCTCCGTGCAGGACGCCGATCCGGACCGCGCCGACACCGTCGCCGGGCTGACCCGGCTCAACGGCCGGACCGGGCACGAACGGAAGCTGGCCGCCGCCGCGCTCTTCACCGCCGCCGGACTGCCGCTGACGGTCAACGCCGTGCTGCACCGCGGGAATCTGGCCCGGCTCGGCGCGATCGCCGACCTGGCCGTCGAGTTGGGCGCCGACCGGGTGGAGCTGGCGCACACCCAGTTCTACGGCTGGGCCTGGGTCAACCGGGCCCATCTGGCGCCCGGTGACGAACAGGTCCGACAGGCCGAGCTGGACGTGGCCGCGGCCCGCGCCCGGCACGGCGACCGGATCGAGATCACCCACGTCGTCGCCGACCACCACAGCGGCACCGCCAAGCCGTGCATGAACGGCTGGGGGAACGAACAGCTGGTGGTCGCGCCCGGCGGCGACGTGCTGCCCTGCCTGGCCGCCGCCCAGCTGCCCGGTCTCCGGATCCCCAACGCCGCCGGCGACGACCTGGCGGCGATCTGGCACGACTCCCCCGCCTTCAACCGCTTCCGGGGCACCGCCTGGATGCCCGAACCCTGCCGGAGCTGCGCGCTGCGCGAGGTCGACCACGGCGGCTGCCGCTGCCAGGCCTTCCAGTTCACCGGCGACGCGGCCGTCACCGATCCGGCGTGCCGGCTCTCCCCGCACCACCAGCTGGTCCACTCGCCCGCGCCGGCCGACGGCCCGACGCCGGTGCCGCGCCGGTTCACCGCCACGCCCGCCGCGCCCGTCACACTCGGCACGCCCGGCACTGCCACGAGCGTCACCGCCGGGCCGGCCGCGCCCGCCGTGCCGGGCCCGTCCTGAGGGAGCACCCGCTGAAGATCCGGATCCTCGGCACCGCCGCCGGCGGCGGCCTGCCCCAGTGGAACTGCGGCTGCGACGGCTGCGCCACCGCCCGCCGCACCGGCGCCGTCCGCAGCCAGGACTGCCTGGCCGTCAGCGCCGACGGCGCCGCCTGGTACCTGGTCAACGCCTCCCCCGACCTCCGCTCCCAGCTGCTCGCCACGCCCGAACTGGCACCCGCGCCCGGCACCCGCGCCACCCCGCTGCGCGGTGTGCTGCTCACCAGCGGCGAGCTCGACCACACCCTCGGCCTGGTGACCCTGCGCGAGGCCGCAGAGCTGTCGGTGCACGCCACGGAGCCGGTCCGCGCCGCCCTGCACGAGGCGTTCCCGGTCGGCCCGCTGATCGCCCCCTACGCCAAGACGCACTGGCACACCGTCACACCGGGCACCGCCGTCGAACTGGCCGGCGGCCTGCTCGCCGAGCCACTGGCCCTCGGCGGCAAACGCCCCCGGTACGCCGCCGGCCCGCCCGGCGAGCGACGTACCGCCCGCGGGAGCGGGACGGCCCCGGGCGGGGCGGGCACGGCGGCGGGAGCGGACCGGACGGACTGGGTGATCGGCTACCGCTTCAGCGACACCGCCGGCCGCGCCCGCGCGGTCTACGCACCCGGGGTCGCCGCCTGGACGCCCGCCCTGGACCGGGCGGTGTCCGGCGCCGACCTGGTGATCCTGGACGGCACCTTCGCCACCGACGACGAGCTCGCCGAACGGACCGGCGGCGCGCGCACCTCGCGCGGGATGGGCCACCTCGCCGTCGAGGACTCGCTCCCCCACCTGGCCCGTCACCCGGGGCCGCGCTACCTCTACACCCACCTCAACAACACCAACCCGCTCGCCCACCGGGGCTCGCCCGAGGCGGTCGCACTGGCCCCCGTGCTGGCCGCGGCGGGTGCGGGCGTCGCCGAGGACGGGACGCTCGTCGAGCTCTGACGTCCTGCCCGTGGCCCGGGGCCCGCCCGGGGGTCGGCGCCGCGCCGGCCGTCCTGACCGTGTCCGGTCGAGTCCGTCCACGGCCCGTTCATCGAACGGTGGCGCCCGGGACCGCTCCCGGCCATCCGGGGCCTGTCGGATCGTCGTGATACTAATCGTTCGGGAAACGAGCTCGGTCAGGCACCGGCAGGCACGATGGTGACACCCCGTCCGTTCCCCAGGGGCCGGACGGTGACGGGAGGGGCACAGCATGGCGACCAGGAACGGCGACGGGACATCCGAGGGGCCACGGCAGGCCGTGGTCAGGGAGATCGTGGTCAGGGAGACCGCGAGCCGCCGGGCCGCGGGCCCCCGGGGCGTCCGCCGGCTGCGGCTCGGCAGCCGGATGGCCGGAACGGCAGCGGTCTTCACGGCCCTCGCCGCCCTGACCGGCGCCCAGTTCACCGGCCTCGGCCTCGCCCCCGTGGCATCCGCCGACGCGCTTCCGGCCCCCGCCGACCGGACCCTCGGCCCGACGGCCACCGGGACCGGCTCCGCGGCCGTGGACCCCGGCACCACCTCGCCGTTCGGCCCCGGCGTGTCCGGCGGGCCCGCTCTCGCCGGGGCCGCCCCGGTCGACGGCGGCGGTACCGTCCCGCTGACCCAGCCGCCCACCGCTCCGGTCGGCTCGCCCTTCGCCGACCCGCTGCGCAACGGGCCCGCCCTGCCGGAGACGGTCTTCGCCGCCTACCGCAAGGCGGAGGCCGCCCTGGCGCTGCGCTCGCCCGCCTGCCACCTGCCGTGGCAGCTGCTGGCCGCGATCGGCGAGGTCGAGTCCGGCCAGGCCGGCCGGGGTGCGGTGGACGCCGCCGGGACGACGTACCGGCCGATCCTCGGCCCGGCGCTGAACGGTGCCGGCTTCGCGGCGATATCCGACACCGACGGTGGCCGCTTCGACGGTGACGGCGTGTGGGACCGCGCCGTCGGTCCGATGCAGTTCATCCCCTCCACCTGGGCTTCCTGGGGCGTCGACGCCAACGCCGACGGCAAGGCCGATCCGAACAACGTCTTCGACGCCGCCGAGGCCGCCGGCCGCTACCTGTGCGCGGGCGGCCGCGACCTGTCCGACCCGGCCCAGCTGGACCGGGCCGTCCTCGGCTACAACCACTCGGCCGAGTACCTGCGCACGGTCCGGAACTGGATGGCCCACTTCAGCACCGGAAGCCCGGTCACCACCCCGGGCCGCACCGCCCCGAACGGCCCGTTCGCTCCGCTCACCCTGCCGACCCCGCCGGCTCCCGTCGCCCCCGTCATCCCCGGCATCCCGACCGGTACGCAGCCGTCGGGCGTGCCGCAGCCGTCCACCACGCCCGGCACTCCCGCCGTTCCGTCCACCTCGACGACGCCCTCCGGCGCACCGTCGACCTCACCGTCGACCTCGCCCTCGGGGACGCCGTCCACGTCGCCGTCGACCGGTGCGACCCCGTCGGATTCGGCGTCGCCCTCCGCGTCCCCCTCGACCGGGCCGACCACCACGCCGTCGGGGACGCCCTCCGCGACCGCGAGCCCGTCCGGCAGCGCGAGCCCGACGGCGACCGCCGAGCCGACCGGCACGCCCACCGCGACGCCGACGGCCACGCCGACGACGACCCCGACCGGCACGCCCACCGCCTGCGCCACGCCGACGGACGCCCCCTCGGGCACGCCGACGGCCGGCACCGCCCCGAGCGCCCCGGCGTCGGCGACGCCCTCGGCCACCGCGACGCCGACGGCCACCGCCCCGGGCTGCCCGACGCCCACCCCGACCGCGACCGCCCCCCAGAGTGGCGCCCCGACCGGCTCGGCCGCCCCGAGCGCCGCCGCTCCGAGCACGCCGCTCACGCCCTCCGGCGCCCCGTCGGCGCGCTGACCGGGCGGCGCCTGCGGCGTGGCGCCCCCCCCCCCCCCCCCCCCCCCCCCCCCGACCC
>NZ_JBHXDN010000088.1:0-34966 GCF_042726075.1 Kitasatospora sp. NPDC127035 | reverse complement strand
CCCTGTGGGAGAGTAGGACGCCGCCGAACAATCATTGTGAAGAACCCCCGTCCGGGATACGGACGGGGGTTCTTTGCGTTTCCGGGGGAATTCCGGACGAGGGGATCAGCCGTAGATGCCGGCGTAGAGGTCCTGGATCTGGTCGGCGGTGGGCACGGCGGGATTGTTGGCGGGGGAGCCGGAGGCCAGGGCCTGCTCGGCCATGAGGGGCGTCAGGCGGGTCCAGGCCTCCTGGTCGATGCCGTGGGCGCGGGGCGTGGGCACGTCCAGGTCGTGGCAGAGGCCGCGGAGCGCGTCGACGAGCTTCCCGGTGGCCACCTCGTCGGCGTCCGTGGCGGTCGCGGCTCCCAGGGCACGGGCGCAGTCGGCGTATCGGCCGGGCGCCGCGTGCACCGAGAAGGCGGTCACGGCGGGGAACAGCATCGCGTTCGACAGACCGTGGGCGACGTGGAAGTGGGCGCCGATCGGGCGGCTCATGCCGTGCACGAGGGCGACGCTGGAGTTCGAGAAGGCGATGCCGGCCTGGGTCGCGGCGAGCATCATGGCCTCGCGGGCCCGAACGTCCGAGCCGTCGGTGTAGGCGGGGCGCAGGTGGCGGCCGATGGTGCCGATCGCGGTGAGGGCGAGGCCGTCGGAGAAGGGGTTGGCCTTGCGGCTCACGTACGCCTCGACGGCGTGGGTGAGCGCGTCGATGCCGGTGTCGGCGGTCAGCCGGGGCGGCATCGACATGGTCAGCTCCACGTCGACCACGGCGGCGATCGGCAGGAACGCGGGGCCCAGACAGAGCATCTTCTCGTCCGTGCCGCTGTCGGTGATGACCGTGAACTGGGTCGCCTCCGATCCGCTGCCGGCGGTGGTGGGGACCGCGATCACCGGGAGCGCCGGGCCGAGGTTGACGCGCGGCGCCTTGTAGTCGCGCATGTGACCGCCCTGCACGCCGAGGAGGGCGAGGGCCTTGGCGGTGTCCATCGGGCTTCCGCCGCCGAACCCGATGACCGAGTCCGCCTCGTGGTCGTGCAGAGCTTTCAGTCCCGGGGCGAGGGAGTCGGTCGTCGGGTCGGGCACGGTGTCGGAGAACAGCCGCGGGCTGAGTCCGGCCTTGAGCAGGGCCGCCGCAAGGCGTTCCGCCGCACCGCTTCCGACCAGGTACGCATCCGTGACGAGGAGCGGCCGGCTCAGCCCCAGCCCCGCGATGACGTTGCCGAGTTCCTCGGCGGCGCCGCGGCCGACGCGCATGATCCGTGGCAGGGACAGGCTGGCAACCATGGAGAACCCCTCAACGCTGGGAGGAACTTGGGGAGGAACCTCGGAAGGAACCGGGGGACGGACGGCGGCCGGGTACGCCGGCCGGGAAGGTTCGACTGTGACCCCCGTGAGGTTGTGCGTTCAATCGCCAATCGTGCAGACGAGGTGTGCGGAAATGCAGATACGCTGATCGCGTGCGCTCCCGTTCCCGCCCGGTCGGTGATGAGCCGGCTCCGGCTCCGGCGCAGGTCCCGCCCACGCGGACGGACCGTAGCGGTCTCGATCCGCGCAGACTCCGCGCGGACGACCTGCGTTACCTGCTCGCGGTCGCCCGTACGGGGCGTCTGGTGACCGCCGCCGAGGTACTCGGGGTGGACCACACCACCGTGTCCCGTCGCATCACCGCACTGGAGAAGAGCCTCGGGGTGCGGCTGATGGAACGCGGTGCGGAGGGCTGGGTCCTGACGGACGCCGGGAAGGCCGTCTCCGCGAGCGCCCGCACGATCGAGGACGCCCTCGTCCGCGTCGTCGACGCGGTGTCCGGTCAGGACGCGCCGTCACTCCTCGGCACCGTCCGGGTCAGCGCTCCGGACGGCTTCGGCACCGTCTTCGCCACCCCGGCCCTGGCCCGGGTGCGCCGGCGCCACCCCCGACTGCACGTCGAACTCATCACCGCAACCCGTCAGTTGAACCTTCGACCAGCCGGCTTCGACCTCACCCTGACCATCGGCAGGCCGCCGAGGAGCCGTCTGGTGACCGAGCACCTCACCGACTACGCGCTGGGGCTGTACGCCAGCGACGAGTACCTCGCGCGGTGCGGGCCCCCCGGCGAGGTCGCCGACCTGCGCGAGCATCCGCTGATCTTCTACATCGAGTCGATGCTCCAGGTCGGCGACCTCGACATCGAACGTCATCTTCCGGGCATGACACCCGCGTTCTCCTCCACCAACGTCTTCGCCCAGCTCGAAGCCACCCGCGTGGGTGCCGGGGTCGGTGTGCTGCCGGCCTTCCTCGCCGATCGGGCCGGGTTGCGGCGGCTGCTGGTCGACGAGGTCGACATCCGACTGCCGATCACGCTGGCCGTGCGACGGGAAGCGGTGACCCACCCCGCCGTCCGGGCCGTGCGCGACGCCCTGCACCACGAGGTGGCCGACCGCACCGCCGAACTGCTCCCGGGGGAGTCCGGCCGCACGCCCCGGTCGAACGCGCGCCTGCTCTGACGGGCGGCGGGGACGGGCGACGGCGGCGGTGGCAGTAACGGGTGACGGGTGACGGGTGACGGGTGACGGGTCCGACGGCACACGTGACGGGGGGTGTCCGGTAGGGCCCACCGACGTCGGTGCCGCGCGAGCGCGCAGGTCAGGAGCAGGGCCGGTGGCGCGCGGGGCGCCCGGCGGCCACGAGAATGGTGCGGACGATTCCACGGAAGTACAGAGAAAGTGAACCCCCACATGGACCTCGGCGTGCGCTGGAAGCTGCACGGTGACGGGCGGACGCCCGCACCGGGAGCGGTCGTCCGCCCCGACGAACGACTCTCCTGGCCACGGACGGCAGGGCTCGGCGCCCAGCACGTGGTGGCCATGTTCGGCGCGAGCTTCGTGGCGCCCGTGCTGATGGGGCTGGACCCCAACCTGGCGATCATGATGTCCGGCGTCGCGACCGTCATCTTCCTGCTGGCGACCCGCGGCCGGGTGCCCAGCTACCTCGGCTGCTCGCTGTCCTTCGTCGGCGTGGCCGCGGTGATCCGGGCGCAGGGCGGTACCAGCGCCACGGTCACCGGCGCCGTGTTCGTGGTGGGCGTGGCGCTGTTCCTGGTGGGCCTGGCGGTCCAGCGGTTCGGGGCACGGATCATCCACGCCGCGATGCCCCCGATCGTCACCGGCGCCGTCGTCATGCTGATCGGCTTCAACCTCGCGCCCGTCACCGCCTCGACCTACTGGCCGCAGGACCAGTGGACGGCGTTGCTGGTGATGTCGTTCACCGGGTTGGCCGTGGTGTGCCTGCGGGGCTTCTGGTCGCGCGTGGCGATCTTCCTCGGGCTGCTCTTCGGGTACGGGATCTCCTGGCTGTTCGACCGGATCTTCGGGAAGATCCACTCGGTGGACGCGAGCGGACAGCTCACCGACCACTGGCGTCTGGACCTGTCGGGCGTGGGCACGGCGGACTGGATCGGCCTGCCCGCCTTCCACGGCCCCTCCTTCCAGTGGTCCGCGATCCTGGTGGCCCTGCCCGTGGTGATCGCGCTGGTCGCGGAGAACGCCGGGCACGTCAAGGCGGTCGGGGAGATGACCGGTGAGACCTTGGACGACAAGCTGGGCACCGCGATCTCCGCGGACGGCGTCGGCTCCATGCTCTCCACCGCGCTCGGCGGCCCGCCGAACACCACCTACTCCGAGAACATCGGCGTCATGGCCGCCACCCGTGTGTACTCCACCGCCGCCTACTGGGCGGCCGCCGGCTTCGCGCTGCTGTTCGGAATCTGCCCGAAGTTCGGTGCCGTCGTGGCCGCGGTCCCCGGCGGGGTCCTCGGCGGCATCACCGTCATCCTGTACGGCATGATCGGCCTGCTCGGCGCGCAGATCTGGACCAAGTCCGGCGTGGACCTGCGCAACCCGCTGAACCTCGTGCCGGCCGCCGCGGGCATCATCATCGGGGTCGGCAACGTCACCATGACGTTCACCGACACCTTCAGCCTCAGCGGCATCGCGCTGGGGACCGTGGTCGTCATCACCGGCTACCACGTGCTGCGAGCGCTGGCGCCCGCGCACCTCAAGACGCAGGAACCCCTGCTGGACGCGGGCACCTCCTCGTACGACGCGGGCACGGAGGACTCCGGAGAACCCGGCGGGGCGCCGCCGCGCAGCTGACCGCTTCCGCGGCGGCCTTCCGGGTGGCCTCGGCCTCCCGCGTCGTCGCGTCCGTGTGCCGTCCCGCCACGGCCGACGACAGGTGCGGGCGAAGCCCACGGCGTGGGCCCGGGGAGCCGGACCGGTGGAGTCCCGGTCGGTCAGCCGGTGTGCGCGGCCCGGTCGCAGTGCGGGCAGACCTTCCCGCTCCCGTGCCACTTGGGCGGGTACCAGGAGGAGCCGGGTTCGGCCGGGCGGTAGTCCACGGCCTGCATCCGTCGGGTGTCGGCACCGCACAGGGTGGAACCACCGGGAGCGCCGGGCACGGACGGGTCGGCCCCGGCCGCGTGCACGGCGCGCACGCCCTCGACGTACTCGTCGGCGGCGCCGCCGAAGGGGGCCACCCGCTGGAGCTCCGGTTCGAGGAGCACGATGAGTCTCATCACCCCACCTTCGTGGTGAGGACGGCCGCGCGCACCCGTAACGCGCCCCGGGGAGGAGAAAGCCGGTCCTGGCCTCCTTCTCCGAAAGCGAAAGCGAAAGCGGGAGCGGGAACGGGAGCGGAAGCGGCAGGGGTCGGTGAGGTCGAGGGCGCTCTCGACCGGGGAGCGCCCACGGCACCCGGGGGCCGCCGCCGTGACCGCGGAGACCTTGCCCCCGGTGCCCGCGGTCGACCGGTGGGAGTGCCCGAAAGGGCCGCTGCCGGTCGGCCTGCTGGCCCGACCGGCCGTCAGGTGGTCGAATCGACGGATGCGTTCGGGCCGGCCGGCCCGGGCGGCGTCCGTTTCCGCCACTCATCCACCCGGGAGAGGCATGTCCTTTCTGTCCCACCACCGCAGGACCGCCGTCGGAGTCGTGGCCCTCACCACGCTCGCGATCGCGGCCGGTTCGGTCACCGCGAGCAGCTCGGCCGCCGCCGCGGGCAAGGTCCTGTGGACCCCCAGCACCAGCAAGGGCCCGTCCTCCTTCGCCGCCGTCCAGTGCGCGTCGGGTGACTTCGGCGTCGTCCAGGACTCCGCCAAGGGCAGCGTGTGGCGGGCGTTCCAGGCCGCGGGCGCGGAGCGCTGCGAGACGCTCGGCCCCGACCTGAAGGAGGGGGACACCTTCTACCTCGGCTGGTCGTCCAAGGTGGACATCCAGGACACGAACAGCCGTTACGTCTTCCAGCTCAAGTGCTCGCCGAGCACCGGTACGGCGAACCACCCGATCGAGATCGACGCGACGGCCGGGCGCATCCGCCTCCAGGAGTGGGACACCGAGCACGTCGCTCACACGCTGTGGACCGCGCCGACCGCCAACAACCAGTGGCACTCCTACGCGCTGAAGATCCGCCTGGGCCGCACCGACGGCACCATCGACTTCTGGTTCGACGGGGTGAAGCAGTCCTTCACGACCGGCTCCGGCACCTTCAGGGGCACCACGTGGGACGGCACCCGCAACTACCTCAAGTGGGGTTCCTACCACCTCTCCTCGGGGGCCGCGACGAACACCTTCACCAGCCCGGTCATGGCGACCACGCTGGAGACGGCCACCGCCGGCTCGTGACGGACGGACCGCGCGCCGCGGCGGTCCGCGGACGGCGGCCCGCCGCCCGGGGAAGGCGGGGAGGCCGTCTGCTCAGTCCGTCTGCTCAGTCCGTCCCGGTGGTGAGGCGGACGCGGTCGGGGTCCGCGCCGTGGAAGGTGGCGAGGGCCCGTGCTTCGGCGTGGACCTCGTCCCGCTCCGGGGCGGACAGGGGGCGCAGCGCGGTGACGGTGAGCTGTTCGTCGCGCAGGGTCCAGGTGGCGGCGACGCGTCCGTCGACGAGGACGGCGCGTCGGCCGGCGACGGAGAGGCCGAGGTGGGCGTCGTCGATGATGCGGCTGCGGTCCTGGTAGCCGAGGATCGCGTTGTCGAAGGCCGGGAGGAAGCGGACGGGTGCGGGGGTGTCCGGGTCCGGGCGCGGCGCGTCGGGCAGGTCGAGCAGTTCGCGGCCGCGTTCGTCGCGGAAGGTGACGAGTTCCCCGCGGACGGCCTTGACCGCGGCGGGCAGTCCGGCGAGTCCGCACCAGGCACGGAGGTCCGCGGTGGCGGCGGGGCCGTGGGCGGCGAGGTAGCGCCGGACGAGCCGGCGCCCGACGGGATCGCTCTCGTCGGGTGAGAGCGGCGGGATCTCGCGCCCCAGCCAGGCGGCCAGGGGCAGGTTGCGGACGCCCGCGGTGGTGCGCCACAGGCCGCGGGGCGGGAGCTGGGCCATCGGGACGAGGGCGGCGACGAGCACCTCGCCCAGGGCGCGGCGCGGGGGCGCGGGCCAGCGGCCTTCGACTTCCCGGACGAGTTCGGTCATGGTGCGGGGTTGCGCGTCGGCCATGACCGCCCTTCCTGCGGCGGCGAGTTCGTCCAGGTCGACGCCCGCGAGCTCGCGCCGGTAGGCGGCCGTCGACCGCTGGCGCAGCATGGCGTCGTGGCGTGCCCGCCAGGCCAGCGCGTCGTCGGCGGTGACGAGGTGGACGGTGCGGCGCATCAGGTGCGTGCGTACGACCGTGCGCCCGGTCAGTGCGTCGTCCAGGTCCTGTGGCCGGAACGCCCTCAGCCGGGACCACAGGCCCGTGAACGGTTCCTGGGGTTCCTGCGCCTGCAGGCCGCACAGGTGCGCCACGGCGTCGCGGACGGGCGTGTCCTCGCGCGCGAGCAGGTACTGGCGGGCGAGGGCGGCGCGGTTGAGGGCGCGGGTGCCGAGGACGGTCATGCGGTCTGCTCCTGGCGTCGGGTCGGGCGGTCGGGCGGTCGGGCGGGCGGGCGCCGGTCGGGTGGGGTGTCCTCGACCGGCGGCCCGGTCATCACCGTGGCAGACGTGGCGGACAGGAGGTGTCCTCGACTCGGGTGCGCCCGGAGGCCGGGGCACCTCGCCCGGGGTGCTCCGGCCGGCTGCCCGAGGTCGTGGATCAGGTGCGGTTGAGGGTTCTGCTGATGCCCGAGATGACGGCGGTGGTCAGGAGCCAGCCGATGGCGATCAGGGTGTAGCCGAACCACTGCTGGGGTCCCGTCCAGTACCACGCGGTGCGCTGGCCGAGTCCGCCGATCGGGATGAGCAGGTCGAGCGTGTAGACGAGGGGGCTGAACGGGACGCTCTCGCCGCGCTTCACCTCGTGGGGTGTGCCCTGCCCGAAGACGAGGGCGCCGAGCAGGGCGAGTCCGAGGAGCCACAGCACGGCCTGCCAGGGGCGGTAGCCGTAGCCGACGGTGACGTCCAGCAGCCGGCTCCAGAGCCGGCCGGGCGGGCCGAGGGTGGGGCGGCGCCGGCGCTGCTTCGCGAGGAGGACCCGTCGGGCGTCGTCCTCGTGGCCGATCCTCCGGTACCAGGAGGCGAGTTGCTCGTACGCGTGGGGCGAGTATCCCTGGAGGCGGGCCAGCCAGGCCAGGCGGTCGGCGACGGGACCGGGTCCGGCGGCCGGGGCCTGGATCGAGGTGTAGGTGAAGCCGTCGAGGCGGGTGTCGGCGGGCCAGCTGTGCTCGTTGTCGTGCAGGACGACGGCCTGTGCGTCCTGAAGGTCGACCGCGCCGGTCGGTGGGGCGGCCGGGGTCAGCTGGAGGTCGCCGGTCGTGAGCCGGACGGCGGCCAGCGCCACGGCGCCGCCGTTCAGGACGGCGGAGTCCAGCGAGAGCCTGCTGCGGATCACCGCCCCGGGGAGCCGGATCGATCCCGTGGCCGTGAAGCCGTCGGAGAGGACGACGGTGGAGGCGGAGAGGTCGTCGCCGGTGAGCGCGTCACCGCCGGGGTTGTCGATGCGGGCCCGTTCCATGAAGAGACCGCCGTTGAACCGGGCACCGACCAGCCGCAGGCCCCCGCGGGAGCGGAACCCCTTGCGGGCGAAGCAGCCGCCCTCGATCACCAGGCCCCCGGCCCACAGCGCCCAGACGTCCGGGCCGCGCGCCTGGTCCGGACCGCCGGCGGGGCCCGGCCCGGGGGCGGTGAGCTCCGTGGCGGTGAGGTGTGCTCCGCTGAGTCGCAGCTCGCCCGTGATGTGCGCCCGCGTGAGTGTGAGTCGCCCGTCGAAGACCGAGTCTTCGAAGAAGAGGTTGCCGTCGACCTTCAGGAGCCAGCCGTCCAGCCCGGGTATCCGGCATCCGGTCAGGGCGGTCGACCGCAGCGACGCGTCCCGCAGCACCACCTGCTCCTCGAAGTGGCAGCCCTCGAACCTCAGCTCGCACCCCGACACGATCCCGCCCAGGTCGAGGTGCCCGGTGACGCGCGCTCCCGTCAGACGCAGCGCCCGTACCGGGCCGCCGAGTCCGGGGCCTGCGAGCAGTGCGGCCGTGATCGCCTCGGCGCGGACGGTGCGCCCGTCACCCCAGGCCGCCCCGCCGGCCGGGTCGTCCGCGCTGCCCTCACCGCTGCGCAGGTCGACCACCGAGCCGGTGGGGCACGCGTCCCACAACCGCCGTTCCGGTTCGCTCAGGTGCTCGTACGTCAGCATGCCGTCCCCCTTCGATCGTCGACCGCGTCGGGACCGCACCCTAGACGAACCCTTCGCAGCCGGCCCGTACGGGGCCGGCGCGTCGCAGGCTTCGGCGGGGGAGCGCGCGTGTTCATTTCGTGGTCGCCTGACGGACCGGTGGCTTGCATCGGCACGAACTACCGGGTTCACCGGGTATGCGATATGACTGGCCCTCATCATCTGATCGCCTGCGGTGTTCACCGTGTGCGAATCTGAATTCAGAAAGAGTGATTGTGGACAAATCACCTGTGAGGGCCGTTGTGCCCTCCCTGGTCGGTCTTCTGCTCGCCGCCCTCATACCGGGAACGGCGGCGGCCGTGGAGCCGCCCCCGTCCGTCTGGGTGGCGAGCGGCTACGACCACGTGTTCTCGGCCTCTCCCGCTCCGGATCGTTCCACCCGCGCGGTCGGGCTCTTCGCGGCCCGCAACGAGACCCAGGCCGCCCAGATCGCGGTCCGCTCCGGCCACCGGCTGACGGGGGTGCAGGTGGTGGCCGGCGACCTCGCCGGGCCGGCCGGTGCCACCATCCCGGCGTCCCGGATCACCGTGAACCGGGAGTACAACCACCCGCGCGTCGCCAAGGTCACTCCCTGGAACGGCATCGGGCAGCCCGGCTACCAGGAGCCGCCGGACGGCGGGACCAGCTACTACGACGCCCTGGTGGAGAACACCCCGTACGAGCTGGCCCCCGACACGACGCAGCCGTACCACTACAGCGTCGCGGTGCCCGCCGGCCAGGCTCCCGGTACCTACACCGGCAAGGCCACCGTGCAGAGTTCGGACGGCGCGGTGGACGTCCCGGTCTCGGTGACGGTCTACGACGCCGCGCTCCCGCCGGTCAACCGGTCGACGCTCCGGATGAACAACTGGTTCACCTCGGTCGGCTGGGACTACGGCTGGACCGCGCAGGACATCCGCGCGCAGTACGGCGTCGAGGACTACAGCGAGGGCTGGTGGGAGGTCATGAGGAACTTCGCCGCCAACCACGCCAAGCACCGGAACAACGTGATCTTCGCGGATTTCCAGGCACTGGCGATCCCGGACACCACCCTGGTCGACGGTCAGTACACGTTCACGTGGCAGAACCTCGACCGCTTCCTCCAGCTCTTCCAGGACGCCGGAGCCCTCCAGTACATCTACACGCCGCACCTGATCGAGGGCAGCGGCAACGTGCTGGAGCAGCTGGTCGGTGACGGCCAGGGCGGCGTCAGGAAGGCCAACGTCCTGATCGACACGCCCGAGCGCAGGGCGGCGAGCGCCGTGTACCTCGACACGATCCTCGCCTCGCTGAAGGCCCACCTCGACACCAAGTGCCTGGACGCCGGGGCCACCTGCGCCCCCGGCCGGCGCTGGAGCGACGTCTTCTACATGAGCGCCCTCGACGAGCCGGGCGGCAACCTGACCGACCAGAACGTGACCTCGCCGTGGGTCTACCAGCAGTTCCGCAAGCACTTCCCGAGCGGCCTGACCAACGAGGCCCACACCACGGCCGTCCCCACCATCGACGCGGCCCTCGGCACCGTCACGCCGCTGCTCAACAGCGACTACGACGCCAACGCCGGCTACTACCAGAGCCTGCGGCTCGCCGGGAAGGAGCTCTGGCTCTACCACTCCAGCTCGCCGACGGACAACCACCTCAACCGGTTCATCAGCTACCCGCTGTCCGACTCCCGGCTGACGCCCTGGATGGTGGCGGCCGTCGGAGGCACCGGCTACCTGCACTGGGGCTGGAACCACTGGACCGACCCGAACACCTACGCCGCCGTGAACACCTTCGACGACTGGGAGACCGGCGACAACATGCTGGTCCGGCCCAACGCCGGTGACGCCACGCACCGGAAGTACGAGGTCTACGACAGCGTCCGCAGTGAGGCCCTGCTGGCGGGCATCCAGGACTACGAACTGCTCCACCAGCTCGCCGCCACCAAGCCCGTGCTCGCCCGCGCCCTGATCGGCTCGCTCATCACCGGCACCACGTCGTTCTCCACCTCCGGTACCGAGACCGACCACCGCCACAAGCAGATCCTGGACGCGCTCACCTCCACGGCCCCCGACGCCGCCTTCCCCTTCGCCGACGACTTCTCCGGCGGCACCGACGGCGAGTGGCGCCACACCAGGGGCACCTGGTCGGTGACCGCCGACGGCGCGTACGTCCAGAGCGACCCGCTCAGCGGCTGGGAGACGACGTCCGCGGTGGCCGGCCGCGCCTACCGGGACGCCGCGGTCTCCGTCGACGTCCGGATCACCGGGGTCGACGCCAACGACGGCGGTGACACCGACTGGGCGGGTCTCACGCTGCACAGTCAGAACCCGACCGACACCCAGACCGGCTACCTGGTCGGCCTGCGCAACAACGGCACGGTGTTCGTCCACCGCAGCGGCACGACCCTCGCCACGGCGGCCGTCCCCGGGTACGCCCCGGGACGGACCGTCAGCCTGCGGGTCATCAGCCAGGGCGACACCCTGCGGGTCTTCGACGGCGCGACGCTCCTGCTCACCGTCACCGACGGCAGCTACCCGGTGGGCAACGTCGCGCTCGCCACCGGCCACGCAGCCGCCCGGTTCGACAACGTGCGGATCAACCCGGGGA
Organism: Kitasatospora sp. NPDC127035; assembly: GCF_042726075.1. Classification (NCBI taxonomy): domain Bacteria; kingdom Bacillati; phylum Actinomycetota; class Actinomycetes; order Kitasatosporales; family Streptomycetaceae; genus Kitasatospora; species Kitasatospora sp. NPDC127035. Next base: position 23,808 of record NZ_JBHXDN010000088.1, on the reverse strand, counting down.
CCAACCCCGCCGAGGGCGCCGTCGTCACCGCGTCCAGCTCCTACGAGGCGGACGGCTGGGGCAGGGCCGCCGCCACCGACGGCCGCCGCGGCCTGGCGGACGGCAGCAAGGGCTGGAGCAGCATCGACAACCTCGGTGCCGACCACACCGAATGGGTGACGGTCGACCTCGGCTCCACCCGGCGGACCGGCCGCGTGGACCTCTACCCGCGGGCCGACGGCGACGCCACCGGGCAGGGCTTCCCGGTGGACTTCACCGTGCAGGTCTCGGCCGACAACGCCACCTGGACCACCGTCGCGTCCCGGACCGGCCACCCGAAGCCCGACGCCTCGGCGCAGTCCTTCGCGTTCCCGCCCGCGGACGTCCGCTACATCCGGGTGACGGGGACCAAGTTGCGTACCGACCCCCACGGCAACTACCACCTGCAGTTCGCCGAGATCGAGGCCGGCGGCCGGGAACCGGCCCTCGGCCGACCGGTCACCAGCTCCAGCTCCGTGGAGTCCTCGGGCTGGAAGCGCAGCGCGGCGACCGACGGCGTGCTGAACTCCGCGCTCGGCTACTCGATGGGGTGGAGCAGCGCCAAGTCCCCGACCGCGACCGCCCACGAGTGGGTCACCGTCGACCTTCAGGGTGCCAACGTGCTCAGCCAGGTCAGGCTCACCCCCCGCACCGACGGGGTGAACACCGGACTGGGCTTCCCGGTGGACTTCACCGTGCAGGTCTCGGCCGACAACGCCACCTGGACCACCGTCGCGTCCCGGACCGGCTACCCGCGCCCCGGGGCGGTGAGCCAGGACTTCGCCTTCACCCCGGTCACGGCCCGCTACGTGCGGATCACCGGTACCCGCCTGAGCGCCGACCAGTTCGGCGACCACTACCTCCAGCTGGGCGAGATCGGCGTCGGCTGACCCACCACCGGCGGGCCGCCCGGCCCGTCGCACGGCCTCGCCGGGTCGTCTCCCACCGCCCCCGGTCCGCCGCCCGTCACCCGGGCGGCGGGCCGGGGGCTCCGTGCTCCGGGCCCTCCCCGCGGAGGCCCGGCGGAGGCCCGGAGCCCCGCCCGGCCGCAGCGCCCGCCGTCCGGCCGCCCCGGGAGACCCCGGTGCCGGTGCCCGCCCCGTGATGCCGGACCCGGTCCGGTCCCCGATGATCGGTCGAGACAGCAGAGTGCGACCGGCCGGCGGCCTTCCGCGGCAGCCCGGTCCGGGCCGCCGATCACCCGCGCCGGTCGGACGCCACCGTGGCCGCCGGCCGATCAGGAGGTCTGTGATGCCACGGGAAGCCGGACCGGCGATGCGCGCCGTGCGACACGCCACGCCCGAGGAGCGGGCGGCCCTCGGCAGGGCCGCCCGCCGCCGCGCCCCCCGCTCGTCGCACGCCGCGTACGAGCCGCCGAAGGGCCGGCCGGACCCGTTGGGCATCCTGGAGTCGCAGTCGGCCCGCCGGGTCCCCGAGCTGGTGCCCATCCGCTACAGCCGGATGAGCGAGTCCCCGTTCCGGTTCTACCGGGGCGCCGCCGCGATCATGGCCTCCGACCTGGCCGGTTCGCCGGACTCCGGGATCAGGGCCCAGCTGTGCGGCGACGCCCACATGCTGAACTTCCGGCTGCTCGCCTCCCCGGAGCGGCAACTGCTCTTCGACATCAACGACTTCGACGAGACCCTGCCCGGCCCCTGGGAGTGGGACGTCAAGCGGCTGTCGGCCAGCCTGGCCATCGCCGGGCGGGCGAACGGCTTCGACGACGACGAGCGCTCGGACATCGTGCGGGCCACGGTGCGGTCGTACCGCGAGGCGATGGCGCGGTTCGCGGGCATGCACAACCTCGACGTCTGGTACGCCAGGATGGACGCGGCCCGCGTCCAGGCGCTGGCCACCGGCCGGATCCACAAGCGCGGGCAGAAGCAGCTCGCGCGCGCCATGGCCAAGGCCCGCACCCGCGACAGCCTGCAGGCCTTCGAGAAGCTCACCGAGACGGTGGACGGGCAGGCCCGGATCGCCGCCGACCCGCCGTTGCTCGTCCCGATCTCGGACCTGCTCACGGGCGTCACCCGCGACACGTTGCAGGGGCAGCTCCTCGACCTGGTCGGGCGCTACGGCCACACCCTCTCCTCGGACCGGCGCACCCTCCTGGAGGACTACCGGCTCGTGGACGTGGCCCGCAAGGTGGTCGGCGTGGGCAGTGTCGGCACCCGTTGCTGGATCTTCCTGCTGCTCGGCCGGGACGGCCGGGACCCGCTGTTCCTCCAGGCGAAGGAGGCCGACACCTCCGTCCTGGCCGCCCACGTCGGAGCCGGCCGGTACTCCAACCAGGGCGAGCGCGTGGTTTCGGGGCAGCGGCTGATGCAGGCCGCGAGCGACATCTTCCTCGGCTGGGAACGGGTCGAGGGCATCGACGGCCGGCGCCGGGACTTCTACGTCCGCCAGCTGCGCGACTGGAAGGGCATCGCCGTGGCCGAGGACATGGTGCCGGCCGGCATGCGGGCGTTCGGCGAGCTGTGCGGCGCCACCCTGGCCCGCGCACACGCCAGGTCCGGCGACCGGATCGCGATCGCCGCCTACCTCGGGCGCGGCGACTCCTTCGACCGCGCGGTCGCGGGGTTCGCCGAGTCCTACGCCGACCAGAACGAGCGCGACCACGCGGCGCTCCTGGACGCGATCCGGTCCGGCCGGCTGCCGGCCGAGGACGTGCGGCCCTCGGGGTGATCCGGGCCGGGGGCCGGGGGCCGGGGGAGAGGGCGCGGAGGCGTCGGCCGGACCGGTCGTCCGCGCGCGTTCCGGAGATCAACCGGTTGATTTCCGGGTGGATTCCGGGCATCTGTCGGTCCGGTGCGGGAATCGGCCGCTTCCCGGCCGGTGGCTCGGCATAGTGGCCGTAGGCACAGGGGTGAGCTCGGAACCGGGAAGGCGGGGGCGCCGGTGGGTGACGCGGAGGACGGCGGCGTGCGGGGGCTGCGCGCATGGGTCGTGGACGCGGAGGAACGGGTCAGGCGGATGCTCCCCGCGGTGGGCGGGGTGGCGCCGTCGGTGCGGGAGTGCGAGGCGTCCGTCGGCGAACTCGAAGAGCTGGCGAGGTTGTTGGAGCACGACCCCGAGCTGCGCAGCGTGGCGGCCGGCTCGCTGGGGGCGGCACTCGCCGACCTGATCGCGAGTGTGAGCCCGGCCGGGGAGCCCGTCGCGGACCGGATGCGGCAGACCCTGAACCGGCTCCTCGGCGCGGTGGACGGCGCCCCGGACCCGAGCCCGACCCCGGACCCGGCCCCCGATCCGGGCCCCGATCCGTCGGAGTTCCTCACCCCCGACGCCCTGCACCGCCTCGCCGCCGCCCTGGACGCCGTGAGCGCCGCCAGGTACGGCCTCCAGGACGCCCTGAACGGCGAGGACCCGCACGGGGCGATCAACGAGCTGCTCGGCCGGCTGCGTGCGGTCCAGGACCGGCCGCCCCCGGGACCCGACCAGTCCGCCGGCCTGGAGGCACTCCGGGCGATGCTGCTCGGCATCAGCGCCGCGGCCGGCGGCACCTACCAGGACCAGGCGGCGGGCCGTCACCACCGGGCGGCGACCTTCGGCCACCTCGGCGAGCTCGCCGACCTGCTGCCGCCCGGCGCCGGGGATCCCGGAGTCCTGGACCGCGTCCGGGAGTTGTACGGCCGGATCATGGACGCCGGGCAGACGGGGGACACCGACGCCGACGTACGGGTGGCGCTCGGTCTGCTGGCCGAGGCCGAGACGCTGGCGGAGGACGTCCCGGACGGGGCCTTCCGAGGATTCGTCCTGGCGACGCTGGGGGCGGCACACGGGAAGCTGGGCGTCGTCACGCGTGATCCGGAGGCGGCTCTGCGGGCCATGGCGTCCATGAAGGAGGGCATGGCTGCGGTCAGGGCGAGCGGACTGCCGTTCGGCGACCTGATCCCGATGCCCCGCTTTCCGGACTTCGACCTGCTGCAGGCCGCTCTGGCCGGCGACCCGACGGTTCCGCTGCCCGAGCACGTCCCCCCGCCTCCGCGGTCCTCGACGGAGGAGGTGTACGGCTCCGCGCGCGAGCTGGGCCTGCGGTACGGCCTGAGCCCCGACGGGGAGGTCCTCGACCGGCTGATCGCGGAGCTGGAGCGGGTCAGGGACGGTGTGCGGGAGGGCCGGGCCCCGCGGATCGCCGCCGAGGCCCTGTGGAGCCTCGCCGAGGCGTACCGGGAGCGGGGCGTCCGCAACGAGGACGTGTCGGACCTCTCGGCCCTGGCGGCGGCCACGGAGGCGCTGACCGCCCTCTCCGCGGACGTGCTCCTGCAGAGCGGTGCCGAGCACGGGTTGCTCGCGGCCCGCGACGGCGCCAGCCGAGGTCTCCAGGGTGCGCTGTGGGCCGCCTCCCAGGGGCGGCTGCACGAGGCGGTGGCCGCGCTGGAGCTGGGCCGAGCCCTGGTGCTGCAGGCGACGTCCACCGCCCTGGCCGTCCCCGAACTCCTCGAACGGCGCGGCCACCACGAGCTCGCCGACGCCTGGCGGACCGCCACCGGGACCCCGGACGACGGGGCCGCCGGTGGCGGTGGGGTGCCCGGCGGCGGTGGGGTGCCCGGCGAACTGCCCAGCACGCTACGCCGCCGGGCCCTGGAGGCACTCGGCTACCGGCACGAGGGCGCCCTCGTGCGGACTCCCACGCTGAGCGAGCTCGCGGACGGGCTGGCGGAGGGCGGGGCGGACGCGCTGCTCTACCTGGTCCCCGGCGACTCCGTCAGCCCCGGGGTCGTGATCGTCGTGGGCCCGGAGCTCGGGGCCGGTCTGTGGATCTGCGAGCCGCTGTCCCGGGCCGGGAGCGGCCCGCTCGAACGCTACCTCGACGCCACGGCCGGGCACGACGCCGCCGTACGCGCCGCCGCGCGCGACGGCGATGCGGTGGACCCCGGTGCGCGGCGGACCTGGGAGGACGCGCTCGGCGGGCTCTGCGACTGGGCCCACGAGGTCCTCGACCCGGTCCTCGCCGGCATCACCGAACGGCTGGGGGGCGAACGGCCCGGCGCCGAACGGCCGGGGCCCGAACGGCCGGGTCCCGGGGCCCGCCAGCTCCGGTTCGTCCTCGTGCCCTGCGGGCGGCTGGGCATCGTCCCCTGGCACGCCGCACGGTCCCCCGGCGAACCGCCCCGCGCGCACCTCTGCCAGTCCGCGGTGGTCAGCTACGCCGCGTCGGGGAGCCAGTTCCTGCGCACCCTGCGCCGCGCCCCTCGGCCTCCGGCGGCCGAACCGGTGCTGGTCGCCGATCCGGGGCAGAGCCTGATGTACGCCGAGATCGAGGTCCTGGCCCTGCGGGACTCCTTCTACCCGGGCGCCCGGCTCTGCGGGGCGATCTCGGAGCCGGGCGTGGACGCGACGGCTCCCTGCACGCCCGAGGCCGTCCTCGGGTACCTCGCCGACGGGGCCTCGCTGCTCCACGTGGCCTCGCACGGCACGGCCGGTACGAGCCCCACGGCCTCGGCCCTCGACCTGACGGTCCCCGGGCACGCCCCCCGGCCCGACCGGGATCCGCGGGCGCCCGGCCCGGACCCCGCTCCCGGTCTGCTCACGGTCACCCGGCTCCTCGACCGGCCGGACACCGGGCACGGGCCGGGGGACGGCCCGCTGGTCGTGCTGAGCGCCTGTCAGACGGACCTCTCGATGCGCGACCACGACGAGGCGCTCACCCTCACCACGGGCTTCGTCACGGCCGGGGCCCGGGACGTCGTCGGCTCGCGCTGGGCCGCCCCGGACGGCGCGTCGGCCCTGCTCATGGCCGTGTTCCACCACTACCTGAACGTCGACCGGCTCAGTCCCGTCGACGCGCTCGGGGCCGCCCAGCGCTGGATGCTCGACCCGGACCGGCGGAACCCGGGCTCGCTCCACGGCGACCTGCTCCGGGAGATGGACCGTCCGGGCCTCGACCGGATCGCGTCGTGGGCGGCCTTCGTCCACCAGGGCCACCCGGGGGCGGGCCCGGGGGCGCGAGCGGGCGTCGACGCCACCGGTGACGGCGTGGAGAACGACGAAGCCGCGGGGCGCGCCGGTGCCGCGGAGAAGACCGTCCGAGAAGGGGGAGAGGCGTGAACGACGACGGGACGGGTGGGCGCGGGGGGCGGTCGGCGAACCGGCTCCTCGGCCTCATCCACACGCACCGGGACACCGTCCGCGAGCGGCTCGGCGAAGAGCTCTACGCCGTACTGGTCGTCCGGGTGGAGGCGCTCGCCGCCGTGGCCCCGGACGACGAGATGGGCTGGCGCCGGGCCCTCCAGGGCGTTCGGCTGGCCCTGCTGCCGCTGCCGTTCGACCATCCGGTCCGGGTCTCCCTGGACTCCTTCCGGCAGGTCGCCGCGCCACCGGGGCCGGCGAGCGTGGCCGAGGTGCGCGAGCTGCTGGCCTGGCTGTCGGCCCCGGCGGCCGGGGCGGCGGACCCCGGGGAGGCCGGGCGGGACGGCCACCCGCTGCTCGACGCGCCGTCGTTCTCGGCGGCGCAGGCGCGGGACCGCTGCGGCGGCCCGCCGCCGCCCGAACTGATCAGAGTGCCGAACGCCCGCTCCGGCGACCGCTATCCGCAGTTCCAGTTCGGGGCGGACGGCGGCGTCCCGCACCGGGTCGTCCTGGAGGTCAACCGGTTGCTGCTCGCGGACGTCGACCCCTGGGGCGCCGGAACGTGGTGGCTCAGCGAGAACAGCTGGCTGGGCGGCGTGCCCGCGTCGCTGCTCGGCCGGCTGCCCGACCACCGACTGGTCGGGGCGGCCACCCAACTGGTGGAGGGAGAATGATGAAGGACGGTCTCTTCCCGTGGAAGGAAAGCCCCTTCCCACTGATCGACTTCGCCCTGTACCCGAACGTCACGACGGTCCCGGCGGGTACGGAGCTGTGGCGGGTGCACAAGTCCCGCTACGCGCCGGACGAGTTCAACCCGAGGCTCTCGGACCTCCACTTCGACGGGGGGCGCTTCGAGGGCACGGTGCTCGACCCGTACCACTACCTGTACCTGGCGCACACCCCGGTCACGGCTCTCGCCGAGAGCCTGCTGCGCTCCCTGCCGTACGGCTCGTTCGGCACCCGGGAGGTCTCCTACGCCACGGTGCACGGCCGCTCGCTGAGCTGCCTGCGCGCCCGGTACGACCTCACGCTCGTCTCCCTGGTCACCGGGGCGGACCTGGCCGCCGTCCGCCAGGAGCCCACACTCCTGGAGGACGAGCGGAACTACGCCGCGGCCCGGCGCTGGTCGAGCGAGATCCGGGCGCAGGCGCCGGACGCGCAGGGCCTCGTCTGGGACTCCCGCCGGAACCGGGGCGAGCGCGCGCTGGTGCTCTACCGCGACCGCTTCGAGCACGCCGACGGCGGACCGCTGGAGGTGGTGCCGGGCAGCGGGGTTCCGGACCTCGGATCACCGGAAGGCCGGGAGCGGGTCAACGAGTTGATCGCTCCCCTGTGGGCGGAGGTCTCCAAGCCCGTGGGGTGGTGACGCGGTCGGCCGGTCCCCGGCGGTGGGCCCGCCCGGCGCCGTCGGGCCGGTCCACCGCCGGGGACCGGACCGGTCAGTGGGCGGTGCGGACCGGCGGCCGGACGCCCCGGAACTCCCAGTCGCCGCCGAGGGCGGTGGAGAGCACCTCCTCGGAGGCGGTCAGCTGGGCGCCGACGTCGGTGCGGACGGGCACCGGACCGGCCACCACGTGGTTGCGGAGCCGGCCGAGCCCCTCGACCTCGACCTCGACGACGTCGCCCGGCTGCACCGGCCGGGAGTTGGCGGGTGTGCCGGAGAGCAGCACGTCGCCGGGGTGGAGCGTGATGGTGCGGGCGATGTCGGCCACCAGGTAGTGCATGTCCCACTCCATCTCGTCGGTGGAGCCGTCCTGGACGATCGTCCCGTTCACGTAGGTGCGCAGGTACTTGCCGCGGAAGTCCCAGTCGGTGACCAGGCCGGGGCCGAGCGGGCCGAGGGTGTCGGAGCCCTTCACCCGGAGCATCGATCCGGCGTCGGTGTCGCGGAAGTCGTGCAGGCCGAAGTCGTTGGCGACGGTGTACCCGGCGATGTACGCCCCGGCGTCGGCGGGGGCGATGTTGCGGCAGGTGCGGCCGATCACGATCGCCACCTCGCCCTCGTAGTTGAGGTAGCGGCAGCCTTCGGGCCGGACCACGGCGCCCTCGTGGGAGTTGAGCGCCGAGACGGGCTTGTGGAAGTAGGTCGGGGCCGGGGTGAGCCTGATGCCGAACTCCTCGACCCGGCTGCGGTGGTTGAGGTGAACGGCGATGATCTTGCTGGGGACGACCGGCGGCAGGTGGTGGGCGGACTCGGCGGAGACCCGGCGGCCGTCGCCGGCGACCAGGTCGGCGCCCTCGCGCCGTACCTCGACCACGGCGCCGTCGAGCAGGATCCGGCGGTACTCAGGCATGGGGGAGCTCCTCGGTGCGGGGGCCGGCGGGACCGTCGACGTGGTGCGGATCGTCGCGGTGCGGATCGTCGCGGTGCGGGTCGACGTGGTGGTGCGGGTCGTGGCGGGCGGGCCCGGGCCGCGGCGCGGTCCAGCCGGCGGCGGGCCGGTCGAACCAGAGCAGCGCCTGTCCGGTGCCCACGGAGTTCTCGTACTCGCCGTACTGGCGGGCGGGCGCGGTGCAGCGCTGCTCGCCGAGGGCGCCGGCCAGCATCAGGTAGTGGCCGAAGCCGGCCTCGGGCTTGAAGGCCCGGAACTCGTCCATGGTGTCGAGGACGCGGTCGTGCCGGCCCTGGCGGAACCAGTCGATCCGCTGCTCGTCGGCGGCCCGGGCCTGCGGGGTGAAGATGTGGCTCGGGTCGCTGGCCTCGTGGTCGCGCAGCTCGCGCAGCGGCCAGAAGGTGTGCGACAGCGCGCCGGAGGCGATCACCAGGACCTTCCGGTCGACGGCCGCGATGCCGTCGGCGAGCGCCCGGCCGAGGCGCAGGTGGTCCTCGGCGTCGCCGGTCTGGCAGACCCCGATGCTGACCCAGCGCTTGTCCGGCAGGCCCTCGCCGAGGTGTTTCCAGAGGTTGACGGTCGCGTAGTAGACCGGGAGCCAGGGATCGTCGATCGGGGTGATCCAGGTGCCGTGGCGGTCGGCGAACCGGGCGACGGAGTGGGCGAGTTCCTGGTCCCCGGGGTAGTCGTAAGGCATCCGGCGCATGCCGCGCGGCAGCTCCTCGGAGGTGAACAGGCCGGCCCGGCGCTGCTGGGCGGCGACCACGAACTCGACGGTGGTGGCCCAGTGCGAGTCGAGGAGGACGACCGTGTCGTAGTCGACCGTCTCGAAGACGTCCCGGCGCAGCTCCCGGAGGCCGGTGACCAGGCTGATCTCGCGGCCTCCGTTGAGCTCGCGCCGGGTGGCCTCGGGCAGCACGATGGTGGGGACGTGGGCGAGCAGCCCGGCGCCGACGATCTCACCCATGGTGGGCCCAGCCCTTCGGTGCGGTGACGGTGTTGCGCAGGTCGCAGTAGAAGTCGAAGCTCCAGTCGCCGCCCTCGCGGCCGACGCCCGACTCGCGCGAGCCGCCGAACGGCGCGCGCAGGTCGCGGACGAAGAAGCAGTTGACCCAGACGGTGCCGGCCACCAGCTGGTCGGCGACCCGGTCGGCGCGCTCCCGGTCGCCGGTGACGACCGTGGCCGCGAGGCCGAAGCGGGTGTCGTTGGCGAGGGTGACGGCCTCCTCCTCGGTGGCGAAGGTCTGCAGCGTGAGCACCGGTCCGAAGACCTCCTCCTGGACGATCTCGGAGGACTGGTGGACGTCGGTGAGCAGGGTCGGGCGGTAGTAGAGGCCGCCCAGCTCCTCGTTCGGCCCGCCGCCGAAGACCGCGCGGGCGCCGTTGCCCAGGGCGCGCCGGACGTAGCCGTCGATCCGCTCCAGCTGGCGGGGGTGGATGTTCGGTCCGACGTCGGTCGTCTCCTCGCGCGGGTCGCCCTGGCGCAGTGCGGCGGCGCGGGCGGTGAGCCGGGCGGTGAACTCCTCGGCCACCGACGCCTCGACCAGCAGGCGGGTGGCGGCGAGGCAGACCTGGCCGGCGTTGTCGAACTGTTCGGCGGCGAGGTCGGCGGCGAGGTCGAGGTCCGCGTCGGCGAAGACCAGCAGCGGCGACTTGCCGCCGAGTTCGAGGCTGGTCGGGGTGAGGTGGTGGCCGGCGGACGCGGCGATCTGCCGGGCGGTGGGGACGGAGCCGGTAAAGCTGATCCGCCGGACGTCGGGGTGGGCGGTGAGCGGCGCGCCCACCTCGGCGCCGTAGCCCTGGACGACGTTGAGGACGCCGTCGGGCAGGCCGGCCGCGGCGGCGATGTCCGCGAGCAGCGAGGCGGTGAGCGGTGACCACTCGGCGGGCTTGAGCACGACGGTGTTCCCGGCGGCGAGGGCGGGGGCCACCTTCCAGGTCGCCAGCATCAGCGGCGCGTTCCAGGGGGTGATGAGGACGCACGGGCCGGCCGGGTCCCAGCTGACCCGGTTGGTGTGGCCGCGGGTGTCGAGCTCCGGGTGGGCGAGGGTGAGCAGCCGGTCGGCGAAGAACCGGAAGTTGTGGGCCACGCGCGGCATGACACCGCGTCGGTGCGAGCGCAGCAGGGCGCCGTTGTCGGCGGTCTCGACGGCGGCGAGGTCCTCCAGCCGGGCCTCGACGCCGTCGGCGATCGCGTGCAGCAGCCGGGCCCGCTCGGCCGGCGGGGTGGCGGCCCAGCCGGGGTGGGCGGCCGTGGCGGCGGCGACGGCGGCCCGCGCCTCGGCGGCGGACCCCCGGGCGATCCGGGCGAGCTCGGTGCCGTCGACGGGGGAGTGGTCGGCGAAGGTGTCGGCGGAGGCGACGCGGCGTCCGCCGATCCAGTGGCGGGTGTCCACGGGGACCCCGGCCACCGTGGCGAGGTGGGGCGGCGGCGCGTCGACGGTGGCCGCGGGGTGGACGGGCATGCGCGCCCTCCTTCTACTCGTTTGGTTCCAAACAACATAGGGGCGGCGCTCGGCGAGGTCAACCCTTTGACGTGACGCTGTCGTTGGCTATCGTTTGCTTCCAAATGAAGCTCCCGGCGGCATTCGCCGCGACCTGAACCGGAGGCACCGTGACGGGCGGAACGCAGCACGGCGGCACGTACGAGGACTGGCAGCGGCGCGCCCGCGAGCTCGCCCTCCCCACCGCCCACCTGATCGGCGGCACGCAGGAACCCGGCGGCGGCGCCACCTTCGAGGTGGTCTCCCCGCGGGACGGCCGCGTCCTGGCGGAGGTCGCCGCCGGCGGCGACGCGGAGGCCGACGCCGCCGTGGCCGCCGCCCGCCGGGCCTTCGACCACGGCCCGTGGCCGCGGACCGCCCCGGCCGACCGCGGACGCGCACTCCAGCGACTGGCCGACCTGGTCGAGCTGCACCGCGACGAACTCGCCCTGCTGATCAGCCTGGAGATGGGCAAGCCGGTCGCCGAGGCGCGGGACATCGAACTGCGCGCGGTGGCCGCCACCTTCCGCTGGTACGGACAGCTCGCCGACAAGCTGGTCGACGAGGCCCCGCACACCCCCGGCGACGCCCTCGCGCTCGTCACCCGCGAGCCGGTCGGCGTCGTGGCGGCCGTCGTGCCGTGGAACTTCCCCCTCACCATGGCCGCCTGGAAGACCGCGCCGGCCCTCGCCGCCGGCTGCACCGTGGTGCTCAAGCCCGCCGAACAGTCCCCGCTCTCCGCGCTGCGCCTCGGTGCGCTCGCCGTCGAGGCCGGACTGCCGGACGGCGTCCTCAACGTGCTGGCCGGCCAGGGCCCGGAGGCCGGCCGCGCCCTCGGCCGCCACCCGGACGTCGACGCGCTCGCCTTCACCGGCTCCACCGGGGTCGGACGCCACTTCCTGCGGTACGCCGCCGACTCCAACCTCAAGCGGGTCTGGCTCGAACTCGGCGGCAAGTCCCCGAACATCGTGCTGCCGGACGCCCCCGACCTGGACCGCGCGGCGGCCACCGCCGCCTGGGGGATCTTCTTCAACCAGGGGGAGATGTGCACCGCGCCGTCCAGGCTGCTGGTGCACCGCGCGGTGGCCGACCGGGTGGTGGACGCCGTCGTGGCCCGCGCCCGCACGCTGCGGGTCGGCGACCCGCTCGACCCGGCCACCGAGATGGGCCCGCTGGTCACGGCGGCCCACCGCGAGCGCGTCCTCGGGCACGTCGGGGCCGCCCACGAGGACGGGGCCCGGCTGCGGGCCGGCGGCGCCGCCACCCTCGCGGAGACCGGCGGGCACTACCTGCTGCCGACCGTGTTCGACCGGGTCGCGGCGGACTCCCGGCTCGCCCGCGACGAGGTGTTCGGCCCGGTCCTCGCCGTCCAGGTCTTCGACACCCCCGAGGAGGCCGTCCGGCTCGCCAACGACAGCGTCTACGGGCTGGCCGCCGGGCTCTGGACCGCGGACCTCTCCACCGCCCACCGGATGTCGCGGGCGCTGCGGGCCGGGACGGTCTGGGTCAACTGCTACGAGGAGGGCGGGCTCGAAGTGCCGTTCGGGGGCGTCAAGCAGTCCGGCCACGGCCGCGACAAGTCCGCCCACGCGCTGGACAAGTACACCGACCTCAAGACCACCTGGATCCGGCTGTGAGCGCGGCCCGGCCGCTGATCGCCCTGCCCGCCCGGTACTCGGCCTCGGCCTCGGCGCTGCGGTACGCCGCGCTGGTGACCGCCGAGGCGCTGGCCGAGGCCGTCTACCGGGCGGGCGGCGAGCCGTTCATGATGCTGCCCGCCGGGCCCCGCGCGCCGGGGGCCGCCGGCGCGGAGGAGATCGCCGAGCGACTCGCGCGCTGCGCGGGCCTGCTGCTTCCCGGCGGCGGGGACCTCGACCCGGCGCACTACGGCGGGGCCGACCGGCACCCCGAGGTCTACGACCTGCACCCCGGGCAGGACGCCTTCGACCTCGCGCTCGCCGGGTACGCCCTGGTGGCCGGCCTGCCGACGCTGGCCGTCTGCCGCGGCCTCCAGGTCGTCAACACGGTGCTCGGCGGCTCCCTGGAGCAGGACATGGGAGGCCCGGGGCGGGACCACCGGCACGTGCTCCACCGGCTGGCGCCGGTCGGCGGGAGCCTGCTGGCGTCGGTCACCGGCGCGGGGGAGCGGGAGGTGTCCTGCTACCACCACCAGCGCGTCGACCGGCTCGGGCGCGGACTCCGGGTGACGGCGCGGGCGGCCGACGGCACCGTGGAGGCGGTCGAACTCGCCTCGCCGGCCGGGTGGTTCCTCGGGGTGCAGTGGCACCCCGAGGACACCTCGGCCGCCGACCCGGGCCGGCGGGCCGTCTTCGAGGCCCTCGTCGAGGCCGCCGCCGCCGAGAGCCGCCGGGGCTGAGCGCCACCGGGGTCGAACGCGGCCGGCCCGGTCCTCCGAGGGGGACCGGGCCGGCCGCGAGGAGCCGAGGGGGTGCCGGCGCGTCGGGGCGGGGGCCGGAGGGCTCAGGCCTCGCGCCGGCGGCGACCGCCCGGGCGGGGCGGCGGGGGAGCGTCGGCGGTCAGCTCGGAGCGGCGGTTCCCGCCGTCCCGCTCCAGCGTGCCGACGACCCGGCGCAGCAGGCCGGCCAGCTGCTCGCACTCCTCGTCGGAGAGCGCACCGGCCACGAACGCCTCCTCCTGGTTGAACCGCGGGAACAGCTCGGCCATCAGGGACTCCCCGGCGGGGGTGAGCCTCAGCAGCACCATCCGCCCGTCCGACGGGTGGCCGACCCGCTCGACCAGGCCGCGGGATTCGAGCGTGCGGGCGACGCCGGTGAGCGTGCCCTTGGAGATGCCGGCCTCCTCGGCGACGTACCGGGTCTCCATCTCGCCCCAGATCCAGACCACCCAGAGCACCACGAACGAGGTCCAGGTCAGCTGGGCGCCGCGCAGGACGGAGTTCTCCAGGTGCTGGCGGACGGCGGCGGCCGCCCGGTGGATGTTGGAGACGGCGGCCATCTGCGCCCGCAGCAGCGGAACCTGGCCCAGCTTGGCCAGGACGGCCCGCTCGGTCTCCTCGATGGTGCGGTTGGTCACCGGTCGTCCCTCCCACGCGGCGGGGCCGCGGTTCTGTCGTCGGCCGAATCTAGCGTGCCGGGCACTCCATTTGCACCCGTACGACCTGCGTCCGGGGCCTGGGGGTCCCGGACCCGGGGGTTCCGGGGCCCGGGACGCAGGATCAGCCCGTCGTGGCCGCCGACTCCAGCAGGCGACCGCCGTTCCAGACCACGCCGACCTGCCGGTAGTAGGCGGCGATCGGCTCCTCGATCCGCAGCGCGGCGAGCTCCTCCGTGGGCGCCTCGAACAGCTCCAGCTCGGCGCTGCCGCGCCAGGCCGGTCCGGCCTCGAAGGCGGCGGCCCCGCTCTCGACCAGCTCGTCCAGCGCGAAGGCGCCCGGCCGGTCGATGGCCGGCAGCCGGCGGTGGTGGGCCATCGGGTGGCCGTTCACGAAGCCGTTGGTCGGGGACTCCTCCTCCAGCGTGACCACCGCCTGCGCGAGCCGCCGGTCGGCCGCCGCGAGGGTGGCCCCGAACCGGGCGCCGGGGGCGAGCCGGGGCGCCGGGCCGAAGGGGTGCGGGCGGGTCTGGTGGATCGAGCCCAGCTTCTTCGGGTAGCCCTGGTGCAGGCCGCGCGCGATCGCGAAGTCCTTGTCCACCCAGATGTAGACGCAGCGGGAGTAGGTCCGGCCCCGGTAGCTGCAGCGCACCACGGCGAAGCACTCCCGGTACTGGGAGCGGACCGGGTCGAGCAGCTCCGCGCCGTCGGCGGCGCAGGACTGCCAGTCGGCCCAGATCAGGGCGATCGCGCCGGGGTCCTCCTCGGCCGGCGACAGCGGCGCGGGGAGCAGCTCGGCGACCCGGGCCGGGTCGGTGCGGTACTCGATCGTCAGCAGGTCGCCCGAGTAGTGCCAGGGCGGGGCCGGGACGAGGGAGGAGCGGCCGGTGGCCGTCCTGGGGTGAAAGAAGCCGTGCACGGTGGCCACGGCACCTCCTGGTTCGGGGTGGCTGGGGCGGGTGGCGGGCGGGTCGGTGGGCGCGGCGGCGTGGCCGCGGAAGCGGCGCGGCGGCGGGGGTGCGACCTGCGGGGGTTTCTCGTTTGGGGCCATACGATATGCCGCGACGGGCCGTCTGTCACCCCCTCCTCCCCGATTGCGCGGATCCGGCCCGGACTCTTGCCGAACGGGGCACCCGGGCCTAATGTTTGATCCCAAACGAGAGTCCGAGGCCGGTGCTGTCCGCTCGCCCGCCCGGACCGCAGGTGCACTCCCTCCCCCACGCCAGCCTCACGAGGAGGCCCGCAGTGACCGACCAGGTCGCCACCCCCGCATCCCCCGCCGGGACCACCCCCGACGCCGGGACCGCCCCGGTCGCCGGCCCGAACGCCGCAGGCCCGAGCGTCGCCGAGACGGTCGCCGCGCTCAAGGCCCAGGGCGTCGACGTCGTCCGCGTGACCTACCCGGACCTCATGGGCACCGACCGGGGCCGCGACATCCTCGTCGACGCCCTGCCCGACGCGGTCGGCCACGGCCTCGCCTTCTGCCGCGCGATCTACCACACCGGACCGCTCGGCGAGGTCGTCCCGGTCGAGGGCGGCCTGGACGCGGGCCTGCCCGACATCACCTTCCACCCCGACCTCGCCACCCTGGCCCCGCTGCCCTGGGAGCCCGGCGTCGCCTGGTGCCTCGGCCGCACCACCGACCCGCGCACCGGCCGCCCGGGCCCGGAGTCGCCCCGCGAGGTCCTGCACACCGTCACCGAACGCCTCGCCGGGCTCGGGCTCACCGCCGTCGTCGGACCGGAGCTGGAGTACTTCCTCTGCGACCCGGACCCGACCGCGCCGAGCGGCTGGCGGCCCTACGCGGACGCCCCGGGCAACGTCTACGCGGCCGGCCGGCGCGGCGACCCGGACGGCCACCTGCTGCGCACCCTGCGTCAGCTCGGCCGGCTCGGCATCGGCGTCACCATGGGCAACCACGAGTTCTCCGGCGGCCAGTTCGAGATCAACCTCACCCACTCCGAGGCCGTGGACGCCGCGGACCGGGCGTTCCGGTTCAAGGCCGCCGTCAAGGAGCTCGCCCGGGTGGAGGGCCGGCTGGCCACCTTCATGGCCAAGCCGTTCAACGCCGAGGGCGGCTCCGGGTTCCACCTGCACGTCTCCTGCCTCGACACCGCGGGGCGGAACGTGTTCGCCGACCCCGGCGCGCCCGACGGCCTCTCCGCCACCGCCCGGCACGCGATCGGCGGCGTCCTGCGGCACGCGCCCGCGCTGGCCGCGCTGCTCAACCCCACCGTGAACTCCTACAAGCGGTTCGGGCCGGACACCCTGGCGCCCTGGCTCATCGACTGGGGCCTGGACAACCGCAGTGCGATGGTGCGCATCCCGCCGGAGCGCGGCGGCGCGACCCGGCTGGAGGTGCGCCTGGGCGACGCGACCGCCAACCCCTACCTGGCGGTCGCCGGCCTCGTCGCCGCGCTCGCGCTCGGCGTCGAGGACGCGGTGGAACCGTCCGCGCCGCTGGAGGGCTACGGCTACGACGCCGCCAGGGCGCCGGTGCTGCCCGGCTCGCTGGGCGCGGCACTGGACGCGCTGGAGGCCGACACGGCCCTCTGCGAGGCGCTCGGCAAGGACTTCACCGCGGCCTTCCTGGCCTTCAAGCGGGCCGAGCTGGAGCGCTTCGACCGCTACGTGACCGACTGGGAGTTCCGGGAGTACGGCTACCACCTCTGAGCTCGTCGTCCCACCCCTGACGGACCCGCACGCCCGACGGACCCGACGCCCGCCCCGGGCGGCGGGTCCGTCGCCGTTCCCGCAGCTCGCCGCCCGGGGCCGGGCCCCGCAGGCCCCCGCCGGTGCCCGCCCGGGAACGCCGCTGCCGCCCCGGGCGGACCCGGGGCGGCAGCGGCGTCGTTCGGCGGGGTGCGGGCCGGTCAGCCCTCCGCGGCCGGCACGGCCGCCGGGATGTTCCCCAGCCCGTCCGCGCCGACCTGGACCGCCGACTCGTCCAGCGCGGCCGAGACGACCGGCTGCGGCTTCCCGTCGAGGTCCAGCACGGGCACCGCCTCCTTGTACCAGGACTCGATGACGGCGTTGCCCCAGAAGTCCCGGCGCCGGTCGTCGTTCACGTTCCAGCGGAAGGTCTCGTGGTCCGGGTCGCCGGTGTAGTAGTCGGAGGTGTAGATCTCCACCCGGTGGCCGTCCGGGTCGCGCAGGTACACGTAGAAGGCGTTGGACACGCCGTGGCGCCCGGGCCCGCGCTCGATGTGGTGCTCGGCCCGCAGCGAGCCGAAGATGTCGGCCGTCCGCAGCACCTGGTGCGCCTCGGGGGCGAAGACCCCGACGTGGTGCAGCCGCGGCCCGGCGCCGCTGGTGAACGCGACGTCGTGGACGGTCTGCTTGCGGAACATCCAGGCCGCGTACAGCTCGTGCTCGTCGCCCTCGATGGTCTCCGAGCAGCCGAAGCCGAGGGAGCGGTAGTGCTCGTAGGCGGCGGGTATGTCCGGCACCACGATGTTGAAGTGGTCCAGCCGGGCGACCTCCGCCCCCCGGCGCAGGTCGTACCGCTGGATGAGCCGCTCGGCCCGCTCGATCGCGTGGAAGAACTCGACGGTGAAGCCGAGCGGGTCCACCACGCGGACGGCGTCGCCGACGCCGCGGGTGCCGGTGCCGGCGGGGACCCGGCGCACGGGGCAGCCGAGTGCGGTGAAGAACTCCTCGGCGTGGTCCAGGTCCTCCGGGGTGCGCACCCGGTAGGCGAGGTGGTCCAGCGCGGCGGCGTCGCCCACCCGCAGGACGAGGCTGTGGTGGGTGAGCTCGTCGGTGCCCCGCAGGTACAGCGTGCGGTCGTCCTCGTACTGGACGTGGAAGCCGAGCATGTCGACCCAGAACCAGCGGGTCCGGGGCAGGTCGGTGACGACCAGCTGGGCGTAGGCGGAGCGTACGACGTCCGGGGGGGTGGGCATCTCCGTGACCTCCATCTGCGGGTCAGTGCTGCTCGTCGGCGCCGAAGCGGGGGGTGTGGACCTCACCGAGCATCACGTGGACGATCTTGGACTCGGTGTAGAAGTCGATGCTGTGCGCACCGCCCTCGCGGCCGAGGCCGCTGGCCTTGACCCCGCCGAACGGCGTGCGGAGGTCGCGGACGTTGTGGGAGTTGATCCAGACCATGCCGGACTCCACGGCGTGGGCGACCCGGTGACCCCGCTTGAGGTCGGACGTCCACACGTAGGCGGCCAGACCGTACTCGGTGGCGTTGGCCAGGTCAATGGCCTCGTGTTCGTCGTCGAACGGGGCGACCGCGACCACCGGGCCGAAGATCTCCTCCTGGAAGATCCGGGCGTCGCGCGGCACGTCCGCGAAGACGGTCGGCCGGAGGTAGTTCCCCTCGGGCAGGTGCTCCGGGCGTCCGCCGCCGGCGACCAGCCGGGCCTCCGTGCGTCCGGTCTCGACGTAGTCCAGCACCCGCCGGTAGTGCTCGGGGTGCACCAGCGCGCCGACCTCGGTCGCCGGGTCGCCCGGCAGGCCGACCCTGACCCGCTCGGCCCGCTCGGCCAGCCGGCGGGTGAACTCCTCGTACAGCGGGCGCTCGACAAGGACCCGGGAGCCGGCCGTGCAGCGCTCGCCGTTGAGCGAGAAGACGCCGAACACCACCGAGTCCAGGGCGGCCTCGACGTCCGCGTCGGCGAAGACCACGACCGGGGACTTGCCGCCCAGCTCCATGGAGACGGTCTTCAGCCGGTTCGCCGAGCAGCGCACGATGTGCCGGCCGGTGGCGGTGGAGCCGGTGAACGACAGGATCGGCACGTCCGGGTGGTCGACCAGGGCCTGACCGGCCTCCGGGCCGAGCCCGTGCACGATGTTGACCACGCCGGCCGGCACGCCCGCCTCGGTGAGGATCTGCGGCCAGAGGCTGGCGGACAGCGGGGTCCACTCGGCGGGCTTGAGCACCAGGGTGCAGCCGGAGGCGATGGCCGGT
Source organism: Kitasatospora sp. NPDC127035 (assembly GCF_042726075.1). Classification (NCBI taxonomy): domain Bacteria; kingdom Bacillati; phylum Actinomycetota; class Actinomycetes; order Kitasatosporales; family Streptomycetaceae; genus Kitasatospora; species Kitasatospora sp. NPDC127035. The sequence goes on along the minus strand of NZ_JBHXDN010000088.1, from coordinate 4,915 downwards.
GCCAGCTTCCAGCTCTCCAGCATGAACGGGGTGTTCCACGGGGTGATCAGTCCGGCCACGCCGACCGGGGTGCGCACCACGTAGTTCAGCTGCTGGCTCCCGACCCGGAACGCCTCCTCGCCGAGGGCGACGACGACGTCGGCGAAGTAGCGGAAGTTCTCGGCGGCGCGCCGGGCCTGGCCGCGCGCCTGGGTGATCGGCAGGCCGGTGTCGAAGGACTCGAACGCGGCCAGCTCCTCCTCGCGGGCCTCGACGGCGTCGGCGATCCGGTTGAGCACGGTGGCCCGCTCGCGGTTGCCGAGTGCCGCCCACGCGGGGAAGGCGGCCCTGGCCGCCGCGACGGCGCGCTCGACGTCGGCCGCGCCGCCCGCCGCGAGGGTGGCGTAGGGGGTGTTGGAGACCGGGTCGGCGACGTCGAGGACGCGGCCGTCGGCGGAGGGGGCGGCCGCTCCGCCGATCCAGTGCAGGATCGCGCCGGGCAGTCCGGCCGGGCGGGCCGGCGCGCCGGCGGGGTCGGCGGCGGCCTCCGGGGTCGCCTGGGTGCTGGTGGTCATCTCGTCTCCTGCTCTCGTGGTGGGCGGGGCCGCCGGCCCCGGGGTCACAGCTGCTGGGTCAGGTCGCCGCCCGCGGCGAGGAGCGCGCGGATCCGCTCCAGGCCGGCGTCGGTCGGGGCGGTGAGCGGCGGACGGACGTGGTCGGAGGCGATCCGCCCCTGCCGGGCCAGGACCCACTTGGCGGGGGCCGGGTTGGTCTCCACGAACAGCAGGTCCACCAGCGGGTGGAGCCGGTAGTGCAACGCGCGGGCGCCGGCGTGGTCGCCCTGCTCCCACAGTTCGTACATCCGGGCCACGGCGGCGGGCGCGAGGTTGGCGACGGCGCTGATGAACCCGGCCCCGCCGAGCGCCATCAGGGGCAGGCAGAGCAGCTCGATGCCGGACCAGACGAGCAGTTCGGGGCCGCAGGCGTGCAGGACGCGCGAGAAGTGCTCGAAGTCCTTGGTGGTCTCCTTGACGCCGACGACGTTGTCGAAGTCGGTGAACAGCCGGCGCACCGTCTCCGGCTCGATGTCCACGGCGGTGCGCGAGGGCACGTTGTAGATCACCAGCGGCAGGTCGGGGAACTCCCGGGCCACCGTGGCGTACCACCGGTAGAGCGCCTCCTGGGTGGGCCGCGCGTAGTACGGGGTGATCACCAGCGCGGCGTCGGCGCCGAGTTCGGCCGCGGCGGCGGTGAGTTCGAGGGTCTCGTCGAGCTTGGCGGAGCCGGTCCCGGGCAGGAACGGCACCCGGTCGGCGATCTCGTCGGCGGCGGTGCGCATCGCGGCGATCCGCTCCGCGACGCTCTGCGCGCTCGGCTCGCCGGTGGAGCCGCCCAGCGAGATGCCGTGCGAGCCGGAGTCGAGCTGCCAGCGGACGAGGGCGCGCAGCGAGTCGTGGTCCACGGCGCCGGCGTCGGTGAAGGGGGTGACCACGGGGGCGAGGGAGCCGCGGATCACGGACGGGTCGCTTCGGAACTTCATCGGTTCTCCGTCGGGAGTGGGGGAGGAGAGGGGGAGAGGGGCGGGGAAGTGCGGGAGGGGGCGGGGGTCAGTCGCCCTGCGGCCGGTGCTCGCGCAGGTAGAGCGCGCGCCAGTGCTCGTCCATCGGGTAGAGCCCCTTGATGCCGGCGCCCCGGTCCACCTGGCGCAGGATGAAGCGCTCCTCGTCCTCCTGCGCGACGGCGGCCCGGGCGACCTCGGCGGCCAGTGCGGGCGGGATGACCACGACCCCCTCGGCGTCGCCGACCAGCACGTCGCCGGGCATGACGAGCACCCCGCCGCAGGCGACCGGCACCTGCGAGTCCATCGGGACGTGCCGGCGGCCCAGCACGGCGGCGTGCGCGACGGCGTAGTAGGAGGGCAGGTCGAGCTCGGCGAAGGCCGGGCTGTCGCGCAGCCCGCCGTCGGTGACCACCCCGGCCGCGCCGCGGCGCAGCGCGCGCAGCGCGAGGATGTCGCCGAGGGTGCCGGAGCCGTGCTCGCCGCGGGCCTCGATGACCAGCACCTCGCCGGGCAGGATCTCCTCGACGGTGCTCTTCTGGGCGTTCATCCCGCCGCCGCGCTCGGCGAACACGTCCTCGCGCAGCGGAAGGTAGCGCAGGGTGCGGGCGACGCCGACCATCCGCAGGTCGGGGCGGGCCGGGCGGACGCCCTCGATGAAGTGGTGGTCGATGCCGCGTGCGCGCAGCTGGCTGGAGAGCGTGGCGGTGGAGACGGTGCGCAGCGCGGCGGCGGTCTCCTCGTCGAGGCCGGCCGGGCCCGCGGGGGCGGCGGCGCGTCCGGCGGCCGGCGGCGGGTGGCCGGCGTCGTGCGCGGATCCGTAGGCCGCCTGCCGGGCGGCCTCGGTCGCCCGCGGCAGCGCGCCGTACTCGGTGACGCCGGGTTCCTCGGCGACGATCTCGTTGCGCAGCCGGCCGCTCTCCTCCAGCTCGACCTCCACCACGTCGCCGGGGCGGACGACGGTGGAGCCGGCCGGCGTGCCGATCAGCAGGACGTCGCCCGGCTCCAGGGTGGTCGAGCGGGACAGGTCGGCGATCAGCAGGTCGACGGGGAAGAGGAGTTCCTCGGTGGAGGCGTCCTGGACGAGCAGGCCGTTGACCCAGGTGCGCAGCCGCAGCCGGGCCGGATCGACGTCGGTGAGCAGGGCGGGGCCGACCGGGGTGTAGCCGTCGCGACCCTTGGCCCGCAGGTTGGCGCCGAGGTCGGCGTGCTTGAGGTCGTAGACGCCGAAGTCGTTGGCGGCGGCGTAGCCGGCCACGTGCTCCAGGGCGTTCTCCCGGGAGACCCGGTGGGCGCGGGTGCCGATCACCACGGCGATCTCGCCCTCGAAGGCGAGCAGTTCGCAGCCCGCCGGGCGGACGACGGGCCGTCCGCTCCAGGAGAGCGAGGTGGGGGGCTTGAGGAAGTAGGAGGGGGCGTCCGGTGTCCGGCCGCGTTCAGCCGCGCGGCTGCGGTAGTTGAGGTGGACCGCGATGATCTTTACCGGCGCCAGCCCTAGGGGGTGCTCCACGTTGCCCTCCTGTAATCGTATACGGCATCATGCACGATAGCGGACGCGATGGGCGCTGACCATGGTTGATCGGATGCGACTTCGTACATGATCCGTGGGCGCAGATCGACCCTGTCGAGGTCATGACCGGGGAGGGTGCGTGCAGTACTATCAAAAATCGTATGCGAAAACTGGGGAGAGGTGCAGGGGCATGAGAGAGATCGACGGCCTGGCGGTGCGGATCATCACGCCGGCGGAGGGCGACGTGCGGACCACCGGAGGGGAGCCGCCCGTCGTCCTGCTGCACGGCTTCGTCTCCGACGGCGTGACCGACTGGATCGCACCGGGCACCGCCGCCGCGCTCGCCGCCACCGGCCGTACCGTCGTGGTGCCGGACCTGCCCGGCCACGGCGCCTCGGTCGACCCGGTCGACGCCGCCGAGATGGGCGCGGGCGCCCTGACGGACCGTCTGCTGGCGGCCCTGGACGCCCTCGGGATGGGGGAGTTCGACCTCGTGGGCTACTCCCTCGGCGCCCGGCTGGCCTGGGAGTTCCCGGCCGTCGCGCCCGGGCGGGTGGGGCGCGTGGTGCTCGGCGGGCTCAGCCCGCGCGAGCCGTTCGCGGCCGTCGACGTCGAGGCGCTGCACCGCGCGGTGGCCGGCGGCGGCGAGCCCGAGGACCCCTTCACCGGCATGGTCGCCGGCCTGGTCCGCTCGCGCGGCGACCGGGCCCCGGCCCTCGCCCGCTGCGTCGAGGGGCTGCGCAACACCCCCTTCGCGCCGGGCGGTTGGGCCGGCCGGGTCGCGCCGGTCGTGGTCGTCGGCGCGGACGATGTGATGACCCGGGGCATCGAGAGTATCGTTGCTCCCCTTGACGGGGCGGAGCTGGTGACCGTCCCCGGCGATCACCTGGGGGCCGTGGCCGGTGCGGAGTTCCGCCGTGTCGTACTGAAGGCCCTCGCACGGTGACCGCACGGGGCGCGCGGACCGCCGAGCGGTCCGCCACGGGGGCGATGGCCGGTGTGAGGAAGGACGAGGGAACGGCGTTGGGTTCCGCGAAGGACCGATCCACCGGCGGGTCGAAGGCCGAGCAGAGTTACGAGCTGCTCCGCTCACGCATCCTCGACGGCACGTACGGGCCGGGCTACCGGCTGGTCATGAACCAGCTCGCGCAGGAGACCGGGGTGAGCACCATCCCGCTGCGCGAGGCGCTGCGCCGGCTCCAGTCGGACGGCCTGGTCGAGGTGGTGCGCAACATCGGGGCCCGGGTCGCGGTCTTCGAGTCCGTCCAGGTCGAGCACTCGCTGCAGATCCTGGCCCGGCTGGAGGGGTACGCGACGGCCATCTGCGCGCCGCTGCTGACGCCGGACCAGATCGCCGCCTCGCGCGAGATCAACGCCCGGATGGTGGCCGCGCTGGACGAGTTCGACCCGGCCGCGTTCACCGCCCTCAACCGCACCTTCCACTTCTCCATCTACCAGCACTGCCCGGACGCGCACCTGCGGTCGCTGCTGGAGGCCGAGTGGGCCAGGCTGGACCACATGCGGCGCTCCACCTTCACTTACGTCCCGGGCCGGGCCCGGCGCTCGGTGGTGGAGCACGAGCACATCCTCGACCTGATCGAGCGGGGTGCCGACATGGCGGAGATCGAGCGCGTGGCCTGTGCCCACAAGGCGGCCACCGCCGACGCGCTGCACCAGGCGAAGCCGTCGGGCTGAGCTGGACCCGGCGTCCGGACCCGGGTCCGGACGCCGAGCGGGGCGCCGAGCCCGCAGCAGGGGCGGCACCCGGAAGGGGCGGGAGTCCGAGGACTCCCGCCCCGTCCGGGGTCTGCGAGGGGTCACACCAGCAGCAGGCCGCCGGCCACCGGCACCACGGCGCCGGTGATGTG
>NZ_JBHXDN010000087.1:2908-36901 GCF_042726075.1 Kitasatospora sp. NPDC127035 | reverse complement strand
GCATCCGCAGTGAGAAGGGTCTGCGCTGGGGCGGCAGGCCCGTCCTCGCCGCGTGATCAAGCAACCCGGTGAACGAATGCGGTCACAGCACTAGCCGCCGTCACCTCGCAGTACCTCCCCGCCGCCCGCACATCGGCACCGACGCCACCGGCACCGACGCCACCGGCGCCCCGCCCGTCCGGCTGCGCCCGGCACCGCAGCCGACCGCCTCCGCCCTCGGCACCCTGCGGGCCTGAGCCCGGTTCGGACCCGGCAGCTCCCGCGTACGGCGTTCCTGCGGCGGGCAGTGTTCCGGACAGTGCCCAAGGCGCCGTCACGGCGCGCGTACGGGGCCCGGCGAGGCGAAAGCGCGGATTCGTCTCCGGGAACCGATACCTTGGCGAGCCATCAAGGTATCGATGTTCCAGCAGGTCAGAGCATTTTCGGCGCCCTAATCGTCAAGATACTGGTTCTTCCAGGAAACACACGTCGGGCGTTGCCCTCCTGACGACAGGAACTCCTTCACGGCCTCCCGGACAAGGCCGAGGGGGATCTCCACCTGGTCCCGGAACTGGGTCCAGTGTCCGGCGAGGTAGTACTCGGGGGCGTTCCTCGAACTCGCTGGGCCCGCTGTCACGAAGTTCCCGCTGCGGTCGATGAAGAGCACAACCCCCACCTGGAGTTCCCTGTCCACTCCGACCTGCAGCTCGTGATCCGGAATCTCCGTTCCCGGGCGGCCGGGGTCCCCGATGACGATCCTTTCCCGGTCCAGGTGAATGATCTGGGCCAAGTTCTCGTTCACCGGGCCCGCGAGGAGCTCGTCGATCAGGACGTCGACGTCCTCCAGGGAGTCGAGATGGTCGGGGGGCTCGATCCGGTCCCGCCTGTATCGGACCTCAGCACGTAGAGACATTCCGTCACTCTAGGACCGGCCACCAAGGTGCGAGGTCGCCGCCGGGTCACCAGGGCGCGGGGCCGCCGTGGTGAGGCCGGGCGACAGCCTCCAGCAGCGCCTGCCGCGCGCCCCACAGCCGGCCCTGCTCGGCGGCCAGGGCGTCGGCCGCCCACACCGGCAACGGCCGCCCGAGCGCCTCCTCGTTCAGCGCCACCGCCAGCGCGGTGTCGGCCTGCTTCCAGTCCTCCAGCTGCCGCACACGATATCCGCCGCCGCCCCCTAGCCTGATCACGTGATCCCAGATCAGGTGAGCCCGCCCGACCTCCCGCGCTGCCTGGCGTGCGACAGAGAACTCACCCCCACCACCGGCAGGCGCGGCCGCCAACCGCAGTACTGCAACACCAACTGCCGCAGCGCCGCCTACCGCCGCCGCAAGACCACCACCGCCCCGGCCCCGGCGGCCGCCGCGGCCTCCACCACCGCTCCGGCCCTGCTCTCGCTACCGCCCGACGCCGCCCCCACCGGCGCGCCGGCCGAGCAACTGCTGCGCCTGGCCGCCGACGTCGACGACGCCGTCCACGACTACCTCCACACCGTCCAGGCCAGCACCGCCACCGAGGCCGACCAGGCCCTCGCGCTGCTCCACCAGGTGCTGCCCGACGTCCTCGCCCGGATCCTCCAGCAGGCCGAGCTCCACCACCGCCACCACGTCGCCGTCGCCGGCCCCGAGACCGTCACCGGCCTGCCCGCCGACCCGGCCGCCGACGCTGCTCCTCGGTCCGGTATTCGTGACGCAGACCGTGACGCCGATCGTGACGCGCCGTCCGTGGTGAACCTTGATGGTCCAGGTCAAAGCATTGGTGACTGTTCCCCGAAGCAGACGGCCGAGGACCGCTGGCGTTAGCTGATGAGCCGCCAGCGGGAGGCCGAGGTGCCCGCCCGGCCGGTGGAGCGGTACGGGCCGTGGGAGTGGGCGCGCCCACTCACCGACGGCTGGGCCCGCACCATGTGGCGCGACCACGCCGCCGCCCGGCCCCAAGCCCGCCCTGTCCACGTCCTGCTCCACCACGGCCGCCCGGTCGGCTGGGTCGAGGCCGGCATCCACGACGTCCCCCAGTGGGCCGCGGTCCTCCACGGCGGCCCCGACGGCCCGGACCGCTTTGTTCGCGAGCCGCGCCACGACCAGGTCGCCCTCCACCCCACCGCCCTGGCCGCCATCGCCGCCCTCCGCGCCGCCCACCGCGACCGCGACCCCAAGGCCCTGCCCGCCGGCGCCTGGCACACGCAGCAGCACCCGGGCCCGCGCTGACTACCCGCTGTGCCTTTGCACGGTAGATGGCCAAACGGCGCAACGTAGTTGGCCAACGTGGTCTCGGGACCGGGTACCGAGACCAAGGGCGAACTCGGCTGCCGGCCAGCTCATGACTGGCCTCTGCCGGACTTCGATCGTGCCGCGCTCATGGCAGACTTTCGCCTTCGTCAGATGAAGGGGTAGTGGTCGTGAGTAGTGCGGTGTCGGCTGGCGATCCGGACTGGGATCCGGATGAGCATGTGCGGTTTGCCCGATACCGCAAGGCGTTCGACGAGGTAGCCGTGGAGGATGCAGCCGTCCTGGTCACCCGTGTGCTCACCGACCCCGATCCCCAGATGGCGAACAGCGCCGTCTGCGAGTACCTCGACCGTCGCGCCGCCGCGCTGCTCACCGACCCCGGCTATCCCTCCTGGTGCTTGGAGATGACCGGCCCCGTGGCGGTGGACGACTTCTCAGCCCGGCGCCTGCGCGAGTGGACCCTGTTGCGGGCGATGACCATGGACGAGCCGTGGGACGCGGAGACTCTGCTCGCGGCCTCCAACTGGCTCCAGCTCCGCACTGCCGAGACGTCTGCGACCCAGACGGCCCTGGCGACGCTGGCCGGCGGCGGCCGAACCCGGCGCATTCGCAACATCGCCAAGTCCCGCCTGTCGACCCCCGGACTGACCCGGCTCTGAGCACCTGGCCAACATCCCTGCAAGGCCTGGCCAGCTAGCCTGCAAAGTTGGCCATCTATCGTGCAAAGGCACACCCGCTGTGCCTGGACCCTGTAGTTGGCCAAGCGGGACAGGTCAGTTGGCCAGACCGATCTTTCGCGATGCGCGACACACGGTCGAGAGGGTTGTTGTCACCTGTGGTCGGAGGAAAGGGAGGCCAGTCGTGTTCTGGCGGCAGCCCGTACCTCCGGTTCCTCCATGGGGTCGTCGCGCAGCGCTGCGATCCGCGTCAGGGTTTCGGGGTGGATGGGTGCGTGGGTGATGCCGAGCAGTCTGGCGTGGTCCTCGCAGTCCCAGAGGGATTCGGTGTAGGCGCGGTGGAGACCGCCGGTGTCGATGGCGGCCAGCGCCTCCAGGTAGGCGGACCGTTCGTACGAGTGCGGGGTGTGTAGCCAGAGCCGGCGCAGGTAGGGCACCGCGTCGGCGGCGTCCGGGCCGAAGCGGGCCAGCCGCTCCGCCGTGGTCTTGGGGCCGCACCAGGTGCGGGTTCGCCACTGGTCGGTGAGTTCGGCGATGAGTACCGGTATCACCTCGGGGCCGAGGTGGTCGGCGAGGACGTTCGCGCCGAGCCGGGCCAGCCACTGCCGTTCGTCGCAGATCCAGCGGCGTGCGGCCGGTACGGCCAGGGCGCCGAGGCGGTCGACGGCCCGCATGAGGCGGGGAAGGGGCCGCCGGCCGTCCGGGGTGCCGAGCGAGGGCACGAGCGGGATCAGCCCCTCTACCGGGTTCCTGCGGGACAGTTCCCGCAGGGCATCGTTCTTCACGACGGTCCCGGCCTGCGGCCGGGCCAGCAGGCCGAGCAGTTCGTCGTCCGTCAGGTCGGTCAGATCGGGAGGGGGCGGGCCCGGTTCGGGCCGTTGGACCTCGATGCCGAAGCGGGTCCACGGCTCGGTGAACCACGGCGGCTCCGGCTCCCCGCCGATTCGGGCCCGTGCGACCTCCCCCAGGTCCTCCCACCACTCCAGCGGCCACCGGCCGGCGACCGACTCCAGTACGGAGACCCAGTGCGTGCCTTCCCGGATGTGGGAGCGGACGGCTTCCCGGGCCTCGTCGCGGCCGCCGAGAGCGAGCAGCTCCAGCACATCGGAGGCCCGCTCGCCCTGCTCCTCGTCTCCGGCCAGCAGGTCCACCACCGGTGTCAGTGACAGGTCCAGGTCCTGGACCAACCGGGCGAGGTAGCGGGAGCGGTCGTCGACCCCGTCCCACCGCCAGTCACGCCGGATCCCGTCGTAGACAAAAGGCGCAGCCGCCCGGGGATCCTCCAGCGCTTCTACGGCGCCCAGTCCACGGCCGCGTTGCAGCAGGCCCTCGAGCGAGTCGAAGCGGGCGTAGGTCAAGACGTCTTCATCACTCATCACCCGGCACGATGCCCGACCGGGGGCTTCGCCGCCACGCGTTATCGGGCCGCCCGTCGGGAGCACGCCGTCACTGCTGATCACCCCGGGCCCGTCATTCGCACCCGCCGGGCCCGAAGGGGCGACCATCACCCAGTTCCTCGAAGCGGCCCCCGGCCTGACTCAGCTCTGAGCATCTGGCCAACCAGCGTGTCCCGTTTGGCCAACAAGGCTGTCCCGTTGGCCATACAGCGGGTCCCGGCACACCCGCCAGGGCGCCGCACTGTGCCTGGACTCGCTACATGGCCAGACGGGACTCGGTAGTTGGCCAGGTGTCAGCACCCGGAACGGCCCGCGGCCAGGTGAAGAGCCGGGCGGGCATCGAGGCCACCCGCGCCAGGTCCGGCCCGGGGCCTTCTCTGTCCGGCCCTCTGACCGGCTCCGATCCGGCTCTGGGTGCCTGGCCAACTACGGAGTCCCGCCTGGCCAACAAGGCTGTCCCGTTGGCCATGTAGCGAGTCCCGGCACATTGCCCCGGACGTTGCGTCGGAGGTTGCCCCGGACGTTGCTCCGGAGGTTGCCTCACGGGTTGCTTCGGAGGTTGCATCGAGATAGCCCCCCGGACACCTTGATGCCGCAGGTCAGAGACGGGGACAACCGCTCTCCGCAACGCCGATTACTTCTCTCCACGGGGTCTTCGGCACGAGAGCGAAGCAGTACTCAGGGTGTCCTGTACGCCCGGGCCTGGTGGTGTGGAGGCTGCGCGCGGGCGGCCGGCGGGCGCCCCGGTGCCGACGCCGTGGTTGAGTCGGCCGGACGGTTCCGGCCGCCGTCCGGCCTGGTCGGCCTGGTTCCGTTTGGAGTGCCGTTTGAGGTTCCGTTCGGGGTCCTCTTTGAGGTCCCGTTTCAGGTTCTCTTTCAGGTTCCCTTCCCGACCAGCGGACCGGCGTCAACGCCCCAGGTCACAGCTGCGGACAAGGGGTCCCGCGAGCGCCGACAACTTCCCTGTGCGACCCCCGGCGGCAGCAAAGCCGTACCCCGGGGGGCCGTACGGCCCCGGTTGATGCCCCGCGGGCAGGCCGGCCGCCACCGCGGCGGACCTGACTCGTTGAACCGGCGTGAGCACCCCTCCGGCCGCCCGGCGCGCGCTGGGCCCCGGCGTGGCCCATGCCCTCGGCCCGCAGCGCTCCCCGGGCCGTCAGCCGCCCTGGGGCCGCCCCGTGCCCGTTCCCGACCTCCCAGCCCACCCCGACGCCCCGCAGCCCGCCGAACGGGCCGTGGACGCCATCGCCGCGCTGCGCATGGTCCGCGCCCCGGCCGCTGTCCTCGAAGCCGCCCTCCACCTCGCCCAGGCCCTCCTCGACCGACCCGGCGAGGACCCGCTCCTCCTGGAGGCCGCCGAAGGCCTGGCCGCCGTCATCCCCCGACACCTCGCCGCCGCCCGCCAGCAGCTGGCCCCGCCGACCCGGCTGCGCCCCGCCCCGGTGTCTGACCCGGGTCCGGACCCGACGGTGGCCGGCACCGGGCGGCTGCTCGCCTGACACCCGGCTGCGGTGGTGCGCGGTGACGGAATCCGGTGTCCGCCGGCCCCGGCGCGGGTACGCTCATCCGGGAGCCCGACAGCGGTGATTTCGCCCCGCTGAAGTCCCTCGGAGGACGTTGGACTCCCCCTCCAGTTCCCCGACCTGCTCCCCCTCCACCTCCCCGACCACCGGTCAACACCGCATCAGGGACGTTTGCACAGGTCAGAGGCCGAATCCAAGGTCCGCCGAAACCCCGGCAACCCCTCTGTGCCCCTGTCTGTTGGTAGTTGTGGTTGGCGGTTCTGGGGCGTGCGGTGTTTTGCGCGCTCCAGGGCCGCTGAGTGGCCCTCCCGTCTCTTCGGCCTGTCGGCCTGCCCGCTCGGTGATCGAGCTGGGCGATGGGTGCGGCGGCGGGGACGAGTGCGGCCGCCGGGGCCGGCTGTCGGTGGCATGAGGTATCGAAGAACCCGGAAGATCACCAACCACGGGGAGCACCGGCATGCGCCAGGACCAGGAGCCCGCCGAGCAGCCGGCGCCGAAGAAACGCGTGTCAGTCTTCTCTCTAGTTGCAACACTGATGCCGCTCTGACCAGGTGTGCTTGAGGTAGCCAACAAACTTAAAGCTGCCCATTGGTATGCCTATTGAGCTGTAGTGGTGTTGCTAGTGAGCATGTTGACCTCTGGCGGATAGTCGCTCTGACCTGGGATGTTTTAGTTACGCGGCGAATGTTGTAACTAGATAGATAACTATCCGGTGAGAGTATCGGGCGATGCCCTCTGGAGTGATCTTGAGGGGGTGCGATGTGGGCAGGTCGAGGCGGTGTCAGTGTTAACGGCGGGGGCTGTGGGCAGAGTGTCGTGTTGCGTGAGCTGACGACGACATCCAGGCTGCCGCCCTCGCCCGAAGCCTCGTCGGGATCAGGGCTCGATGTTGATGCCGTAGTCGGTGGCCAGGCCCGCCAGGCCGCTGTCGTAGCCCTGGGCGACGGCGCGTGCTTTCCAGCCCGGTCCGTGGCGGTAGAGCTCAACGGCGACCACGACCGTCTCGCCCGCGTCGTGGGCGGGCGGCTCGAAGCGCAGGAGCACACCTGAGATTTGGGTGATGTCCGCCCTCCAGGTGGTGCGCTGGTCGAGGACGGCGGTGGGTTGCGCTTCGAGGTCGACGCTCACCACCACAGCGACCGTGCGGACATCGTCGGGGATGCGGCCGAGGTCGGCGGTGATGGTGTCGCCGCTGGAACTGACGCCGTCCTGGTGGGGGTGATTGTAGAAGACGAGGTCGTGGTCGGTCCGGACCTTGCCGTCGCCGGTGAGGAGAAGTGCGGAAACATCGACCGGAGCGCCAACGGTCGTGACGCGTACCGCTGTTGTCTCGGTAGGAAGGGGCGCGTTGCCGCCCTTGGCCAACAGCAGCGGCACGAGGCCCTTCCCGTCAGGGGATGGTGCGGCGAGGTCGGTGGTGACGGGGCCAGCGGGGGAGTGGGCCGGGGGCGTGCCGGTGCGGATGAGGCCAGCGAGGGCGCGCTGCAGGAGCGGCCAGCCTTCGGCTTCCTCGCCGGGCCAAGGCCACCGTAGCCGCTGGCTGCCGAACTGCTTGGCGGTGGGCGGCTGTCCGAGCGCCTCCTGGAGTTGAACGTAGCGCAGGCTCTCGATGGCCAGCCGCTGCAACTCCCACTGCCGGCGGATCTCCTCCGGGTCCTGGGTCGCCGGCCAGGTGCTCTTGGGGACGGGCTCGCCACCGAGCGCTTGGTACACCCGGCGGGCGAAGTCGTGGCCGTCGCTGGCCAGCAGGCGGGCGGGCCGCTTCTGCTCGGACGGCGCGGGCTCACCGATCGCGGTGTGGAGCGCCCCGAGGTCACCGCCGGTCCACTGGTTGGCGGCGGTCGTCGCGAACCGGGAGAACTGGATGAGCGTGGGCGGGCGCCCCTTGAGGGCGACGTGGCGGTGGTACTGGTGGGCGACCTCCTCCAGTTCGCGGCGCCACCGCTGCTGCAAGTAGGTGTTGAGGTAGCGTTCGGCCCAGGCACGGCGGTGCCGGGTGACGATGTCCCTCACGTGCTCGAAGCCATCGCGGCGCGAGCTACGGCCCATGCTGAACGTGACGCTCACGAGGCCGTCCTCGGAGACGACCGGAACACTCCTGCCCTCCGAGATCGACTCCGGATCTCCCAACTGCTGCTCGGCGGCGCGCAGTTCCTCGAAGAGGGAAGCGTCGACGGGGCAGCCGGCCGTGCGCAGCTCGGTCAGCTCACGGTCGTAGTAGCCGGCGGCGTCGGACAGGGCGGTGCGGGAGTACGGGCCCTCGCACACGAACCACGCGGTCAGCCCGATGCCATGCCAGAACCCGGCCGCTGCACCGAGAACCTGGGTCATCGTGTGGTGCGGGCGGGGGTTGCTGACGATGCTTCCGGGGTGCTGCTTCAGCATCACCGTCTCCCACAGCCGCCCTACCTGCTCCAGGACCATGGGCGGCAGAGCCTGCAGGTACACCTGAGGGGTCCGGTCCTCTCCGGGCGAGGACAGGTCCATCACTTCCTCATCGAGCAGGCCCCACAACGAGGGCATCCCCTTCGCCTGGTGGGCGTGTGCCTGGTCGAAACCCGCCCACCAGTCGCGCAGCACGGACACCCGCTCCTCGATGGGAGAGACGGCGGTGCTCGTGCCGAGGAACGCCGCGAGCATCGCCTGGACCTCGTCCTCGCCGATGCCCGTCTCAGCCGCCACCTCGGCCGCCTGGGAGGACATGCCCACATACAGGCGCGCCTCGGGCAGGGCGGTGATGACCTCCTCGTCCGGGTGCGGCGGGGCCTGGAGGTAGTCGAGTACAGCCAGCCAGTCACCCGCGAAATGAGCGGAGACCACCGGCTGCAGTGCGCGGGTGAGGACCCGCCGCGCCAGCGGCGTGCCCTTCTTCGCCTTCGCCGCGAACCCTGCCGCCAACTGCTGCAGCCGCTGCATCCGGTGACGGGCCACCAGCTGTTCGAGATCGGCCGCGGCTAGCGCTTCCAGCAGGTCCAGACGGGCCTGCTGCTGCCCTCTGCGGTCGAGGGCGTGCCAGCCGCCGCCGAACCGGAAGACCTCCAGCGCACGGGAAGCGATGCCCAGCAGCCGGTAGCGGTCCTCGATCGCCGCCCACACCTGCCGCTGCTCCTCGCGCGTACCGGCCGGCCCCGCCGCCCGCACCCGAACCGGCTCCATCAGCGTCTCAAACAAGGGCACCAGCAGCGCCCACAGCAGCACCACATCCCCGCCCTCGGCGACGGTGAGGCGGGCCGTGTCACCAGCGGCCACCGTCAGTGCGTGGGCCGGACGGTGGCGCAGCAGATGTGGCAGGTTGACCACCCCTGCCTTCAGCGAGAGCTGCTGCGGCAGATACCACGCGCCGCGCCGCTGCTGCTCCTGAACTCCGAACACCTCCGCGCACAGGGCGCTCTCCGTGCGGGTGAGAGCCGCGGCCTTGGCGGTGTCCGGGACACGAGCCCCCTTGCCGACAGTGACGGCGGCCACCGGCCGGCCCTCGAGCGAGGCGGCCAACAACCGGGCCGTGAGCGCGTCGACGTCGGTGAAGCGCTGCTGCCGGCCGGCCGCCGCCTCCACGCGAAGTGCTACCTCAGGGTGGGCATCCGCAGCCGAAAGCCACCACCGCGACGGGTCAGCTGCCACCGGTCACCTTCCGCATGAGCTCGACGAACTTCTCGAACGGCAGTGGCGACGCCGTGCCTTGCGCGTAGACGGCGTAGCGCTGCGCCATGAACTCCATCTCCCGCTCGGCCCGCCTAGCCTCCACCCGATCCAGCTCATGCACGACGCGCTGCTCCACCCGTCCTCGCTCGTACAGGACGAACGCGTCCATCCCGCCCGCACCGTCGTCGCCTCCAGCACCTTCCGCAGGGTCGTCCCCTTCCTGCCCGTCACCCTGGAAGGAGGCGGCCTCGATTGGCGGGGCGTCCAGCAGCAGAGCCGGGTCCATGTCGTTGTCCGCGCACAGCGCCTCCAGGTGCTCCTCCAGGCCGAGTTCGGCGTGGCAGACCACATCCAGGTACTGCTGTCCGGCGGGCACGCCCGGGTGGCGCAGCACACGGACACCGCGTCCGATGAACTGGTAGAACTCGCCGAAACTGCCGTAGGGGCGGATCGGCACGACAACGGTGATAGGCGGGAAGTCGTAGCCCTGGCCGAGCATCCGCAACTGCACGATGCCCTGAAGGCCCCCGGAGTCGGACTCGAACCTGCGCACAGTGGAGGAGATCGCCGACGGCGCCATGCTGTGGTGCAAGGTGGCGCAGGCGATCCCGTGCTCCTCGGCGATCCGCGCGATCTGCTCGGCGTGGGCCTGGCCCATGGCGGAGAACAGCACCCGCGGCTTCACGGGGGCCAGGAGCTTGGCCTGCGCGTCCAGGCAGGCGCGGGTCACCGCCATCACGTGATGGATCGGCGCTTCGGACTGCGCGGTGATACGCGCCATCCGCCGCTCGTCGCCCAACGCGGCCAACAGCGCGTCACGGCCCACGATCTGCTCGCGCCGCCCATCCGGCCATGTGGCCTCGTAGACGGTCGCCGCCACGTCCGGCGCGAAGCGGTGGACCCGCAGATTCTTCGCCGAGCCGTCCGCGACGGAGTCCACCAGACGGTAGCGGTAGACGACATCGGCATCGATCGGCTTGCCGTCCAGGCGCCTGAAGCATGCGGACATCAGCAGCGTACGTGCGCTCTGGAAGTGGGCGAACAGCCGTTGGTAGGAGGCGCTGGCCGCGATGTGCGCCTCGTCGACGACGATGAAGTCCACATCTCCCGGCTGAAGTTTGGCGAGTAGGTCCCCGTCGGCCTCACCGGTGCCCAGGGAATGGAAGTTGGTGACCAGGACATCGGCGGCCAGCAGCCGCTCGCGGCTGACCCGGCTGATCTGACCGTCCGCCGCGTCCAGGACGAGGGTTGCCGGCGGGCGCGCACCGGGCAGCATCGGCCCACCCGCCAGACCGTACAGAACGTTGCCCGGCACACCCGCATCCAGGGCCTTGGCGAAGGTGCCCCGGATGACCGAGCCTGGCGTCACCACCAGTACCCGCCGTTTGGCGAACGACAACGCGGCCGCGACCCCCAGCGCGGTCTTGCCGGCCCCGACCGCCATCACCGCGGCCGCGTGCCGTCCTCCCGAGGCGTAGTAGTTCGCTAGCGCCCCCAACGCCTCGTCCTGGCAAGCCCGCAGTGGCCCGCGGTCCACCCGCGCCCGCACGTCGTCGAAGTACGATCCGCCCCCGGCCCCGAACACAGATGCCCGGCGGGGCGGATCAGCCGCCCGCATCGGATCACCCACCATGTCCGGGACCTCGACATGAGGTGAAGCGGTCAGCAACGGAGCCAGCGCCGGATCCTGACGCAGCATCGCCTGCAACTGCGCGACGCAGCGCGCGGTGTCCGTGCGCACTGCGTCATAGGAGAACCGCAGTACCGTCAACCCGGTGGCGGCCAGGTCGTTCTGCCGCATCCGGTCGTAGGTGAACGCACCCCGGTCGCTGTGGAACGCGAATCCGTCCAGCTCGACAGCCACCCGCAGCACGTCACCCGCGATCAGGTAATCCAGCCGGTAGGTGCGCTCCTCGACGGTCACCGGGTACTGGCTGTGCACGCGGGCGACGATGCCCCGCCCCGCCGCCGGGGTGAGCACCCATCGCAAGAACGCTTCCTCCAGGAACGAGGCGGCGGGGATCAACCGCTCCAACCCAGCGCTCATGCCGGGCCGTCCTCGAGGTCCGCCTCGGAGGCAAGCACAGTAACCCTCCCCGACAACTGCTCCACCAGGTCCTCGCCCTGCCCGAAGCGGGCCAGGCGGCGTGCTAGGCCGAGAGCCTCCAACAGGGCGCCCTCGCGCTCGAGCAAATCGATCAACTGCGGCACAGAGGACACCCGCACGAACGAGTGCTCATCGTCAGTGAAGTCGAACGACACAGCTTGTGGGGCGGCCTCCATCAACTCAAGGTCGAGCAGAGCGAACACCTCGAGCAACTCCAGCGCATCAGGGTCAGAACGGCGGTCAGCCCAAAGCTGGCTGACTGCGTGTTGCAGGACGAAGTGGTAGTCCATCGCCGAACCCGGGATCTCCAACGCCTCCCAGACCCGCACGGCCAACTCCGGACCCCGCGCTTCGCGCGGTACGTGCCGACTGGCAGGTGTGGCAGAGGTACTGCCCTCAGGAGTTGGCCACATCGCAGAGCCGTACGACTCGTCGGGACGGTCATTCGCTCCTGGAAGTGACTCGCGGACTACACCGGGGCTGCCCGTGAAGCTCAGGCCAGGGATTGCCGCCATCCGTTCGAACCACGGTTCCATGTACCCACCGGTCTTGAGTCCTGTATCGCCACCTACCGCGAGCAGGCCACCCACCCCTGCGCCCGCCCAGTTTTGCAGGACCCGGACCTCACGGGCCACGTATTCGGAGCAGACAATGGCAGCCTCGGAAACCAAGTGCTCGATGTTGGCCTTCACTTACTTGATAGCCTGGGTCAGCCAGATCACCGGATTCTTCGACGGATGGCTGGTCCATTTCACCTGGAAGATCACCGCCCGTTTGCCCTCCACGGGCAGGACAGTGTCGCGGCCGCCGTCCCGGTGGCCGGCCGGGAAGCCACTGGATGCTGGGGAAGGCCTTCGCACCGGCAGGGCGTTGCACAGCTGGAACGGCTTCTCCATGAGCCGCTCATAATTGTAACGCCCCATCAGCTCCGACACCGCTCTCCCCACACACCTCGACCGCACACCCTTCGAAAGTTCTGCGCTCCACTCGCTGCGAGGCCCCCAGGAACGCCAGGATCGCTTCTTTGCGTTCAGCCGTGACCGCTGCCAGCGCGGCTCTGGACGCCTGCTGCTTGGTCTCCCGCGTGGCGGGGTACTGGGCGGCGAGGAGCCTGCGGCACCCAACGCCACGCCCACCAGCGGCAGCACGGTCGTCACCAGTTCGGACGTCAAGAAGGCTCCCCGCTCGTGTTGGCGGCCGCCAAGTACGTTGAGAGGCAGCGCTGCTGGCTAACGGCCGCCAGCGATGGCCAGGTCGCGAACCCGCCCTGCTGACCTGGTGGCTCCGCCGGTCCGGGCCCTGGGCGTGGGCGACGTGGTGAACACGGGCTGTCGCGTCGGCGGGTGAGTTGTACCAGTTGCCCAAAGCCTCGGCGACCGATGACGGGAGGGACTCCGGACTGTGCTCAATCCTCGTCGGGGAGACCATCGTCGTGGGGTGCTGACGTGTGGTGGACGTTGAGGCCGGCTCGGCAGCGGGCGGGGCCGACGATGTCGCACAGGCGCGTGAAGAGGTCGGGACGGATGATGAGGTCCGCCCCTGTGACCGCGGGCAGCAGTGGCTCGTAGTTTCCGTCGTGGACGAGGTGTCCCCGCCACTGGCGGCAGATGAGCGCCTCGCCGGTCGCATCGCTCAGGCTGAACCCGCATACGCCGTCCGTGGGCGCGAGATCGAGTGCCGCGATGACCGGCGCAACAGGCGCGAGGACATACGGGGGCACCCCTGGGCCGCGCCGGGGGCGGGGCGAGGTGAGCATCGCGGTGCTGCCGGCGTCGGTGAGTCCGACCAGGGGCCGGTCGCGGGCCTTGAGGTGTTTGGCTGCCGCTTCCGGGCTTGCCAGGCCGAGTGCCAGTCGGCGACACGGGGTCGTCCACAGATGCCAGGACAGTTGGGCGAAGGGCAGTGTGTCGGGCGGCGGACCGTCGACCGAAGCTTCCAGCCCGACGACGAGGCGCATTTGGCGGGCGGACTGGTCCGGGCGGTGGCGAGCAGGAGTGCGCTGCCGTTCGGCGAGGCCGATCTGCACCCAGCCCGTGCGAGGGCCGTCGGTGACCCGGGGGAAGGCCGAGGCACTGTGCGGCAGCGACCGCAAGCCGTCGACCGAGGCGAGACCGGGAGGGGGCCAGGGCTGTGGGTCTTGCCGGCCGTCGTCGAACCAGGGTGCGGGATCGAGTGTCCACTGCAGCGCTTCAGGGCGAGTCAGGGGCCGGGGAGTGCGGGCGAGTTCGGCCCGTAGGGCTGTCTGGGGGTCGTCGCGCAGTCGTGCGGCCGCACCGCGCTCGAAGGCCTGGGCATTGCCGAGCTGCCCTGCCTGGGCGAGCGCGGCGCGCAGGCCCGCCGCGGCCTGCTGCAGAGCGTCTTCTACGGCGGCCTGGTCGGCGAGGTAGGCGTCGGGCAGCTGGGAGCGACGTTCGGCCAGCAGGTCCAGCTGGGCGGTCATCAAAGGCTCGACATCCTCGGCGAAGGCGCCGGTGACGAGGTCGATGACGGCCTCACGAAGGCCGGCCGGGGATCCGGCTGCGTCGAGGCGCACTCCCAGGTAGTAGTCGACCAGGTGGGTCGCGTACGGCCGAGGGTCGTCCATGGTCAGTCCTCGGTATTCAAGCTTGCGGACAGAATGCGGGCGAGTGTCGGATGCGCCGAGGTCGCCGGAGGGGCGGGCGGCCGGTGCCCGGCCAGGTCGAGGATTGCGGCGGCTTCCGCCCGCACGGCCAGCATGTTGCTGCCGCACAGGTCCACGAGCCGCTCGCAAAGGGCGCTCTCCAGTGGCCCGTCCGGCATGTGGCTATGCAGGACGGCCAGGAGCCAGGTCAGGGGGCCGGCTCCGATGCCGGGGGAGAGGACGTGTGCCAGCGCTGCTTGCGCGTGCACGGGCCGGGCCGCGAGGAGGACCGCCGCGGCGACCAGGGCGCGGCGCTTGACGGCGCGCTCGGGGAAGGCGACGGTTGCCAGGGCCAGCCGGCACAGCGCCGCGTCGACGTCGTCCTGCGTGTCCGGCTCTGCGGCCGGGGCGTAGACGCCCTCCCCGAGACGGGCGTCGCCGGGCAAGCGGTGGGCGATGACCTCGTACGCCGCGTCCCAGCACGCGAACGCGTCGGCTGCTGGGGGTGAAGTGGGAGGCTGGACGGCGAATGCCGAGACAAGGGCCTGGCTGACACCGATGGT
Organism: Kitasatospora sp. NPDC127035; assembly: GCF_042726075.1. Taxonomy (NCBI): domain Bacteria; kingdom Bacillati; phylum Actinomycetota; class Actinomycetes; order Kitasatosporales; family Streptomycetaceae; genus Kitasatospora; species Kitasatospora sp. NPDC127035. Next base: position 22,186 of record NZ_JBHXDN010000087.1, on the reverse strand, counting down.
GCGACTGTAGGAGGCACCGGCGACAGCGTCGGCCACCCGGTCCGCGAGATCCTGGGCCGCGCCGACAGCGTCGTCAAAGTGGGCCTGCTGCCACAGATCCACCCGGTCACTGCCAGCGAAGGACCTCCACCCGCCGCCGCCCCGCATCGTGGTGAAAGCGAGCATGCCCGCCGTCGCGGCGAGCGGACCGAACACCTCGGGGGCAATATCTCGGCGCGCGTGGAGCCCGGCGGCGAGGTCTGCGAGCAGCTCAACGGGCCCGGCCACGCTCATCTCGTCGGCGATCCGGTGCAGCAACTGGGCGGCCGCGGAAGCTCCGTGGCCGTCGACGGCCTCCAGCAGCCTCCAACCCACTGCATTGGCCAGAGCCTCCCTGGACCACCGTGGACCGGGCGGATCGTCATATGCCTTGCTACTGCGGTCACGGACCGCGGCCAGCATGCCGGCAGCTCCTTCCGGCAGCGCAGGCCGCTGCTGGGCATGCAGGAAGGCACCTGTGGCGGTGCGCTCTTTGGGGCCCTGCCAGTCACGGGAGGTTCTCAGGGGAGCGGCCCGGGGCGTCCAGAGCGGGCCGCCCTCGCCGCCGCACCGTTGTGCCACCGCACGCAGCGCAACAGTGTGTGCGTCCCCGGCGCTGTCCGACGTGGAGACCATGACCTGGTCGTCGTAGGTCGAGATGATCGCATTGGCCAGCACCGGCAGGAGACGTCGCACCTGCGCCGGGTCGCTGCCCGGCAGGTCGGCGAGCCGGCCGAGCAGCGCGGTGTCGGCCTTCTGGGAGCGTCCGTCGGGCCCTGCAGCGATTCGCAGCACCGCCAGGACGACAGGGTCGGCGGTGTCGGCCTGTGTGGACAGCAACTGCTGGTGGGCTGCGTCCACCCGGGCATCGGGCAGTCCGGGCTCGGTCAGGAGCAAGTCGGTACCCAGCTGCGCGGCGGCCCGCGGGTCCAGGCGCGCCAGAAAGCGCCACCACTCGTGCACAGTCCCCGAGGTTCCCCGTCCGTCGGTGTGGTCCACGACAAGATGCACGAGGGGCTGCGTTCGGGCCAGCCGTACACGTGCCTGGACAGGATCGGCCTGCATGAGCTCGGGCAGCGGATCCAGCAGTTCGTCGACGGTGACGTCCTTATGGCCCCCGTACGCGCCCATGTACCGGGCGGCACGCTCCCAGCAGCGCTGCGCTTCATGCGGATCGCCGCAGGCGAGACTGACCCGGGCCATCTCGAGCTCGAAGTCGGCGTCCTCGGCGTACAGTGTGCGGCGCCCGGCCTGGGCCGTGCGTAGCGTCTCCATGAGCTCGCGCACGACGCCGGCTCCGGCCTGGCCCGCGCTCTCGGCGAGCAGGGATACCAGTTCCGTGGTGATCAGCGGGCCGGATCCGGCCATGCCCATGAGCGACGTGGTGGTCCCGCGACTGATGGCCTGCAGGGCAGCGATACCCAGCGCCAGGTCGTCGTCGAGCAGCAGGGTGACGGCCTCGTGCAGTACCCGCCGCACGAGGTGGTGGATGTCCATGAGGTCGCAGGCCCTCGGCTGTCCCGTGAACGGGTTCGCGTGCCCGGCCAGTTCCTCGAGCGACACCCGGGCTGCCGTGGACGCGCCCTCGGCAGGGATCGTCCCCGCATCGACGTCCCGGCGCAGGCCGACGGTGGCAACAGCGAACCGCAGCCAAGCGCGGTAGAAACCGACGCCGTCGAACAGGGGAAGCAGCCGGGAGGGAGCATGCCGGTCGACTGTGTGCGCCACGGCGAGCAACGACAGCCACCTGCCCACCGGTCCGGACAGCCCGCCGGCCCGATCGACCAGCACCTCCTGCGTCGCCCGTGCGAGTGTCTCGGCGACGCCCTCGGAGAACAGGTCCCCGGCAATGTCCTCGGCTGCGACGCCGAGGTGGAGCAGCCGCCGCGGATCGCACGGCCCGCTGGCCCAGGCCGCACTGGCCAGCATCCGGGCAGAGGGCAGACCGCTGCCCCCGTTGCCGCGGGTCTCCGCAAGATGGAGCAGTAGAGCAGCACGCCGGTCGTGACGCTCGATGAGCTGCGCACTCTCCATCAAGGATTCGGGGCCAAGACACTCCAGCAGCACACCGACAGCACGCTCGGGGGAGCCCAGGTTCTCCTGGTCGAGGAATCGGGCGACACGCTGCCCGAGAGCGAGCGACCCTTGTCCGGATCCGGGCTCGCCGGTGTCCCGGGCAGGAAGCCGGATCCGCCCGCGCAACTCGGCGAGGAACACCGACTCGTCGCTCTCGGAGCCGTAGTGTGTGCGCTCGCGGTCACGTACCTCGTCCCACGCTGCCAGGTAGGCCTCCCACGGGGCGGCACAGCCGGCCCTGTCCACCGCCGCGCACAACTGCAGCCCCCACCGCGCGGACATTGTGGGCACACCCTCGTACATCAGGCTCGCCGCGAGCCGATCGGCCCCCGACAACGCCACCAGCACATCCGCGTACGGCACCAGCGAGCCCGGGAGACCCTCGTCCTGGTAGGTCGCCTGCGCCCGGCTGAGCTCCACACAACGCACCAGCATGGGCCAGTCCTTACGGGTCGCCGCCCGTCGCGCCGCCACGGTGAGAGTGTGGATGATGGCATGCGGGGGCTGCAGGCCCGCAATCGCCCGGGACAGGAAATCGGGACCGACCAGCACGGCGAGGTCGTCGTCTCGGCCCAGGGCGGACAAGAGCTCGGGCAGATGCCTGAACGCCCGCGGATCCGTGAAGAACCCGCGCCGCAACAGCCACTCGGCAGCCTGGGCCCGGACCTGATCGACCCAACGATGGTCGCCGTCGCTCCGGCGGACGAAACGACTGAAACTCTCATGATGGATCCTCAGCCCACCGATACCCGGCTGCTGCGCGACGATCGGTGCCACGCTGCTCAGCGCGGCACCGATCATCATCCCGGGCAGCGGGAAGATCTCTCCGAGCTCCTCGGCGCTCACGGCGAAGTCGCAGACCGCGAGCATGCTGACGGCAGCGCGCTGCTGGTCGGTCAGCCCCTTCAGCAGGTAGTCGTAGTAGTCGTCGAGGTCGTGCGCCGACGGGGGGACCTCGCGCAGCCGATCGAGTGGGCCGCCGACCACGGCCCGCGCCTGTGGTGACCCCAGTCCAGGGGCCGGCCCGAGAGCCTGACGGCACAGATACGTGGCGTAGAGGGCGTTGCCCCGCGAGCGCTCCTCGATCAACGTGACGGCGGCTTCCCCCTGGTTGCCGGCAGGCTCAAGGCCGACATCCGACGACGTCAGGACCGCCAGCAGACCCAGACGATCCGCCAGATCACGCAGCTCGGAACCCTTGAGAGGAGGAACGGTGAAGTGGTCGGCGCCACTGTCCACCGACGCGAGGTGAGGACCCGGCTGACTTGCGAGCACGAGGACGGCACCGGGCGGCATCCTCAGAGCGCTGAGCTCCTCGACCAGGTCCGCGGCCGGGTCGGACTGCTCCCGGAAGACGCCGCCGGTACTGTGCCCAAGCACCCGGCTGACGTGGTCGATGCCGTCCACGATCAACGCGATCGGCACATCCGGGGCCAAACGCCGCGCCGCAGTGACAGCATCCACGAGCGACTCGGGAGTCGCCGCAAAGCGCGGCCTCACCTCGGCCACCGCCTTCGGGACAGCCTCTTCGAGCTGCCGGAGCAGACTGCCGATCACGACCTCGGTGAGCACCCGCTGCTCACGATCCATGTCCGAGGCGCCCAGCCAGCAGTGATGGCGTGCAGCAAGCCACGTGTCCTGCAGGTCATCGGCCAGCTGCTCGCACAGCCACGACTTGCCGATTCCGGGCGCGCCCGTGACCACCACGACGCCGCCCTGCCGCGCCGTGTCCTCCAGAGCCCTCTTCATGCTCGCGAGCACGGCGGGGCGCCGCACCTCGGCAGCACGGTCCACGGGGTGCCCCTCACGGACAGCCCCGAAGTCGACCTCCAACGCCAGACGGGGAAGCAGGTCCTCGGCCGTCACGGTCCCGTTGCGGCTGCGTGCCGCTTTGGCCGCCTCGATGAGGGCGAGTGCGACCTCCTCGGGCGAACGGTGCCGGTTCGGAGGACGTCCGGCACCGAGCTCCGTGGTGACCCGGTGCAGCAGGGCCGCCTCGGCCGGCCCGGGATCGTGGATGTTGAGGGAGAACACCGGAACACCGGTGTCGACGACCAAGGACGCACAGGCACGGCGGAGCAGATCGTCACCGATGCCCGCAAGCATCGTTCTCCACGGCTCATGAGACCGCAGGGCCGCGGCATCGAAGCGGAACCGCCTGCTGCTCAGACCGTGGAGGGCTGGCCCCGGGTCGTTGCCCGCACCGACAGGCCGCAACACGTTGGTCAGATCGGCGTCGTCCGGATCCGTGTCGCGCACCACGAGACGGTGCGACGTGCCGGATGACGCATTGAGGTCGCGGCCGATGGAGGAGAACAGGAGATCCAGACGAAGACTCCGGGTGTCCTTCGTGAAACTGTCGGCCGACAATGCGCGATCGTGGCTGGTGTGCTTGATCTGCAACCGCTCGCGGCTGCCGTCGCTCCACTCGCACGTGATGTCGTCGAACCGGTCCCCGGCGAACGCCTTGGTGTCGACGACGACCGACCTTGCGTGTCCCACCGCAAGGTCAACGAGGCGAAGCCCGGTCAGCAGATCCTGGTAGGCGTAGCCGAGGTGTGTCGGGCGAAGCCCCACTGCGTCACCTCCAGCGTGTCCTGGCCGCACGGAACCCGCCCCAGGGTATGCGCCGTGGTCACCCTGGTGAGCGGATATGTATGGCGGCACCGTAGAACACATCTCCGACATCCCCACCGATCAGTCGGAGACAGCGGACCCAGCGGTGGCCCGCGGTGATCCGGGCGAGGGCACCCGGACTCGTTCCTGGCGGGCCCTGCCTACGAAGGTATTACCGGCCGTCGACCCCCTCACGTGGCACACTCGCCCGCGCAGGGTCGCGCAAGACCACAGGGAGGCTACTTGTCCTTCTTGGGTTTGAAGGTCATCTGGATTCGGGCGAGGGTCGGTACGGAGCCGACCATTCTGACGCGCTTGCTGAAACTGCGGAGGTTGACCTTGCTGAACGTCGGCAGGTCCTGCGGGAGGCGCTGCTTCCCGTCGAACGCGATCGCGTAGGTGACGAAGCGGGGCGGCTTGGCGCTCGCTGCCTCCTCCAGACCCGCGTTGATCTCCTTCACCGCATCGATGAAGGCCTCCCTGTAGGCGGCGTCCGAGACGAGGGTCTGAGCGGAAACGAACCCCTGGGAGAACAGGTGGCTGAGCGTCTGGCTCCCCGTGTACTGCTTGACGTGGATCAGGTACCCGTCTTTGTGGAGGAGGTCGCACGCCTCGATCTGGTCACCGTCCTCCGCGAACAGCGGATACCGGTCCAGGCAGATCAGATCCGAGCGATCCTCAGTCGCGTTCTCGTTGTAGTGCTTCTCCCAGTTCAGCTTCGGTCCCCAGTTGTCCCAGGTCCGAAGGCCCAGCACTGCAGTGACGTCCTCGATCTGAGCCAAGTCCTGGTCCAACTTCTCGTAGTACCCCTCAGCAAGGGCGTACCACTTCCCCAGGGTGAGCAGATACCGCCGGTCCCCGTCTCCTGCCTCGAAAACGAGCCAGTGCTTGATCGGCTTGGACATGCTGGCGGGATCCCCGTTGGCATCCCGCGCCATGACCCTCACACTCTTCAGGCTGCCGACCGTGTTCCTGCCGGGAAGGTCGGAGAGAGCCGAGCGCAAGGCGTCCAACGACATCTCGTCGAACTCACGCGACTCGTCGTTCTTGGAGACGACGAAGTCGTGCAGATTCTCGATGGACAGGTCGTCCGGAGGGGCGAAGGCGAGGAGGTGCACGTTCCACGGATCCGAGTCCCTAACCTGGGGTGCATCGGCTGTTTTGAACAGCTCCTGGGCCAGGCGCTGTTCGAGGTGCTTCACGATGTCGCTGGTGGCGCGAAGAGGCTCCAGTGAGTCGATGAATGCGAGGTCCTGTGATGCCTCGCCCTCCAATGTGGTCCGAAGCATCTGAGCAAGAACATCGCGTACGGAGTTAAGGTCGGTGTCGAGTTTGAACGACACGGAATCGGTTGCTACAACGGCCCCGAGTTCAGGGAGCTCGACGCCGTCTTCGAGGTCTCCCACCAGTTTCCGCGTGAACTCCCCTTCCAGCTCCACTTCGAAGCCGCTGATGGAGGAGTTGGACGGGATCTGGACCCATTGGGACCGAGCCGATGCGTCGATGCGCCGGCTTGCGATGCCGCTCACAGCGCTGCTGTCGAACGTTCGGGCGGCGAAGCGGAGCCCGAAATTGGCCTCGATGTGTGACCACTCCAGTGTGGAGCTGCCGTAGCCGAAGCAGACGGCGAAGGTGCGGCCATGGACGGGGAGGAAGATGACGAGCCGGTGGGACACGTTCTTGACGGCCTCAAGCTCGGGGAACGTGGGAGTCAGAAGCCGGGCCCAAGCGGGGACTTTCTCGGAGTTCTCCCTGAGGTAGGCCACGCAGCCTTCTGGGATGCCTTCGCTGGATGCGAGGCGCCGCATGCCCTGGCTACTTCAGGGGCGGTACTGGACCCGAAAGGCCTGTTCGTGCGAATCGAGCCCGTCGCGCAGAAGGAAGCAGTTGAACCTCAGCTTGGATTTGTTCGATGCCATGTAGCCCCCATGGAGCGGCGAGAGGCATCAGGATAAGGTCGTATGAGATGCCTTTCAACCGTTTCCGCACACTGACCCATGCCCAAATTCTGGCTGGCCACCGACAAGCGGTTCCAACGGCAAAGCTGTGGCGCTAAAGCATTGGTCGGAGAGACGGTCAGGCGCGGCCGTTGAGGGTCCAGCCGCCTTCGGCCGGGGTCGGGATGGTGGTGATGAGTTCGCCCAACTGCCAGGGCAGGCAGGAGCGTTCGCCGAGGGTGGAGTCGAGGTCGTGGCCGGTGGGGGTGCCGGGGGCGGGCAGTGGGCGGCTGCGGCCCCGGGCGGGGCGGGGGGCAGGCGAGGGGGCCTGCGGGTGCTTGGGCGTGCGGGGATGGCGGGAGGCCCAGAGCGCCAGGGTGTGCAGGGCGGGCTCGGGCGGGACTCCCCAGGTGCCGACGAGTTCGATGGTGCGGGCCAGCCACGCGTGCTCGTGCCCGTCGGTGAGGGTGCCGCGCAGACGCAGGCGTTCCCGGGCGGCGAGCGCTCGGGCGAGAGGTACGGCCTCCGGATAGAACAGCATCGGCGCCACCCGCAGATGGTCGCGGCCGTCCCCGCCCAGGGCCCGCAAACGGTCCTGCCACGCGCAGGGGTGGAGAGCAGGCAGGTTCCACCAGCAGGAGAGCAGGGCGTAGGCGTCGGCGAACGCGGCACGCCCACCAGCTCCCAGCCGACGCTCCATCAGCAGTCGCTGCCGGTGGGCCTCGACGACCTCAGGGAGCGCGGCCAGAAAGATGGCACCGGCGCCGGGTTCGCGGCGGTTGTCGAGCCAGCGGCAGTGGGGCGCACACACCTGCCACGTCGCTTCCGAGGCGAGGTAGGAATCCAGGGAGGTGCCCTTGATGCGGGCGCACATTTCGCACACGCGCACCAGGAAGCAGCCCGAGGCGTCCCACGGCCAGTCCCACGCCGGGCCGTTCCCGGCTGCCAGAAGCCGCTGCGGGCGCAGGTTCGGCAGGGCGAACTGCAACTCGCCCACCCGACGGCCCGCCATGACCGCCAGCCGCTCCAAGGCCGCGGCGTTGAGGTACCCGTCGCTGTACCGGGGATCGGAAGGCGAGCCGTTCTTGCGCGTGCACGAGCCGAGCATCGGCCAGAACTCCTCCTCCGGGATGCCGTTGGCGTCCGCCAGACGCCGCGCGAACGATCCGGTCGACTCCCCGCCGATGAACCGCACCGACAGCGCCAGGCGCCGCGCCAGCCGCAACGCCTTCGCCCGCGACCTCCGCCCGGCCCGGGCCGTGTCCGTCCCCGCCATCGGTCCCCGCAATCCGCTCAGTGCCGCGACACCCCATCAACTGCCTCGGCAGAACTTCGCCTCCACCGCTGTGTCTACGGGACGCGCGGCAATAGTCCGACCGGTTCTTCCTCTTTGCCCCGCACCTGCGCAGCTTTGGCCGAAAGCGATCGGCGTCCGGGACGCGACCGCGCCCGGCGCCCGTACATTCCCCGCGCGATCGGCCCGTCTGTCCGCGGCCCGGGGAAGGAGGACGCGTGGAACTGCGCGAGCACCAGGTCGAAGCGCTCACCGCGATCGAGGCCGCGGCGGCCGCAGGCCATCCGCGTATGACCGTGGTAGCCGCGTGCGGAACCGGCAAGACGCTGATTGCCCAGCGGGCGGCGCGGCGCCTGGCCCCCCGGGGAACGGTGCTGGTCCTGATGCCGACCAAAGCGCTTGTGACACAGACGATCAGGCGCTGGCGCCAAGCCGGCCAGCCGGGCGCCGTGTTCGGTGTCTGCTCCCTGAGCCAGAACGACAGCGGACTGCACCCCCGCGCGGCGACCATGACCCGCGACATGGCGCAGATCGCCCGAGCCACCCGCACTGGGCAGCCGGTCACGGTGTTCTGCACCTACGGCTCCCTCCACCACGTCCAGGGCGCCCACGGCTTTCAGGGCCTGCCGCGATGGGACCTGGTGGTCGCCGACGAGGCGCACCGCACCTGCTCTGCCTTCGGCGACGGCTGGGGCACCGTCCACGACGACGCCGCCATCCCTGCCAGGACCCGCCTCTACATGACCGCGACCCCCAGAATCTGGGGCTCGGAAGCCGCACCCGCCCGCCACCCGTTCATGGAACGCATCCCGCTCGCCACCATGGACCGTTACGAGATCTTCGGACCCACCGTGTACTGCCTCGGCATGGCCGAGGCCATCGGCCGGGGCCTGCTCGCCGACTACCAGGTCGTCATGCCCTTCGTCGACGACAGCGACCTGCACGGCATCCTCGCCGTGCACCGCCCGTTCACCACTGCCCACCACAACGGACTGCGCAACGCCGCCCTCCAGGTCGCTCTGCTCCGCGCGATCGCCGAACACCGCCTGCGCCGCGTCCTCGTCTTCCACAACCGCGTCTCCACCGCCCAGTCCTTCGCCGACACACTGGCCCGCACCGCCCTCGAAGTGGACGCGCCACTGCGCGTGGACAACCTCTGGTCACAGGCCATCCACGGTGAACAGCCCAGCGACTGGCGCCGCGACCTGCTCGACGACTTCGCCACTCCGGACCGGGAGTGCGCCGTGCTGTCCAACGTCCGGGTCCTGAACGAGGGCGTCGACATGCCCGACGTCGACGGGGTCGCATTCGTCGATCCGCGCTACAGCATCATCGACGCCATCCAGGCCATCGGCCGCGGGCTGCGCCAACCGCCCGGCGCCGGCAAGAAGACCACCCTGGTCATCCCCGTCTACCTCGGCAGCGGTCTGAGCACCGACGACATGCTGAAAGGATCGGCGTTCGCGAACCTGATCACGATCCTGCAGGCCCTGCGCGCCCACGACGAGACGTTCATGGACCGTATCGCCCTGCCCGACCCCTCACGCCGCGGCAGGACCGCCGGAATCCCCCTCCACTACGCGCATCCCGAACGCGCCGCGCAGCTCTCCCGGGCACTCGGCCTGGAGATCGCCCTGCCCGCCATCGGCAGCTGGGAACAGGCCCACGCCTCCGCCAGCACCTACCGCACCCTCTTCGGGCACCTGGACGTACCCGCCGACTACACCGACCCGGATGGCTTCGCACTGGGGGAGTGCATCGCCAGCCTGCGCCTGCGCCACATCCTCGGCCGCCTCCCGGCCGGCCAGCAGCGGGCGCTGGACGAACTCGGGATGCTGTGGACCGCCCGCATCCAGACCTTCGACTCCATGCTCGAACACGCCAGGGCCTGGCACCGCGCCCACGGCCACCTCGCGGTCCCCGCCAACAGCACGATGGGGGGCCACCCCTTGGGCCGTTGGCTCGCCACCCAGAGAACCAAGGACCGGGAAGGCAAACTCCTCCCGGCCCAGCACAAGGCCCTCACCGACATCGACCCCCACTGGAACCCGTCGTGGCCGCAGGAATGGCAGCGCAGGTACGCCAGAGCGAAAACCCTGCTGCCCGGACACGGCCGCCTCTGGAAGACCGGGACACCCCTGCACACGCGCATCACAGCGGAGGAGGGCGACACGGCGGTGTGGATCGAGAAGCAGCAGAAAAGCTTCCTCGGCCTGCACGAGCACCAGATGGCACTGCTGCTCGGCATCGGGATCCCGCCACTGCCCGAGGCCCTGGGCCGGCAGCGCCCCGACAATTCCGCCCAGGGCACGTTCCGCTACGCGCTGGTCCACGCTGTCGCCTTCGCCCTCCGCGAGGGCCACCTCGACGTACCGCGCAACCACTACGAGCCGCCGATCCTGGCAGCACCGACCCGTGCCCCGGCGAAGCCGTTTGCCCTGGGCACGTGGATCCACAAATGCCGCACGTCCTTCCGCAGCCTCACACCGGAACAGCGTCTCGCCCTGGAGGGGCTGCGCATGGTCTGGGACCCCGATCTGGGACGCCGCACAGCCCCACCGGGCCGACCCGCCCAGTAGAGAAAGCCGGCACGGCGCGCGGGACAGAGGCGTCACAGTTGCTCGACGCGGCCCAGCGAAAGCCCGTCGAGCAGTTCCTGGGTGATGCGCTCCTGTCCAGTCAGGATGGCCTTCTGCGCGGCCTGGCAGATGAGTTGGGACAGCGCCCGCATGTAGCCGCGGCTGCGCTTGTGCAAATAGGGCGCCAGCGGTCGCAGGTCGCCGCGTTCGTGCCGGTACAGCCGCAGGTCGGCGTCGAACAGGTCGACGATGCGGGCGAACTTCTTCATCTCCTCGTCGCTGTAGCCGATCCGGCCGGTGCGCAGCACCGGGTGGTCGCTCCACAGGTCCTCGTCGGGCTCCAACGGGGTCTCGTTGTCGCGGGTGAGCGGGTCGACGATGCCCCGGGTGCCGCGCCCGCAGTACACGAACGTCGCGCCGGTGTCCTTCTCGATCGTCTCGAAGTACTGGAAGGCCTGCTCCGCTTCGGCGGCCGTGCGCAGGCGGTCGATGTTGTCGACGAGGACCAGCAGGGTCCGGGCGTTGCGCATCGTGCGGATCACCGAGCCGGTCGGGTCGCCGCCCTCGCGGTCCTGCCCGAAGTAGTGGGCGAACGTCCCGGCCCAGTTGCGGACGTTGCCGCGGACGGGGGGCGGCACGCTCAGCGCCACCACCGGGTGCCGGTTCTCGTCGGGCCCGTACAGTTCGCGCAGTCGGCGCTCCCAGTACACGCCGATGGCCTGTAGGACGGTGCTCTTGCCCGTGCCCCGCGGGCCGTCGAGGACGATGCCGACCTTGCCGTCGGGGCGCTGGCGGTTCGCCCGGATCTGCTCTGCCACGACGCGCAGGGCCTTCGTGATGGCCGGGGAGGTCACGGTGAGCATCATGCCGTGGTACAGCAGCCGCTTGTCGTGGTCGGCGACCTTGGTGCCCATGGGCGCGCAGTCCGCCAGGTCCGGCGCCGAGCAGTAGGTGGCGGCGATCGCCCGCCAGGCGTGGCAGTCCTGCGGCCACACCGGAGCGGGCGGTCTCAGCGACAGCTGCCCGGGTGCCGGCTCCTCGAGCAGCAACAGGTTCTCCGCCCGGTCCAGGCGCTCGGAGCCGTTCATCCTCACAGATCTCCCATCTGCGGACTGCCGGCTCTGTCCGGCGTCCGATCGGTTCCTTGCGGTCGTGCTCGTTGCCCTGTGCCCGGTTCTTGCCGCGCCTGCGACGTGCCGTACCGGGCAGGGGGCGGTATCACGTTGGATGGCCCCGGCGACCCTGTCACGACGAGGACCCGTTGTCGGGGAGCGTGTCGAGGGCGGCGAAGATCTGCCGGTAGCGCTCGGCGAGGTCGTCGCCGACGGCAGCCGTGCCGGCCCCGTTCACTGCCGCACCGGCGGCGGAGGGGCCGTGCTCCCAGGCGGCGAGCGACGCATCGGGAGGGAGCGCGCTGCGGCTCCAATCGATCGCGGCCCCACCGGAGCCGGCCGCCGGGGACAGGCCGATGTCGCTGAACGCCAGCAGGTCGTCACCGGCCTGCCCGGGTGCCGGGACCGGAAGACCGGGCAGGTCCGGTAGGTCGGCGAGGTCAACGGGTCCGCGGCCGGCGTACGGGTCGAACGCTCTGGCGGGGGTCTGCGGGGGAGAGGGTGCCCAACTGTCCGGGGCGGCGGGCCGTCTGGGCCGGTCGGGGCCGAGGGAAGCCCGTTCCAGGAGATCCGCGAGCGCCTCGGCGATCGCCTCCTCGTCCTTGAACCGTCCGCCGCGGGCGACGTGCTGGGACGCGGCGGTGTCCCACAGGAACTGCGTCCACGGCGCTCCGACCTTGTGCTGGTGCACCCACGTCGCCTCCACCCACTTGCCCCTGCGGTGGTCGCGCAGCCACACCTTCGACGGGTCGTTGGGGGTGTACCGCATCTCCCAGCGCCCGCGCCGCTTGCCGTTGAGCCCGGAGGGCGTTCGGCGGCACGGGTTCAGGCCCTTTTCGGGGTCGCGTTCCGGGTGGTCGTAGAGGCGGTTCTTGAACCGGATGCCCTGCTCGCTCACCCCCACCCACGCGGTCGGCAGCAGCCGGAGGTAGTCGTCCCGGGTCATCGGGATCGGCAGGTAGCCGTCGACCTCCACACATGCCGCGAACATCTGGTTCGGCGTCAGATGGGGCAGATACGCGTCGTACGGGTCGGTCAGCTCCGGGTGGGGGCGGTTCTGCCACTCCAGCACAATCCACTGCTGCAGCATGTCGTCGAGATCGGCGAGGGTCCACAGCCGCTCGCCGTCGATGGTCCGCCGCACCCGCACCGGGTCGTTGCCGGTGTAGGTGTTGAGGTGCTGGCTGAACATCGACTTGATGGACCCGAACGTCCGCTCGATGATCGCCTTGTCCTGAGGAGTGCGCCGCCGTGCCGGCCGTACCGAGATGCCCAGATAGGCGCAGGCGTCGAAGAACGTCCGGCTCGTGAACACGGTGCCATGGTCGATCACGATCAGGTCCGGGACGATCACAGGCCGGGCCGCGGCCTGCGCGAACCGCTCGTCGACGGCCGCCAGTTCCTCGAACGGCAGGTCGGAATTGGCGGCGTGCGCGGCGGGATCGAACGTGGGCCGCATCGCCAGCGGCTTCAGAGCTTGCGCCAACAGTTCGCACGCGTCGACCGCCTTCGTCGCCCGCCCCGTGGCCCGCGTGAACCCCACCCTCCCATCCCGTTGCTTCTTGCCGTGCCTGCGTGCCTGCTTGGGGCGAACGACCGCGGCGATGATGCTCCTGGTCGCCACGCAGATCGCGGCCGTCAGCTCCACCCGCGCCGGCTGGCCGTCGTCGCCGAGCACCCACACATCCAGATCGGTCGAGTCGATCTGCACCAGCTCACCCGGCATCGTCGCCGACGTCACCGAGAACGGCGGCATGGGCCCGCGCCCCGACACCCGCTCACCGCCGGGCCCGGACAGGTCCCGCGCCTGAAACCCCAGCCGCTTCAGCAGCTTGTACAGCGTCGGCTCCGCCGGGACCTTCACCGTCGGCCCGTACCCGCCGCGCACCGCCCGCCGCAACTGCCCGAACAGCTTGCGCGCGTCACTGGGCGCGTCCACCCGCCGCTGCTGGCGCCCCACCAGGACCAGCAACTGCTCCACGACCCGTGGATCGGTCAGACCGTGCTGCTTCTTGGCCTTGACACTGCGACCGTCGACCAGCGCCACGGCAGTCGGGTTCTTCAGGTACTTCAACCGCTTGGACTGCACCGTCTGCCACGACACCCCCCACCCCAGCACCGCGTTCATCTCCGCGGCCTTGGCCTGGTACCGCTCGATCAGCGTCGTGGACGAGGGGTCGAACGCGGGCCGGGGCACCGACCCCGGCAGCGCACCGGGCAGCAGCCCCGTGTCGACCTCGACGACCGCGAGCTCCCACTGCCGCGCCTTGAGCGCGGCACCCTCGGGAATCCCCTCCATCAGCGAGAAATCCGGAAGCTCCGCCCGCACAACCCGGCGGCCGGCACCGTCCAGGACCGCGAAGTCGGCGGCGGACGCGAGCACGGGAAGCATCACCGAGACCGCCGAACCTTCTCCGTTCGCCGCCAACTGGACCTCCACCCCCTCGAAGCCCGCGACCGTGTAAGCGGCCCCGCGCCACACCACCCGGTCCCCGCGCACCAGGACCCCGCGCGGCGCGCACCGCACCTGCGGCCGCGGCAGCACCACGTCCGCCCGCAGAACCTGCACCGCCGCGTCGTCCGTCACCGCGCCTCCACCACGACAGGCACCTGCACCGCGTCCGGCCCCGCCGCGCCCAGCGGTCCCACCACCGTTCCCGCGCCCATGGGCGCGCCCCAGTCCATGCCCAGCCGACGGTGCCACAGCATGTGGTACAGCCTCGGCAGCGCCAGCTGACGTGCCACCCCGCACTCCTGGACGCCCTCCATCAGCGGCCGGGACTGCGCGAAAGTCTCCGCCAGAGCGGCCTCCACCTGTCGGTTCCCGTACCGCGGATGCCGCCTGCGCGAGACCCACCGCAGATTCGCCAGCGCCGCCCCCGACGGCAGACTCGGCAACGCCAACCGCCACCCCGCCGCCCCGCACGCCTCCCGCAGCACCTCCAACTGCCGCTCGAACCGCTCACCGGGCCCGCTCTGCGGAGGACACATCACCACCAGCGCCTCCCCGCCCGCTGTCCGCACGAAGAAGTCCGGCACCAACCGCCGCTCCCGGCCGCGCTCCCGCCACATCAACTGTGCCGACCAGGCGCCGAAGTCGGCCACACCCGGATGGAAGTCCAGCAGCATCGCCGTCGACAGCCGGTCCAGCGACCGGCACCCCACATGCCGCCCGCTTGTCGCCGACCACCACCACGTCGCGATGCTGCGCTGCGCCGGATGGCGCGAGGGCCGCCACACCTCGCCGCGCTCCGTCAGGGGAGCTCCGGCCACCTGCTCCACGGGCAGCGTCCGCCGCAACCTGTTCGCGTCCAGGTGGAGGACTTCCAACTTCCGTGCCATGAGAGCTCCCTGGGACGTTACGTGCCGTCGGGCCCGCGTGCGGAAGCGGGCCGGAACACCTGTTAGCACATCGGCGGATCTTCGTGTCGCGGCCGCCGCGGACGTCGGCCGTTTTCAAGACATCCCGCTCCCAGCGGCCTCGGAGCAGCGAGCTTCAGACGTCCCCTGCGACAACGACGACACCCCGCCAACCAACGGCTGGCACAGCGTCTGTGCCCTGGTGCTACGCCCACCGGGGCACCCCGTACGGTGCGGATGTCGTGCGCCACGACTGGCGCCCTCAGGCTGCATGGGTTCGAGGGGCAGCGTGAGCCGCCGAAGCAATCCAATCCGCATATGTCCATTACATACCTGACTATCAGTCATAATCCATGCAAGAAGGGTGACTTGCTCAGTCCGTGCAGCCCACCACATGCGAGATTTATGTATCGCACATGCTAGAGTATGCATTACATTACTGATTGCTGTTCCTGCCCGCTGCCGTGCTCCCGTCCCCTGGAGGCCCTGGTGCCCGCCGCATCCGCCCCGCCGCCCGACCTCGCCGCCCCCGCCCCCGCCCCCGGCCCGGGTGCGCCCGCCGTGTCGCTGGGCGTGCACAAGGCAAGGCCGCTGTTGACCCAGCTCATCCGGGACGCCGAGCAGGGCACCATCACCGAGCTCACCCGCGGCGAGGGGGAGCGGGCCCTGCTCGTCTCCGCCCACCTGGCCACCACGGCAGGCCTGCCCACCGCCGACTCGCCTGCCTTCGGCATCGCCGAGGCCCGCCCCGTCCTGGGCGACCTTGTCGCCCACGCTGCCGCCGGCACCCCGCAGGTGCTGCTGCGCCACAAGCGGCCGGTAGCCGTCCTGGCCTGCGCCACCGCCCTGTTCCCGGCCACCGCGTCCCCGCCGCCAGCCGTCCCCGCCTCTGCCACACCCGCCCCGCCGAGCACCACCACCGAGACCCCCGTCGCACTGGCGAACCCGGTGGCTGTGGCCGCGCAGACTCCGGTCGTCGCGTCTCACCTCCCCACCGACTCTGTCGAGGCCCCCCTTGCTCCGGCAGTCGGGCCTGCCGCGCTCGCTCCGACCGTTCCGACTGCCGGGCCGTCAGCCACTGCCGCTGCGCCCGCACCCGAGCCCGCTGCCGCCGCGGTGCCGCCGGCCCCACGGCGCCGGCTCGCCCCGCTCGGGGAGGCTCTGGACACCTTGCTCCCCGCCACCGGCACCGCCGCGGCCGGGGACGGGGAACCCGCCCCGCCAACGGGTCTGCCCACGGGCATCACCACCCTCGACACCGCCCTGGGCGGTCTGCAGCCCGGCCGGTTCTACCTCGTCGCCGGCGCCCCAGGCACCGGGGCGAGCCTGCTGGCGATCAGCGCCGCCCGCGCCACCGCACTCACCCAGCACCGCACCGTCCTGTACGCGGCCTCCGGGCTGACCCGGGCCGACATCGCCGCCCGCATGATCGCCGCGCACACCCCGGTCGACTACCGCCGCCTGCGCGCCCAGACCCTCGACGACACCGAGCGCCAGGCCGTTGCCCAGACCGCCGAACTCCTCGCCGCGGCCCCGCTGCTGATCGACGACGGTACCGGCCTGGACGCGGAGGCGATCACCACCACCGCCGAGGACGTCCCCGAACTGGCCCTCGTCGTGGTCGACCGCCTCCAGACCGCCCCCGACCCCCGCCTGCCGCTGTCCGGTGCGCCCGCCCTCGCCGACGCGGGCCAGGCCCTGGCCCACCTCGCCCGTACCCACCACCTCCCGGTGCTCGCCGCCCTCGACACCGACAACCCCGACCTCATCCACGCCCTGGCCGCCGACGTCACCCTCACCCTCACCCTCACCCTCACCCCCGACAGCGCCCCCACCACCTTCGGCACCGGCGGCAGCCGTGTCCGCCTCGCTGTTGCCGAACGCGACCTCGGCCACCTCGCCACCCTCACCCTCGCCGCCGACCTGGCCCACGCCCGCCTCACCGACCCCACCCCCGACCACGAGGCCGCGCCCAGCGCATCCTCCGCGACCCCGGCCGCTGCGTCTGGCGCTCCCGCCGCACCCTCTGCCGGCCCCGCCGCGCCCTCCCAGC
The DNA here is from genome assembly GCF_042726075.1 of Kitasatospora sp. NPDC127035. Lineage (NCBI taxonomy): Bacteria > Bacillati > Actinomycetota > Actinomycetes > Kitasatosporales > Streptomycetaceae > Kitasatospora > Kitasatospora sp. NPDC127035. The sequence continues at coordinate 5,141 of NZ_JBHXDN010000087.1, read as the reverse complement.
AGGCCCACCCGGACCCCGCCGCGCCCGCCACCGGACCCGCTCAGGCACCGAAGGTGCCCCAGACACCCGACACGACCACCGAAGGCCTCCCGGAGCCCGCTACGCCGCTTCCCGGCACCATCCTGGCCGCCGAGGCAGCCGAGGGCGCCCACGCGCCCGCCGTGCAGAGCCCTGCCGCGGATGTTCCTGCCACCTTCGAGACCGGCAACCAGCCGCTGCGCCCCGCCCGTTCCGGCAGCGCCCGGGCGGCCGCCGCCCGCGACACCGGCTACTCGGACCGGGACTACAGCTACTACCTCGACATGATCAGCTCGGCGGTCGACCAGGCCCTGGAGGAGCACGGCGGCGACACCGAGGCCGCGATCGCCGCGCTGGAGAACAAGGCCATCCCGAACGGGATGGAACTCTTCGACGCGACCCGCGTCGGCGCCACCTACGAACACACCGTCTATCCCGAGACCCTGGACTTCCTGCGCAAGAAGTCCCGCAACGGCGCCGACGACATCTGGGAGGGCCGCCACAAATGGGAGAACGTCGTCCTGCTCGACGACCTGCGCAAGGGCAAGCTGCCCCTCATCACGGTCGACGTTCTGGACACCAACGCCGCCTACTGCACCGCCCTGAAGACCCACCTGCCGATCGGCGCCCTCCAGCACCAGCCCGACGGTGGTTTCGACCCGAAGCGCTCCGGTATCTACCTGCTGCCCAAGCGCCCCGTCTGGCAGCACCCCCACCTGCCCGACCCGATCGGAAACCGCCGCGAGAGTGGCCCGGTGCTTCTCGACGACGCCACCGTTCGCCTGCTGATCCGCTGCCACAAGCTCGGCCTCGCCGACGCCCCCCACATCACCGAAGCCTGGACCTCCGGCGCCAGCGAAAGCCTGCTGGAGAAGTACCGCCGCGTCCTGACCCTCGCCCGCGAGAACGCCATCACCACCGCCGACACTGTCACCGAGGCCTACGTCAAGGCGATCTACGCCAAGTTCGTCTCCACCATCGGCGAATCCACCCACAACCGCGACCTGCGCCGGCCGGACTGGATGCACATCATCCGCTCCCAGGCATTCGCCAACCTCTGGTACAAGGCCCACCGCGCCCACACCCACGGCCTGACCATCGTCGCCCTGCGCGGCACCGACGAACTCCACACCACCAGCGACAGCACCGACTGGCGCACAGTGTTCACCGAGGGCCGCCTCACCACCCAGATGAAACTCAAGGACCAGTACACCCTCCCGCGCACCCGAAAGGCCGCCTGAACATGTCGACCGACGGATGGAAGAACTTCGGCAAGTACGGCGCCCACCTGGACCCCGGCAACGTCCACGGCAAGATCGCCCTCGGCCGCGCCCTCGAAGACGCCCTCGAGCGCATGATCATCGAAGGCGGCATCAAATCCCCTCCCACCACCCGCCGTGGCCTGCTCGCCCGGATGCGCTATCTCACCACCACCACCGGCGGCACCCAGGCCCTCAGCGACGCCGGCATCACCGCCACCCCCCGCACCATCCGCGCCTGGACCCACGGCACCCAGCGCCCCCGCCCCCACAATCTCGAAGCCATCGACACCGCCTACTGGAACTTGCGCGCCCACAATGTCCTCACCAACCCCGGCGGCTTCAAGCAGCACCTCAACAACGCCGGCCGCGGCACCCGAGTCGAGATCCACCCCGTCAACCAGGACCTCGTTGACCAGCCCCGCCGCCGCGACAACCTCCGCCTGCGCACCATCCAGGTCCGCTACGTCTGGGACGAGGCCGTCGACGCCATGGTCGACGGCGACGAGGCGAAGCTGGAGGAGATCTGGGACGACGTCATCGCCGACCTCGACTCCGACTGGGGCGCCTACACCTACGTCTCCCACATCGGCCTCGGCGCCTGAACACCACCACCTCAAGCACTGATGGCAATCCCCGAACGGGCCACCCGCACTACGGAGCCCCAGATATCCACCCCACTACAGTTCCACCCCGTGACCGATGCCCTCCGCCGCACCGCTGCAGACGACGACGCACTCCTGGAACGGCTGCACAACCTCGCGTGGGGCACCGGAACCACAGGCGATCCCCACAGCTGTCTCCCGGACCAGCCGTTTCCCCCGCTCACGAACGCCGAGGTCGAGCAAGTGGAGCGGCCGCGCGGCGACCAGCTGCCCCCCCCGGGCCCACCCCACAACAACCAGAAAGGGGGCCGGGGGTTCGGCCCCGGAGGTGGCCGCGCCACCCGGACACCC
>NZ_JBHXDN010000087.1:0-2898 GCF_042726075.1 Kitasatospora sp. NPDC127035 | reverse complement strand
AACCAACAGGCCCCCCCCCCGCCGTCCCCCCCGCCCTGCGGTCCCCCCCCCACCCCCCCGGGGGGGCCGCCTTGGGCCCCCCCCCCCCGGCCCCCCCCCCCCCGCCACTGCTCCGACGCATCTACACCGAGATCGGCGACGGGGGATTCGGCCCGGAAGGAGGCCTCGCCTCGCTGACACCGCGCCGCATCCCGTACTGGCACAGACCGGACTGGCCCTGCGCAACCTCCCTCCACACGCGAGGGCCAAAGTACGGGCGGCCGGCGTCATGGCTCTTCCTGACAGGCGGAGGCTGCAGCATGCAGTGGCACGTCTCGCTGATCGCGATCGACAACCCCGTCCTGCTCTGGGACGCCGACGGCTGGGAACCCGACTGGGGCGAAAACCCCCACGACGGCCTGTGCTACGCCGCACCGTCACTGCGCCAATGGCTGTGGACCTGGGCGGACGGAGATAACGTGTGGGACGAAGCACTCAAGCTCATTTAGGTGCTGCGACCACAAGCGCCTTGACGGTCTTCCCCACCAAGCACCGCACGTCCCAGCTGGACAGACGGGCCCATCCGGCGCCAACGCCCCCGCCTCGTCCCACCCTGCCGCTGCGCCCCACACCCGCTGCACCGCCCCTTTCCGGGAAGGCCAGAACGCCGCCCTCCGCGTACCCCCGCTGCGCCGACCTGCCCCGGCCGGCGCAACGGCGCTCCGGTGCAGCACCCCGGAGCCTGCCGGGACGGCGGCTGCGCCGCTTCTGGGACAGCTGTCCGAGCGGTCTGCCACACTCGGCCTGTGGCGGTGGATCCGACGAAGCTGCGAGAAGCGGTCAGCACTGTCGTGTGGGGGCTCCATTCCTGTACCCACCGGGAGCTGACCGAGCTGGGGCCCGAGCTCAGGCTACCGATACCCGCGGCAGACACAGGCTCGAAGAGCCAGCGCCTGGAAGCCTGCCTCAAGGCACTCCCGGACGACGGCGGCCTCCTCCAGGCCGCGCAGCGCCTCCTCGACTCCCCGCAGGTGTCCGTCCGCGGGAAGGAGCGGTTCGCCCTCGAGGACGCCGTTTGGGACGCCGGAACGGTCATCGAGATCCCGGGCCGGGTGCGGCGCGAGCTGGCCGCCCCGATCAACCTCGACGAGCTGCTCCACCGCCAGGACAGGTTCGAGCGCGCACTGGAACGGTTCTGGCACCTGGACGACGACCCGATGGCGCTGTGGACGGGATCGTCGACGACGAGCCTGCGGGCCCGGATCCACCAGCACGTGTTCCGCAACCGAGAGGACTGGTCGGCGGAGGAATTGTTCGAGCAGCTCGGGGTCTTCGAGGCCGGCTCCGCCAGGTTCACCCGCTTCCTCGAAGCCCTGGTCGACCCGGCAACCCTCCCAGACGCTGGCGCCCAAGGCCGCCTCGTCGAGACGGTCAACACGGCGCTGGCACCGACCGCAATCCGCCTCGAGCAGACCGGCGAGCGCGACGGCTACCCACACTTCCAGCTCCTGCGCACTGGCCCCGGCGCCGCCCGCCGGCCGAAGACCTTGATCTTCGCCACCACCGCCAAGCCCGACATCCGCTTCCTGAGCGTCGTCGACAACGATCTCGAAGTCCTGCAGGGGACAGACCAGGTCCTCGTCTACGACCGGCTCATCGGCCCGGACGGCATCCGCTGGTGCGACCTGCAGCAGTGGTGGCAGGAGAAAACCGGCACCGACGACACCGAGCAGGCCAAGAAGGACCTCTACAACCGCCTGCTGGCCTCCATGCCCAGCGAGGACGTCTCTCCCCAGCGCGACCTCTACCGGCTCTATCACCGCATCTACGGCGCCCGCGCCTCGACCCTGCCCGCCCTGCTCCCCGAGGTCTGGCTGCACTGGGACCACAAGACCGTCCAACAGCGCGGCGTCGAAGCCCTGCTGAACCACCGTATGGACTTCCTCATGCTCCTACCGGGCGGCCACCGCGCCGTCCTGGAAGTCGACGGCCGCCACCACTACGCGACCGCCAAGGCGTACGAGGACACTGTCCGCGGCGACCGCGACCTCAAGCTCCGCGGCTACGAGGTCTACCGATTCAGCTCCACCGAACTCAGCAACCGACACCACGCTGGCCCCCTCCTCGAACAGTTCTTCACCACCCTCTTCACCCACCACAACCTCACCATCCCGCCGGCGGAGCCCCACCACACGACCCCCAACACCTGACGCCCGAACCCGGCCGGAAACCTAGGCCAGGCGCACCCACTGGCTGGGCCCGCGTCTGCCCTCAACACCAAGCAACTGCCCACGAGTTCATCACGGCCCTGCTGCGCCCCGTTGCCGACAACCGGCCGCGGTGAAGAGCAGCCGTGTGCGATACAGAACCCGCCCGGTCGATCAATTCTGTATCGCCGACACCTTGCCTCAGTGGCATTACACATGAGGACCCGCAAGCCGTCGACATCCCGTTACATAACATCGGCCGACCAACTCTCATTCTCTAGTTGCCAAGTAGAGTGGTCTAAACCAAAGGGAAAGGTTTAGACCTGACTTCAACCTAACGGAGGGTCACGAAAACCTCTGCAGTGGAGGAAACGACATCTCCTGGCTGCCCCTCACAGACCGCTCGTTTCGCCGGAGGCGGAACGAGTCCGGCGGGCGCTGAGAACGCTAGAATGAGGCCGCACAGCAGCCACGGAACACCCGGCTGAAGCTGATCCCCATGAAACTAGCAGGTCAGAGCCAAGCTCTGAGCGAACCATCCGCCGAGGAACCTGGTTCGCATTACAGAGATTAGAATCGGGCCGGCGGTGACCGCCACCACCCACTGCATTGAGCCGTCCGACCCCACACCGCTCCAGCCAGCTGGCGTCGCGGAGCGACGCCGCAGCATTCCGTCACGGTAGTGACGGCGCGTCATGTCTCCGGAGGAGAG
>NZ_JBHXDN010000086.1:0-39731 GCF_042726075.1 Kitasatospora sp. NPDC127035 | reverse complement strand
CGCGAGAGGAGGTCTCGCGAACCGGGCCGGCCCAACGGGCGTGTCCCGCGCCCGTGGATCCACTGGTGGTGCGGCGATCACCCGGTCAAGCGGTCACCCGACATGACCATTCCGGGAGGTCGTTCACCCCGCACCCAGCGGTGGTTCTGGTGCTCGATCAGATCGAGACGCCGTGCGCCCGCAGGTAGGCGATCGGGTCGATGTCCGAGCCGTACTCCGAGCCGGTGCGGATCTCGAAGTGCAGGTGCGGGCCGGTCACGTTGCCGGTCGCACCGGAGAGGCCGATCTGCTGGCCGGCGGTGACGGTCTGACCGACCTTCACCGCGATCGAGGACAGGTGCGCGTACTGGGCGTACTTGCCGTCGGCGAGCTTGATCTCGACCTCGTTGCCGTAGGCGCCGCCGTTGCCGGCCTTCACCACGGTGCCGGCCGCGATGGCGCGCAGCGGGGTGCCGGTGGCAGCGGAGAAGTCGACACCGGTGTGGTGGCCGGAGGACCACATGGAACCGGCGACACCGTAGGCGGTACCGAGCTTGGTACCGGCCAGCGGGGCGACGTAGCCGGAGGAGGCGACCACGGGAGCCGGCGCCGGGGCGGCGGGCTTCGCGGCCTGGACCGGCGCGGGCTTGGCGGCGGGCGCGGCGGGCTTCGCGGCCGGGGCGACCGGCTTGACGGCCGGGGCGGCGGGCTTCGCGGCCGGGGCGGCGGGCTTGGCGGCCGGCTTCACCGAGTCCTGCGAGACCTGCGGCTTGGCGGCGGGCGCGGCCGGCTTGGCGGCCTCGACGGCCTTGCCGCCGAGTGCGAGCTGCTGGCCCGGGTAGATCAGGTTCGGGTTGGCGCCGACGACCGAGCGGTTGTGCTCGTACAGGGCCTCCCAGCCGCCCTGGACGTTCTTCGCGTCGGCGATCTTCGACAGGGTGTCCCCGCCGGCGACCTTGTAGGTCTCCTCGGCCGCGGCGGCCGGGGCGGTCTCGGCGGCCGGAGCGGCGGCCGGGGCGGCGTCGACGCTGGCGGCGCCGTTCCAGGTGCTGGTCTGGTGGGGCTTGGCGGCCGGAGCCTCGTGGGCCTGGGCGCTCACCGCGGTGACCAGCGGGAGGGCGAAGGCGGCGCCGGTGACGGCGGTGGCGATACCGATGCGGACGGCGCGGGGCAGGGCGATACGACGAGCCTGTGCGGCCATGGCTGATGTCCTCTCCGACGCCTACGAGGTGAGCTGTCGGGTTCGGGCTGGAGTTGCCCGGCCGCATCTAGGCGGCTTCACCCCAAGCCGGACCGCGAATTCCGGTCCGGCGACTTACCTTTGGGTCCCCCGCTCCTGCCGAACAGAGTTCGTTGCGTACCACCGGGCAGCGGCAGGACTAGGCGTTCCACCCGGTGGCCACCCGGGCTGACGCCGGGCGGTCGCTGAACTAAAACTCATCCGTCCGAGTGAAGCAATGTCGATCTCTTGAACTCGCAACAAAACACCGGACCGCCGTCACGCTCCGAATGATCGGCTGCACAGTACGCACACAATCGATTCACGGCGTGCCACTGATCCACGACCCTCCGCCGATTTCCGGACCGGTCCGCACACGATCACTCACGGAAAGCCATCCGCCGACACGCCCCCGGTGACCCTTGTCACGTCGGCCCCCGGGGCGGACGATCATGCCGTGGCCACCTCCGAGGCCGGCATCCTGCGGTTGGGCACCGCGCAGGGTCGCTGGGTACTTCTGGCGACGGTGCTCGGCTCCAGCCTGGCGATGCTCGACGGGACCGTCGTGAACGTCGCGCTGCCCAGGATCGGGACCGATCTCGACGCCCCGCTCGCTGCCCTGCAGTGGACGCTCAACGCCTACCTGCTCACCCTGGCCGGGCTGATCCTGCTCGGCGGCGCGCTCGGGGACCGGTACGGCCGGCGCCGGATCTTCCTGCTCGGCGTGGTCTGGTTCGCCGTCGCCTCCGCGGCCTGCGCGGCCGCGCCCACCATCGAGGTGCTGGTCGCCGCCCGCGCGGTGCAGGGCGTCGGCGGGGCCCTGCTCACCCCGGGATCACTGGCGATGCTCCAGGCGGTCTTCCACCCCGAGGACCGCTCCGCCGCGGTCGGCCTCTGGTCCGGCCTCGGCGGGGTGTCGGCGGCGGTCGGACCGTTCCTCGGCGGCTGGCTGGTGGACGGGCCGGGCTGGCGGTGGATCTTCCTCCTGAACGTCCCGCTGGCCGTGCTGGTCGTCGCGGTGACCGCCCGACACGTGCCGGAGAGCCGGGACGAGTCCTCGACCGGCCGGTTCGACGTCCTCGGCGCGGTGCTGGCCGCAGTGGCCCTGGGGACCTTCACCTACGCGCTGACCGCCGCCGGGGAGGGCCTCTCCCCGGGGGTCTGGCTCACCGGGGCGGCCGGGCTGCTGCTGGGCGTGGCCTTCGTGCTGGTCGAGCGCCGCACGCCGGAGCCGATGCTGCCGCTCGGACTCTTCTCGTCACGCCTGTTCACGGCGGTGAACCTGGTCACCCTCGCCGTCTACGCGGCGTTCAGCGGGGTCTTCTTCCTGCTCGTCGTGCAGCTCCAGATCGTCTCCGGCTTCTCCCCCCTGGTCTCCGGGGTGGCCCTGGTGCCGATCACCGTGCTGATGCTGGCGCTCTCCGCGCGGGCCGGACGGCTGGGCAAGCGGATCGGGCCCCGGCTGCCGCTCACCGTCGGCCCGCTGCTCTGCGCCGCCGGCGTGCTGCTGATGCTGCGGATCGGCCCCGACGCCTCGTACTGGACGGACGTGCTGCCGGCCGTCACGGTGATGGGCTGCGGGATGGTGCTGCTGGTCGCACCGCTGACCGCGACGGTGCTGGCGGCGGTGGAGGTGCGGCACGCGGGGATCGCCAGCGGCGTGAACAACGCCGCCGCCCGGGCCGCCGGCCTGCTCGCGGTCGCCGCCCTGCCGTCGTTGGCCGGGCTGAGCGGCGACGCCTACCAGGTGCCGGCCTCGGTGGACGCGGCGTTCCGCACCGCGATGCTGATCTGCGCCGGGCTGCTGGTGGCCGGCGGGCTGACCGCGCTGGTCACCGTGCACGGCAACGTCCTGGCGCCGGAGGATCACCCGGTGGCCGAGCCGGACTGCCGGTACGCCTGCGCCACCGGCGCACCGCCACTGGATCCGGGCCACGCGCCGGAGGCGTCCGAGCACGGCGAAGGCCCCGCCACCGGTACGGTGACGGGGCCCCGGCCGGACGCCTGACGAGACGCCGGACCAGCCTGACGGAACGTCAGAGGATGTCGCCCGGAGCGTACTTGGCGGCCTCGGGGTGGGCGGCCGCGACCGCCTCGATCTGCCGGACGACCTCGGCGACCTGGGCACCGGCGGCGCCGGTGAAGGAGAGCCGGTCACCCAGCAGCGCGTCCAGCGCGGCCCGGTCCAGCGGGATCCGCTCGTCGTTCGCGAGGCGGTCCAGCAGCTCGTTCTCCCGGGCGCCGGCGCGCATCGCGAGCGCGGAGGCGACGGCGTGCTCCTTGATGACCTCGTGGCCGGCCTCCCGGCCGACGCCCGCGCGGACCGCTCCCATCAGCACCTTGGTGGTGGCCAGGAACGGCAGGTAGCGGTCCAGCTCGGCCTCGATCACGGCGGGGAAGGCGCCGAACTCGTCGAGGACGGTCAGGAAGGTCTCCAGCAGACCGTCGAACGCGAAGAAGGCGTCCGGCAGCGCGACCCGGCGGACCACGGAGCAGGAGACGTCGCCCTCGTTCCACTGGTCGCCGGCCAGCTCGGCGGTCATCGACGCGTAGCCGCGCAGGATGACGGCCAGGCCGTTGACGCGCTCGCAGGAGCGGGTGTTCATCTTGTGCGGCATCGCGGAGGAGCCGACCTGGCCCTCCTTGAACCCCTCGGTGACCAGCTCGTGGCCGGCCATCAGGCGGATCGTCTTGGCCAGGCTGGACGGCGCGGCCGACAGCTGGACGAGGGCGGTCAGCACCTCGAAGTCCAGCGAGCGCGGGTAGACCTGGCCGACGCTGGTGAGCACGTTGTCGAAGCCGAGGTGCGCGGCGACCCGGCGCTCCAGCTCGGAGAGCTTGTCGGTGTCGCCGTCGAGCAGGTCGAGCATGTCCTGGGCGGTGCCGACCGGGCCCTTGATCCCGCGCAGCGGGTACCGGGCGATCAGCTCCTCCAGGCGGCGGAAGGCGACCAGCAGCTCGTCGGCGACGGTCGCGAAGCGCTTGCCCAGGGTGGTGGCCTGCGCGGCCACGTTGTGCGAGCGGCCGGCCATGACCAGCTCGGCGTGCTGGGCGGACAGACGGCCCAGCCGGACCAGGACGGCCACGGCGCGGTCGCGCACGTGCTCCAGCGACTGCCGGATCTGCAGCTGCTCGACGTTCTCGGTCAGATCGCGGGAGGTCATCCCCTTGTGGATCTGCTCGTGGCCGGCGAGCTCGCTGAACTCCTCGATGCGGGCCTTCACGTCGTGCCGGGTGATCCGCTCGCGGGCGGCGATCGACGCGAGGTCGACCTGGTCGATCACTCGCTCGTAGTCGGCGACGGCCGCGGCCGGCACCTCGACGCCGAGGTCCTGCTGGGCCTTCAGGACGGCAAGCCAGAGGTGGCGCTCAAGCACCACCTTGTGCTCGGGGGACCAGAGCTGGGCCAGGGTCGCCGAGGCGTACCGGGAGGCCAGGACATTGGGGATCTGGGGCTTCGCGCTCACGCTTCGCAAGCCTAACAGCCGAGGTCAGCCGGAACCGCGCCGGTCCGGCGGCCACGGCGGACGGGCCGGACGGACCGGACGGAGCGGCCCGGGCCGGGCCGGGGGCCGACGGAAACGGGGGCAGCGGTCGCGCCGGGCGCGCCCGGGAGTCGCGGAGGCCTCAGGGAGCCGCCCGGCCGCTGAGCACCGGGAGCACCTGGACGCAGACCGAGTGCAGCGCCACCCGCTGCTCGTCGGTCATGGTCCCGATGGCCTGGTGGGTCCGGCTCATCTCGCCCCGGATCAGCCCCAGGATCTCCCGGCCCTGCTCGGTGATGACGACGATCTTGACCCGCCGGTCCCCGGCCGCCGCCTCGCGGTGGGCCAGGCCCAGCGACTCCAGACGGTCGACGATCCCGGTCACGTTGGAGGCGTCACAGCCGAGGCGGCCGGCCAGCGCGCGCATCGGCACCGGCTCCTGGACGGCGCCGAGCGCCTTGGCCTGCGAGGAGGAGAGACCGTGCCGGGACGCGGCGGCCGCGAAGTCCTGGAAGTACGCGGCGCCGACGGCGGCCAGTGCCTCCATCAGCTCGCCGTTGGTCGGTACGGTCGTCGTCGCTGTCGAACCCATGAGGTCAGGGTACGACCGAGTGCTTCAGTAACTCAAGCTTTGAGCACGGCAAAGACCTGCCGTCCGGAGCGCGGGCCGCCCGGTCAGAGCACCAGCTGGTCGAAGAGCCGCCGCAGCTCGGCCTCCGGGTCGGCGGTCAGCCCGGTGTGCACCGGCCCCGGCTGGACCACCGCGCTGCGCGGCGCGGTCAGCCAGCGGAACCGCTGACCCGGGCTGTCCGCCGCCGCCGGACCGGCCTGCGGCCCGCCCTGGCAGACCACCTCGATCCCGTGCAGCGCCCGCCGCACCCCGGCGACGTCGACCACCGGGTCCAGCGCCAGCAGCCGCGCCTGGTCCAGGTGCGTCCGCGCCGCCAGGTGGGCGCTCTGCCGGCAGTACAGCAGCACGCCGACGTTGACGCACTCGCCGCGCTCCACCCGGGGCACCGCCCGGATCACCGCGTACTCGTAGTCGTGCAGCTCGGCGACGGCCGGCAGCGCCGACCGGATCGGACCGGTCATGCGGACACCTCCGGCAGCCAGTCCCGCGGACCGGCCAGTCGCTCGGTCAGCTGGGCGCGGTACGCGGCGCGCACCGCCTCGGGCGAGTCGAACCCCGGCTCGTCCGCCAGCCAGACCTCGGGGATCCGCGCCACCGCCTCCCCGATCGCCGACTCCGCCAGCGGGGCGAGCACCTTGTCGGCCGCGAGCAGGTCGGGCTCGGCGCGCAGCAGCGCGTGGTCGGAGGCGTCGTACGCCCGGCGGATCCAGGCAGCGGCGCCGGGCCAGTGGTGGTGGAAGATCAGGCTGGCGCCGTGGTCGATCAGCCGCAGCCCGCCGGTGGCGACCAGCAGGTTGGGATTGCGCCAGGAGCGGTCGACGTTGCCGATCAGCGCGTCGAACCAGAGCACCTGACCGGCCAGTCCGGAGTCCACCTCGAAGCAGACCGGGTCGAAGTTGAGCGCACCGCTGACGAAGGCCATGCCCAGGTTGACCCCGCCGCTGGCCCTCATCTGATCCTGGATCTGCGGGTCCGGCTCGCTGCGCGCCAGCACCGGGTCCAGGTCGACGGTGACCAGTTCGGGCACCGGCAGGCCGAGCCGCCGGCCGAGCTCCCCGGCCAGCACCTCCGCGACCAGCGCCTTGCGGCCCTGCGCGGCACCGACCCATTTCAGCGCGTAGAGCCGCCGGTCGTCGGCCTCGACCAGGCCCGGCATCGAGCCGCCTTCTCGCAGTGGCGTCACATAACGGACCGCCGTCACCTCGGGGAGCACGGCCGACAGCCTATCCGGCATATGCACGGGGCGGGTGTCGCTCGGCATGCTCGCCCGCCCGGGTCGTCCCGGTGGCAGCCCGTGCTGCTCCGTGCGAGTGTGGCGGACAGTAGCGGGGTAGACGCCTGCCCGGCACCACCGGCACCACCGGCACCACCGGCACCACCTGGCACCTGTACTGCCGTGACCTGCACCGCTGTGAACTGCGCCGATTCGACCGGCACCGACTCGGCCCGCACCGTGACTGAACGACACCGTGACTGAACGACATGCACTGTGAGGGACGCACGATGGAACGACCCCGGATCCTGATCGTGGGCGGCGGCTTCGCCGGGCTGGAGTGCGCGCGCCGTCTGGAGCGCAAGCTCGCTCCCTCGGAGGCGGAGATCTCACTGGTCACACCATTCAGCTACCAGCTGTACCTGCCCCTGCTGCCGCACGTGGCGGCCGGCGTGCTCACCCCGCAGTCGGTGGCCGTCTCGTTGCGCCGGACGCTGCGCCGGACGCACATCGTCCCCGGCGGCGCGATCGGCGTCGATCCCGGGTCCAAGGTCTGCGTGGTCCGCAAGATCACCGACGAGGTGGTGGCGCTGAAGTACGACTACCTGGTCCTCGCCCCCGGCAGCGTCACCCGCACCTTCGACATCCCCGGCCTGACCGACTACGCGCGCGGGATGAAGACGCTCGCCGAGGCGACGTACGTCCGGGACCACGTGATCGCCCAACTCGACCTCGCCTCCGCCACGCTGGACCAGCGCGAGCGCGAGTCCCGGCTCCAGTTCGTGGTGGTCGGCGGCGGCTACGCCGGCACCGAGACCGCCGCCTGTCTGCAACGGCTCACCACGGCGGCGGCCCTCCGCTACCCGCGGCTGGACGCCCGGCAGATCAAGTGGCACCTGATCGACATCGCCCCGAAGCTGATGCCCGAACTCGGCGACGCGCTCGGCATCGCCGCCCTGGAGGTCCTGCGCGGGCGCGGCATCGAGGTCTCGCTGGGCGTCTCGGTGGCCGAGGTCGGCGCCGAGTCGGTCAAGTTCACCGACGGCCGGGTGCTGCCCTGCCGGACCCTGATCTGGACGGCGGGCGTCGCGGCCAGCCCGCTGATCGGCACCCTCGACGCGGAGACGGTGCGGGGCCGGATCGCGGTGACGGCGGAGATGCGGGTGCCGCAGTTCGAGGGCGTCTTCGCGCTCGGCGACGCGGCCGCCGTGCCCGACCTCGCCAAGGGCGACGGTGCGGTCTGCCCGCCGACCGCCCAGCACTCGGCCCGTCAGGGCCGGGCGGCGGCCGGCAACGTGATCGCCGCCCTCCGCCACCAGCCGCTGGAGCCCTACTACCACAAGGACCTGGGCCTGGTCGTGGACCTCGGCGGCAAGGACGCCGTGTCGAAGCCGATCGGCGTGGAACTGCGCGGGGTGCCTGCCCAGGTGGTGGCACGCGGGTACCACCTGATGGCGATGCGCACCAACGCCGCCAAGTTCCGGGTCGGCGCGAACTGGCTGCTCAACGCGACCGCCGGTGACGACTTCGTCCGCACCGGGTTCCTGGCCCGCCAGCCCGCCCGTTTGCGCGACTTCGAGTACACCGACGCCTACCTGACGAAGGATCAGGTGAAGGCGCACGCCCAGGCGCTGCTCGCCAAGGGCTGACCGCCCGGCCGCGTCCGCGCGGTCCGGCCGGCGCCGGTGCCCCTCCCGCGACGGCCGTCGCGGGAGGGGCACCGGCCTTTCACCGCACGCTACTTCGCGGTCAGGTACATCCCGCCGGCGTCCTGCCCCGCCGTGTTGCGGCAGGCCCAGTTGCCGCTCGGTCTGGCGAACAGCAGGGTCAGGCAGCGCCCGAGAGCCAACTGCCCGTAGTAGTTGGGGTGCAGGGACTCCTGGAGGGCGCCCTGGGAGGTGTTGAGCCCGCCGTCCAGGAACCTCGCCCACTCACTGGTGGTGGCGGAGGGCGCACTGGTCGAGGTGGCCTGCCGGGTCGCCTTCGAGCAGACCTCGCGCCCCTGCAGCGTGTCGGCCAGGTCCAGGAACTGCACGCCCTTGGCCGCCGCGACCCCGGCCAGCGAGCGGGAGATCTGCGGCACCAGCGAGTCCCGCGCCCAGTCCGCGTCGCCGTTCCAGAGCGGACAGCCGCCGGTGTCCGACCGGCTCCAGCCGCTCTCCGGGTAACGGATCTCGGCGGCCCTCGGGATCGGCGACGGGTAGGACTGGAGCACGATCCGGTAGTCGCCGCTCCCGTACCCGGCAGCCGCCATCACGGTGCGGATCTCGTCCACCGCCTTGCCGACCCCGGCCATCGCCGCCGGCATCCGGGCGTCGACCTCGCTCTGCTGGTCGTCGTGACAGTAGGAGTACCAGACGAGGTAGTCGGCGACGCAGGTCTCGATCACGTCGGCGAAGCCGAGGTCGTTGCCCCCGATCGACAGCGTGACCAGCTTGACGCTGTACTGCTTCGCCACGGCGGCGAGCTGGTCGGCCTGCGGGGCCTCGCCCTTGAAGGACCGGCCGCCGGCGGCGGCACGGAAGACGTTCTCGGCGACGGCACCCGAACAGGCCAGGTTGATCTGGACCTGGGCCACGGTCGGTGCGCTGCGCACCTCGGCCACGTCCGAGCGGTCGCACCCGCTCGCGTGGGTGGCGCCGTAGATCCTGGCCGGGTCGGCCGCGCTGCCGCTCCAGGCCCGGTCGGTTCCGGCCCGACTGCCGCCGGAGGCAACGGAGTTGCCCTTCCAGCGGCCGGCCTCGCCGGAGATGTAGCTGTCGCCGAGGGTGACGCTGGCGGTCTGCCCGGCGAGAACCGCGCCGGTGGGGGACGCCGGGGCGGCGACCGCCGGCGCGGTGGTCAGCGCGGTGGCCAGCGGGAGTGCGAGGGCTGCGGTGAGCAGCCGCCCGCTCCAGGAGGTGGTCCTGCGGATGATGCTCGAACGGTTTTCGGGCACGGCGGAACTCCTGCGGTCGGTCTCGCCCGCACAGTGGGGTCGGGGAGACGCGGAGGTGAGGGTGGGCCGCCGGCCGGTGGCGCGATGAAGATGACATGCTCGCGCTTGTTACCGCTAGGTATCTGCACCGGATTTCTCGCCGGGTTACCGACCGGTTCAGCTCAGTCGCGAAACGGCGCCGCCCGTTCCGAGGACGCCGGCCAGGTCATCGGCCAGACGCCGCGCCTCCGCGGGGTCCAGCTCCGCGACGGTGATCCGCAGCCCGGGCGGGGACTGCAGCCGGTACCGCGCGCCGGGCGCCACGACCCAGCCCCGCTGCACCAGGGAGGCCAGCACGGTGGTCTCGTCCGGCACCGGCACCCAGACGTTGAGCCCGCTCGCCCCGTGCGCCGCGATCCCGCGCGCGGCCAGGTCGCCGATCAGCGCGTCCCGGCGCGCCCGGTACGCGGCGGCGACCCGCCCGGCCGGCGCCGCGTCGGTGCGCCACAGCTCGGCCACCGTGCACTGGAGCAGATGACTGACCCAGCCGGCCCCGAGCCGCTGCCTCCCGAGCACGCGACCGATGGTGTCCTCGTCCCCGACGGCGACCGAGAGCCGCAGGTCCGGCCCGTAGGCCTTGGCCGCCGAGCGGACCACCGCCCAGTGCGTCGGACCGGCCCCGGCCAGCGGGTGGTAGGGCTGGTCGACGATGCCGTGACCGTGGTCGTCCTCGATCAGCAGCACGTCCGGATGGCCGGCCAGCACCGCCCGCAGCTCCTCGGCCCGGCCGGCGGTGAGCACCGCCCCGGTGGGGTTCTGCGCCCGGCTGGTCACGACGACCGCCCGGGCCCCGCCGGTCAGCGCCTCGGCCAGCGCGCCGGGCAGCGGACCCGCGTCGTCCAGCCGGACCGGCGCGGCCCGCAGGCCCAGCGCCGGCAGCAGGTCCAGCAGGCTCCCCCAGCCCGGGTCCTCGACGGCGACGGCGTCGCCGGGGCGCAGCCGGGTGGCCAGGATCCGCTCGATGGTGTCGAGCGAGCCGGAGGCGACGGCGATCGGCCCGGCCGGCAGGCCGTCGGCGGCGAAGCCCGCGCCCGCCAGCGCGAGCAGGCCGGGGTCGGCGGCCGACCCCCCGTAGCGCACGGGGGCGCGCCGGGCGGCCTCGGCGGCGGCGGCGAGGGCGGGGGTGAGATCGGGCAGCAACGCCGGGTCGGGGTTGCCGTTGGAGAGGTCGCGGGCGTTCGGCGGGACGGGCAGCCGGAGCTGGTCGCGGGGGGTGTGGGGCGGTCGGGGGCGGATCCGGCTGCCCTTGCGGCCGGCGGTCTCGATCACGCCGCGGTCGCGGAGCAGCCGGTAGGCGGCGGCCACGGTGTTGGGGTTGACGCCGAGTTCGGTCGCGAGGTCGCGCAAGGGGGGCAGCGCCGTGCCGGGGGCCAGTCGGCCGCTGCTGACGCCCTGCTCGACGTCGGCCGCGATTTCGCTGGCACGCCGACCGGTGATCCGATAGTCTCCTAGCACAAAACAGATTATGCACTAGTACATAGAGGTTGTCATGTCGACCAGGCCGGACGGCGAAGCGTCCTACCCGCGCACCCCGCGCACCACTCCCACCCGCTACAAGGACCGCGCCACCTGGGAGCGGGAGGCGATCCACGCCATCCTCGACGCCACCTACCTCTGCCACCTCGGGTTCGTCGCCGACGGCGCCCCGGTCGTGCTGCCCACCATCCACGCGCGGGTCGGCGACCGACTCTACGTGCACGGCTCCACCGGCAGCCGGCCGCTGCGCGGGGCCCGGGGTGACCAGGGCCTGCCGGTCTGCGTCACCGTCACCCTGGTCGACGCCCTGGTGCTGACCAAGTCGGCGTTCAACCACTCGATCAACTTCCGCTCGGTGGTCGCCCACGGCACCGCCCACCAGGTCACCGATCCCGAGGAGCTGACGACCGCGCTCGACGCCCTGGTCGACCAGGTCGTCCCCGGCCGCTCCGCCGAGGTCCGCCCGGCCAACGCCAAGGAGCTCGCCGCCACCGCCGTGATCCGCCTCGACCTCGACGAGGTCTCCGCCAAGACCCGCGCCGACCTCGCCGACGACGACGCCGAGGACCTCGACCTGCCGCACTGGGCCGGCGTCGTCCCGGTCACCAGCGGCTACGGCACACCCGAGCCGGACGCCTCCACCACCGTGCCCCTCCCCGCCAACGTCCGCGACCTGACGGCCTGACGGGGGCGCACCGATGCTGATCCGGTCCTGGGACCGCGGCGACGAGGCCGAGTGGCAGGCCTGGCTCGCCGAGGGGCGCGACTTCGGCCTGCTCGCCGCCAACGGCGGACCGGGCCGGGGTCCCGTCCTCGTCCCCACGCACTTCCTGCTGGACGCCGGGCACGGCGAGATCCTGCTCCACCTCGCCGCGCCCAACCCCCTGCTGGCCGCCGTCCGGGACGACCCGGAGGTCACCCTCGCGGTGACCGACGACTACGCCTTCGCGCCCGGTCACTGGCGCGGCGAGCCCGGCACGCCGACCAGCTACTACGCCTCGGTCCACTTCCACGCCACCGCCGAGATCGTCGAGGACGCGGCCGGCAAGGCGGAGATCCTCAACCGCCAGCTGGCGCACTTCCAGCCCGAGACCCCGCAGACCCGGGTGGTCCCGGGCGAGGGCGAGTTCGGCCGGCTCCTCCCGGGCCTGCGCGGGCTGCGACTGACGGTCCGCGAGGTCCGCGCCAAGTTCAAGTTCGACGACAAGAAGCCGCCGGCCGAGCAGTACGCGCTCGCCGACCGGCTCGCCGCGCGCGGCCTCGGCCTGGACGCGGGCACCCGCGCGCAGTTGCTGCGCCGCAACGCCCGGCGGGCCCCCCGCCCGTAGCGCGCGCCGACCGCGGGGCGCCCGGCCGACCGGTCGCCGCGGCTCCCCCACCACACCCGTACCCCGGTCACCCCGGGACCCGCATGGAACCCGGGTCCCGGGGTATCCGGGCTGACGCCAAGTCACCCGATCAGCCCGTATTCGGGCGGAACCCGCCCTCCGCTGGTCGAATGTGACACGAATCCTGCCCGCTCGGCCGTGGGGCGGGCCGTCCATCCCGGGGAGCGCACGTGTCCAGAACCCATACCCATCCGGCCTCCGGTGAGGCCCACCTCGGACACGTCGTCTTCATCTCCGCCGCCGCCGCGATGGGCGGTTTCCTGTTCGGCTACGACAGCGCGGTGATCAACGGCGCGGTGACGGGCATCCAGAAGCACTTCGACGTGGGCAACGGCGAGACCGCCTTCGTGGTGGCCATCGCGCTGCTCGGCTCGGCCGCCGGCGCGGTGGCCGCCGGGCGGCTGGCCGACCACCTCGGCCGGGTCCGCACCATGCTGCTGGCCGCCGTCCTGTTCGCGATCAGCGGCGTCGGCTCGATGTTCCCGCCGAGCATCGAGGTGCTGGCCACCTGGCGGGTGGTCGGAGGCGTGGCGATCGGCATCGCCTCGGTCATCGCGCCGACCTACATCGCCGAGGTCGCCCCGACCGCCTACCGCGGCCGGCTGGCCTCCTTCCAGCAGATGGCGATCGTGCTCGGCATCACCGTCTCCCAGCTCGCCAACTGGGCGCTCAACCAGGCGGCCGGGGGCGAGTCCACCGGCCACCTGGGCGGCGTCCAGGCCTGGCAGTGGATGCTCGGCGTGGAGGCGATCCCGGCCATCGTCTACGGGCTGATGGCGCTGGCCATCCCGGAGTCCCCGCGCTACCTGATCGCCGACCGGCGGGAGGCGCAGGCCCGCAAGGTGCTGCTGGAGGTCGAGGGCGAGGGCGTCGACCTGGACGCCCGGGTGGCGGAGATCCGCGGAGTCCTGGAGTCCAGCCACAAGCCGCGGCTCAAGGACCTGCTGGGCGGCCGGTTCGGCCTGCTGCCGATCGTCTGGGTCGGCATCGGTGCCTCGGTCTTCCAGCAGTTCGTCGGCATCAACGTGATCTTCTACTACTCCTCCTTCCTCTGGCAGTCGGTCGGCATCAACGAGTCCAACTCGCTGCTGATCAGCCTCTCCACGTCGATCGTCAACGTCATCGGCACGGTGATCGCGATGGCCCTGGTGGACCGGATCGGCCGCAAGCCCCTCGCCCTGGCCGGGTCGGCCGGCATGGCCGTCGCGCTGGCCACCGCCGCCTGGGCGTTCTCCTACCGGCACGGCACCGGCGACGCCGCCACCCTGGACGACGCCCACGCCACGGTCGCGCTGGTCGCCGCCCACGTCTTCGTGTTCTGCTTCGCCTTCTCCTGGGGCGTGGTGGTCTGGGTGCTGCTCGGCGAGATGTTCCCGAACCGGATCCGCGCGCTCGCCCTGTCCGTCGCCGCGTCCGCCCAGTGGATCGCCAACTGGGCGATCACCGTCAGCTTCCCCGACCTCGCCGACTGGAACCTGTCGGCGACGTACGTCATCTACGCGGTCTTCGCCCTGCTCTCCATCCCGTTCGTGGCCTTCTGCATCAAGGAGACCAAGGGGCGCTCCCTGGAGGAGATGGGCTGAGCTCCGACGTCCATGCCGCCGCGCGCGGCCCGTCCCCGAGAGGAAGCCATGCCCGACCAGCGCGGCTCCCGGCAGAACACCGTCTTCCCGAGCGGCGGCCGTGAGGCCCACGGGTACCTGGCCCGCCCGCCGCAGGGCCTCGGCCCCGGCCTGGTGCTGGTCCAGGAGTGGTGGGGGCTGACCCCGTACCTGGCCGGGGTCGCGGACCGGTTCGCCGCCGAGGGCTTCACCGTCCTGGCGCCGGACCTGTTCGGCGGCGACACCACCCACGACCGCACCGAGGCGGCGCGGCTCGAACGCGAGCTGCCGGTCGAGCGGGCCGTCCAGGACCTGCGCGGCGCGGTCGGCCACCTGCTCGGCCTGGAGGGCGTGGTCGGCGACGCGGTCGGGGTGGTCGGCTTCTGCATGGGCGGCGGCTTCGCCCTCCTGCTGGCCGCCGCCGAGGGCGACCGGGTGGCCGCCGCGGTGCCGTTCTACGGCCTGCCGCCCGACCGGGAGTTCGAGTACCGCGGCCTGACCGCGCACGTCCTCGGCCACTTCGGCGAACACGACCGGTCCGTCCCGATGAAGGCCGTCGACGAGGCCGCGATCCGGATCGGGGAGGCCACCGACGTCCGTCCGGAGATCCACTTCTACCCGGCCGGCCACGCCTTCATGAACGAGGAGGACCTGCTCGGCACCTACGACCCGCTGCAGGCCCGGACGGCCTGGCTCCGCACCGTCAGCTTCCTCTGGGGCCACCTCGGCTGAGCGGTTCGGTAAGGGGCGAAACTCGCTGGACAGCTGACCGCTCCCCCGGCATAGTCGCCGGGTGCAGAGCCCACCCTCCCCCGTGCCCCGGCCCCGGTTCGCCTGGGCGAGCCGCAACTTCCGGATCCAGACCGCCGCCACCGTGATCGGCGGCCTCGGCAACGCCGGTGCCCCGATCGCCACCGCCTTCGCGGTCCTGGAGGGCGGCGGTTCCACCACCGAGGTCGGCTACGTCACCGCGGCCCGGCTGCTGCCCACCGTCCTGCTGCTGGTGCTCGGCGGCGCCCTCGCCGACCGGTTGCCGCGCCACCACGTCATGGTCGGCGCCAACCTCTTCAGCGCGGCAGCGCAGGCGGCCCTCGCCGCGGTCGTACTGACCGGCGGGGCGCCGCTCTGGCAGCTGATGCTGCTCTCCGCCGCCGGCGGCG
The DNA here is from genome assembly GCF_042726075.1 of Kitasatospora sp. NPDC127035. NCBI lineage: Bacteria > Bacillati > Actinomycetota > Actinomycetes > Kitasatosporales > Streptomycetaceae > Kitasatospora > Kitasatospora sp. NPDC127035. Next base: position 24,602 of record NZ_JBHXDN010000086.1, on the reverse strand, counting down.
CCGGGTACGCGTTCTACGCCCCCGCCGCCGGGGGCATGGTGCTGGAGAGCGTCGCCCCGGAGCACGCCGCCCGCGCCTTCTCGGTGTACCGGATGGGCCTCAACGCCGCCCAGATCGGCGGCGCGGCGCTCGGCGGCGCGCTGACCGCCGCGGTGGGCCCCGGCTGGGTGCTCGCCCTGGACGCCGGCTGCTTCCTGGTCGCCGCGGCGCTGCGGTTCCTGCTGGAGACGGTGCCGCCCGTGGCGGCGGCCGCGGGCGGCGGCATGCTGCGGGACCTGCGCGAGGGGTGGCAGGAGTTCGCCTCCCGCCGCTGGCTCTGGGTGATCGTGCTCCAGTTCTCGGTCCTGGTGGCCTGCATCAGCGCGGTCGAGGCGGTGTACGGGCCCATCGTCGCGAAGGAACGGCTCGGCGGGGCCCGCGACTGGGGGCTCGCGATGGCGGCCTACGGCGTCGGCCTGGTCGCCACCGGCGTGCTGATGGCGCGCTGGCAGCCGCGAAGGATCCTGCTGGTCGGCAACTGGGGCGTCTTCCTCTTCGGGGTGCCCGCCCTGGCGCTGGCGGTGTCCGCCCCGCTGCCGGTCCTGGCCGCGTCGATGTTCCTGTCCGGCGTCGGGGTCACCGTCTTCGGCGTCAACTGGATGATCGCGCTCCAGCAGGAGATCCCGCCCGAGGCGTTCTCCCGGGTCGCCGCGTACGACGAGTTCGGCTCGCTCTCGCTGGCGCCGCTCGGCACCGCGCTGGCCGGACCCGCCGCCGGGTTGCTCGGCCTCTCCGGCGCGCTCTGGGCCTGTGCCGCGCTCTCCTTCCTCCTCAGCGCGGTCGTCCTGCTGGAGCCGCAGGTCCGCCGGCTCACCAGACGCCCGACCGCCGGCCCCACCACCGCCGACGCCGCCGCCGACGACGCCCAGGGCACACCGCGCACGGCAACCGCTCCCACCCTCTGACGCGCCCCGTGCGCCCCCGGATGCGCCCTCCGGTGGGCAACCACCGGAGGGCCCGGCTCGTCCGACCAGGTGACGACGAGTGAGACCTGGGGGGCGCCCGATGCCGAAGCCACTGCTGTTCCTGGACGTCGACGGAGTGCTCAACCCGGTCTGCCCCGGACCGGAGACCGACTTCGACGCGCACACCATGCTCGGCTACACCGTGCTGCTCTCCCCCCGGCACGGCACGTGGCTGCGCGAACTGGCCGCCGGCTACGAACTCGTCTGGGCCACCACCTGGGAGGAGCACGCCAACGCCCACATCGCCCCGGCGATCGGCCTGCCGGAGCTGCCGCTGGTCCGGTTCACCGGCTACACGCCCCAGCCCGGCGACCCGCGCGTCCCGTTGATGGAGCTGTTCTCCGCCCGCAAGTGGGCACCGCTGCTGCGCTACGCGGCCGGGCGGCCGTTCGCCTGGGTCGACGACGTCATCCCCGGCCGGCTGGTCCGCAGCGCGCTCTGGCGTCGCGACCGCGTGTTGCTGCCGATCGATCCGGGCCGGGGCCTCGAACGCCGGCACGTGGACCGGCTGCTGGCCCGGCCGCCGCGTCCCGCCACCCTGCGCCTGCGCACCACCCGACCCACCACCCGGCCCGAGGCCGGTTGACCTCCCGGCCCACCGCGCCCACCCGCCCGGGCCGCCCTTGCCCCGCCCGGCCGCACGCGGCGGGCCTCACCCGGTCGGCAACCAGCTCACGTGCCCGGCCAGCAGCGCGTACCCGACGAAGGCCACCGTGTCGATCAGCGCGTGCGCCACGACCAGGGGCATCACCCGCCCCCACCGCCGGTAGAGCAGGCAGAACACGACGCCCATCACGATGTTGCCGACCAGCCCCCCGACCCCCTGGTACAGGTGGTACGAGCCGCGCAGCAGCGAACTCGCCACCACCGCGGCCGGCCACGACCAGCCCAGCTGCCCCAGCCGGCGCAGCAGGTAGCCGAGGACGACGACCTCCTCCAGGATCGCGTTCTGCCAGGCGGAGGCGAGCAGCACCGGAATCCGCCACCACACGTCCGGCAGCCCGGACGGCGCGACCGTGAGGTTGTAGCCGGCGGCCTGGGAGGCGAGGTACAGCGCCAGTCCCGAACCACCGATCGCCGCCGCGACCGCCGCACCCCGGCCGAGGTCGCGCAGCTTCTGCCCGAGGTCGAATCCGAGCACCCGCAGCGCCACGCCCTCGCGGACCAGCAGGTAGCCGACCAGCACGACCGGCATCAGCCCGCGTCCGACGTAGTACAGCTGCCAGAGCAGGTCGAGCCAGGGCCGGCCGGGGGCCCGTGAGCCGTTCAGCGTGGCGACCTGCCGGCCCAGGTTGAGCGGTTCGGTGAGCGAGCCCGCGAAGCTGATCAGCGCGCCGATGCCGCTGGCCCCGAGGGACAGGCCGAGAACGATCAGCAGCTCCGCGCCGAGCAGCCGGCGGGTGGGCTTCGCGGTCTGCGGTTCGGTCGGGACGGTGGTCACGTGGTGCTCCAGCGCGGACGGCGGACGGGCGTCGCTCCGGCCGTCGGCCGACCGCCGGAGCGGTCATCCTTCCACAGCGTGCCGGTGGGGTGTGCGGGGCGGATCGGCCCGGGGCCGCGACGGCTTCGTCCGGACCTTCGTCCGGACCGATCCCCGCGACGCGCCTATCCCACGGGCCAGGTGTGCACCGGCTCACCGCCGCGCGAGTACTCCATGTACCGGCGGGTCATCGCCGCCAGGGCGGCCGGCCGGTCCATCCCGTACTGCTCGCGCAGCCGGTGGAACGTCGCGCTCTGCCAGGAGGCGCCGTTGGTCCGGCGCAGGCAGCGCTGCTCGATGATGCCGAGGTAGCGGTCCCGGTCGGCCGGCTCCACGCCCCAGGCGTCGAGTCCCTGGTGCGCCATCGGCAGCAGCTCGCCCAGCACGAGGTCGACGGCGGGCACCGCGGTCAGGCCGCCGCCGCGCCCGGCCCGGCCGTGCCGCGGCCACTGGAACACCGCGTCGACGCCGTACCGCGCCGCCTGCCGGAAGTTCTCGTCGGCCCGGTCGAACGGCAGCCTGGTCCAGATCGGCCGCGCCTGCTCGGCCAGCACCCGGACCACGCCGTAGTAGAACGCCGCGTTGGCGAGCGTGTCGGCGACGGTCGGCCCGGCCGGCAGCGCGCGGTTCTCCACCCGCAGGTGCGGCACCCCGCCGCTGACGTCGTACACCGGTCGGTTCCAGCGGTAGATGGTGCCGTTGTGCAGCCGCATCTCGGCGAGCCGGGGGACCCCTCCGGAGCCGAGCACCTTCACCGGGTCCTCGTCGTCACAGATCGGCAGCAGCGCCGGGAAGTACCGCAGGTTCTCCTCGAAGAGGTCGTACGCCGAGTCCACCCAGCGCTCGCCGAACCAGGTGATCGGGCGCACGCCCTGGGCCTTGAGCTCCGCCGAACGGGTGTCACAGGCCTGCTGGAACAGGACCGGCCGGGTCTCGCGCCACAGCTCCCGGCCGAACAGGAAGGGCGAGTTGGCACCGAGCGCGAGCTGCGGACCGCAGATCGCCTGCGCGGCGTTCCAGACCGAGGAGAACCGCTCGGGGGTCACCTGCAGGTGCAGCTGGAGCGACGTGGCCGCGGCCTCCGCGACCATGGTGATGGACTCCAGCTGGAGGCGCTCGACGCCCTCGATGTCCAGCGTGATGTCCTCGCCCCGGGCGGCCAGGATCTGGTCGCTGAGCAGGCTGTACCGCTGGTTGTGGGACATCGCGTCCAGCCCGGTGTGGTCGTGCTCCAGGGTCGGCAGGATGCCGACCATCACGATCCGCGCCCCGGCCTCGCTCGCCCGCCGGTCGGCGTAGCGCAAGCCGGTGTCGATCTCCTCGCGCAGGTCCTCGAAGACGTGCCCGCAGAGCCGGTGCGGCGCGATGTTGACCTCGATGTTGAACCGGCCGAGCTCGGTCTGGAAGTCGCTGGACCCGATCGCGGTGAGCACCTGCGCGTTGTTCATCACCGGCAGGCCCTGCTCGTCGGCCAGGTTGAGCTCGATCTCCAGACCCATCACGGCCCGTGGTCGCTCGAAGCGGTCCTCGCGCAGCATCCGGCCGAACACGTCGAGGCTGGACTGCAGCTTGCGCCGGTAGAGCTGCCGGTCCGACAGGTCCGCCCGCGTCGCCACGACCTTCTCGCCCATGGTCCCCTCCTCCAGAGCCGCCCGGCCGAGCGACCGTGCAAGCATCATGCCCACCCCGAAGATCGATACCCGATGGCTTCGATTGGCTTGCAATGCAAGGAAACTGATGCCGTTTCAGCTAATCTGCCGACTTGCCCGACGCCACCGCCTGTGATAAACAGGTCACCCTGCGCACCTGTTCGAGTAGAATTCGCACTGCCCCACGGCCCGGCCCGCTTTCGCCGCGAGACCACCGTCGACGGCGGGGGCCTCGCCGGCACCGCGATCCTGCCCAACCGGACAAGGCCCAGGTTCCGTCACCGCCGACGCACCGGGCCATGCCGGTATGCCGCACTCGCACGCCGATCTCGCACGGAGAGGCGACTTTGCCATGACTCTGCAGACTCCCCAGCCCCCGCCCAGCGCGCTCCGCGCCGTCCTCGCCGCACTCGACTCCGAGACCGCGCTGCGCCAGCCCGCCGCCGCCGCGCTCCGTCATCCGACCGGCGCACTGCTCCCCGCCCATCCGCTCGCCGTCCACGTCCTGGACGGGCCTCGCGCCGATCTCGCCGCCGCCCGGCGAACGGGGTGGCGCTTCCTGATCAAGGACGGCGCCGACGTGGCCGCCGCGGCCGAGGTGGTGCAGGGGTCCGAGGGCCACACGTTCTCGCACTTCACCGCCGGCCCCTACCTGGACTCGACGGTCCGGGCGCTGCGCCAGGCCTGGCAGCTCGCCCAGTCCTCCCGGGCCCGCCGGCAGCCCAGGCTGCTGACCTTCCCCGGCCAGTACGCGACGGCCCTGTGGCTGCACGGCCCGGACGGCGACACCGGCTCGGACCTGCTGATCCCGCTGGCGCCGGCTCCGCTCGGTGTCACCGCGCACCGCACCTACCCGGCTGCCGAGCTCCTGCCGGTCCTGGCCCGTACGCCGATCGGGCGGCCGCTGCTGCTCGGCTCCCCCTGAGAGCGGGGCACCCGACCCGAGGCCCGACAACCCGGCGCCCCGAGCCACCACCCGGACCCGACCCGGGACCCGCCCGGTGTCCGGCCCCGCGCCCCGGCCGGGTGCTCCGGTCCGGGGCTCAGCCACGCCCACCCCCCGCCCCTCCCGGCCACCGCCCGGCGAACACCCGGGTGGGCCATGCGGCATGGCCCGTCCGGGCCCGTCACCGGATGGCCCACCCGGCACCGGCCACGGTCCGCCGCCACCTGAACGGGTGATCTCTACCCGTTGGTTGTGGCGCATGTCACGAAATCGCTGCGCGCGCGTCCCCGGATGCCGACACTGGGAACCAGCGTGGAGGGACCTCCTATCCTACCCACTTGAGTGCCGGTCCACACCTGGCCCGACACCGGACAGAATCCGACCACCGCGGCAGCGCCCGACGGCAGACCGGCGGCACCGTGTCTCGGGGAGGATCGCAGAGCGAAGCGAGGGTACGCATGTGCCAGCACCGTCCTGAGTGCCCGTCGGCCGAGTCCGAGGACCGCGAGGCCGCCGTCCCGGTGGCGTGCCACCCGGAGCAGGGCTGGAGCCTGCTCTGCAACGGCGTCCTGCTGTTCGAGGACACCGGCGAACTGCTGCCCGACGGCCGGGTGATCGCCCCGCGCCGCCGGACCGCCCACGCACTCTGACCCGCCCGGCACCGGTCCGGACCACCACGGAACACAGGGCAGGGCCCCGGCGGAACGTTCCGCCGGGGCCCTGCCCTGTCCACGTGTCCGCGGGCCGGCCGTACCGGTCCTGCGTCAGACGCCGTACTCGTCCAGCGGCGGGCAGGAGCAGACCAGGTTGCGGTCGCCGTACGCGCCGTCGATCCGGCTGACCGGCGGCCAGTACTTGTCCGCCGGGTTCACGCCCGCCGGGAAGACCGCCTCCTGCCGCGAGTAGCCGTGCGTCCACTCGCCCACCAGCGTGGCGGCGGTGTGCGGGGCGTTGCGCAGCGGGTTGTCCTCCGCGGCCCACTCGCCCGAACCGACCTTCTCGACCTCGGCGCGGATCTCGATCATCGCGTCGCAGAAGCGGTCGATCTCGTGCAGGTCCTCGGACTCGGTCGGCTCGATCATCAGCGTGCCGGCCACCGGGAAGGACATGGTCGGCGCGTGGAAGCCGTAGTCGATCAGGCGCTTGGCGATGTCGTCCACCGTCACGCCGGTCTCCTTGGTGAGCGGGCGCAGGTCGATGATGCACTCGTGCGCCACCAGACCGCCGGGGCCGGTGTAGAGCACCGGGAAGTGCGGGGCCAGCCGCTTGGCGATGTAGTTGGCGTTCAGCACCGCGACCTGGGTGGCGCGCTTGAGGCCCTCGCCGCCCATCAGCCGGACGTACGCCCAGGAGATCGGCAGGATCGCCGCCGAGCCCCACGGCGCCGCCGAGATCGGGCCGACACCGGTGGCCGGGCCGGCCTCCTCCTGGAGCGGGTGGTTCGGCAGGTACGGCGCGAGGTGCGCGCGGACCGCCACCGGGCCGACGCCCGGGCCGCCGCCGCCGTGCGGGATGCAGAAGGTCTTGTGCAGGTTCAGGTGCGAGACGTCCGCGCCGAACTTGCCCGGCTTGGCCAGGCCGACCAGGGCGTTCAGGTTGGCCCCGTCGACGTACACCTGGCCACCGGCGTCGTGCACGGCCGCGCAGATGTCGGTGATCTCGGTCTCGTACACGCCGTGGGTCGACGGGTAGGTGACCATCAGCACGGCGAGGCTGTCACGGTGCTGCTCGATCTTGGCCTTGAGGTCGGCCACGTCCACGTCGCCGTCGACCAGGGTCTTGACGACGACCACCCGCATGCCGGCCATCACCGCGGAGGCGGCGTTGGTGCCGTGCGCGGAGGACGGGATCAGGCAGACGTCACGCTGGGTGTCGCCGTTGGCGTGGTGGTAGGCGCGGACGGCCAGCAGGCCGGCCAGCTCGCCCTGGGAGCCGGCGTTCGGCTGGATGGAGACGGCGTCGTAGCCGGTCACCTCGACCAGCTGCTGCTCCAGCTGGCGGATCAGGGTGAGGAAGCCCGCGGCCTGGTCGACCGGCGCGAACGGGTGCAGCTGGCCGAACTCCGGCCAGGTCACCGGCTCCATCTCGGTGGTCGCGTTGAGCTTCATGGTGCAGGAGCCCAGCGGGATCATGCCCCGGTCCAGCGCGTAGTCACGGTCCGACAGGCGGCGCAGGTAGCGCAGCATGGCGGTCTCCGAGCGGTGGCTGTGGAAGACCGGGTGGGTCAGGTACTCGTCCTCGCGCAGCAGGGCGGCGGGCAGCGCGTCGGCGCCCTCCGCCACCTCGACGCCCTCGACGCCGAACGCGGCCCAGACCGCCGCCAGGTGCTCGCGGGTGGTGGTCTCGTCGGTGGAGGCCGAGATCCGGTCCTCGCCGTCCTGGTAGACGTTGACGCCGTTCGCGCGGGCGGCGGCGGCGATCTCCGCGGCACGGCCGGGGACGACGGCGGTGACGGTGTCGAAGAACTCGCCGTGCAGCAGCTCGACGCCGCCTGCCGTCAGGCCCTCGGCCAGCGCGGCGGCGTAGCGGTGGGTGCGGCGGGCGATGTCGGCCAGACCGTCCGGACCGTGGTAGACCGCGTACATCGAGGCCATGACGGCGAGCAGCACCTGGGCGGTGCAGATGTTGCTGGTGGCCTTCTCGCGGCGGATGTGCTGCTCACGGGTCTGCAGCGCCAGGCGGTAGGCGCGGTTGCCGTCGACGTCGACGGAGACGCCGACCAGGCGGCCGGGCAGCGAGCGGGCGTACTCGGCACGCACCGAGAGGTAGCCGGCGTGCGGGCCGCCGAAGCCCATCGGCACGCCGAACCGCTGCGAGGTGCCGCAGGCGATGTCGGCGCCGAGCGCGCCCGGGGACTTGAGCAGGGTGAGCGCCAGCAGGTCGGCGGCGACGGCGACGATCGCGCCGAGGCCGTGGGCCTGCTCGATCAGGGGGGTGAGGTCGCGGACGACACCGGTGGCGCCGGGGTACTGGAGCAGCACGCCGAAGACGCCGCGCTCCGCGATCTCGGCCGGGATGCCCTCGGACAGGTCGGCGACGACGACCTCGACGCCGGTCGGCACGGCACGGGTGTTGATGACCGCGGTGGTCTGCGGAAGCGTCTCGGCGTCGACCAGGAAGACACCGCCCTTGACCTTGGTGACGCGGCGGGCGAGCGCCATCGCCTCGGCGGCCGCGGTGCCCTCGTCCAGCAGGGAGGAACCGGAGGTGGGCAGGCCGGTCAGGTCGGAGACGATGGTCTGGAAGTTGAGCAGCGCCTCCAGCCGGCCCTGCGAGATCTCCGGCTGGTACGGGGTGTAGGCGGTGTACCAGGCCGGGTTCTCCAGCACGTTGCGCAGGATCACCGGCGGCGTGAAGGTGCCGTAGTAGCCCAGGCCGATCATCGGCTGGAGCACCTGGTTGCGGTCGGCCAGTTCGCGCAGCTCGGCGAGGACCTGCGCCTCGCTGCGGCCTGCGGGCAGGTCGAGCGCGGTGATGGAGCGGATCGCCTCTGGGACGGCGGCCGTGGCCAGCTCGTCCAGCGAGCCGTACCCGACCTGGGCCAGCATCTTCTCCTGCGCTGCGGCGTCGGGGCCGATGTGGCGGTTCTCGAAGGGGCTGGCCTGTTCGAGCTCGGTGAGGGTCGCGGGGGTGGTGGGGCGTCCCGAGTTCGGCTGGGCGTTCATGGTGGTCGAGGCCTCCTGGTCACGGACCGGCGGGGGTGCGCACGCCGGACGGCTTCGCCGCTGCGGAGAACAGCGGAGCGGCCTGGGCGGACGAACCCGACAGGCCTCCCCCTCTGTCATCGGGACCTGAGAGCTTCACCCGCGCGGGGGCACGGTGGGCGCCCCGCCGGCTTGCACCGTCGGTGAGGGTGGGGTCCGACGGCTCCCTCGCCGACGGTCCTGCCCTGCTTTCCAGAGTGACCTAGCCCACACGGTACGGATGCCTGAGAGATTCCGGGGAGGAGTTGCTCCTTCGGCGCCCCGACCAGCGGTTTCGACTGTCGGGGACTCTCCCGAGCGGGCTCGGCGGTCGCGCCCAGGGTACCAGCGGGAGGCCGCCCGATCACGGGTGCGTCAGGTCACTCGGCCCGTTGGGCCGTGACCCGGACGGACGACGGCCCGGCCCGTCCGGCCCCGTCCCGGTCGCGGACGTCCGGTTCATGGCTTTTGGTGTGAAGTGGCGGACAGGACGGGCGGGCCGGCCGCCGTCCTGCGGGAGCCGCAGGACGAGCGCACTGGAGGAAAGAGTGCAGACCGATATCGACCCCCGGGACCTCATCGGCCACAAGGCGGTCGACCGCAACGGAGACAAGATCGGCACCGTCGACGAGGTGTACCTGGACGACGCGACCGGCCGGCCCGAGTGGGCCGCCGTCCGGACCGGCATCTTCGGCCGGGACGCCTTCGTCCCCCTGACCACGAGCGAGTTCTCCGGCGACGAGCTGCGGGTGCCGTACGACAAGTCGCTGGTGAAGGAGTCGCCGGACTTCGGCGTGGGCCAGCACCTGTCCCCGGCGCAGGAGCTCCAGCTCTACCGCTACTACGGACTGGACACGACGCTGGACGGGCAGCCGTCGGCGGGCGACGGCCCCGGCTCGGGTTCCGAGCCGGCCGACCTCGACTTCGGCACGACGGCGTCGAACGGCACCCCTGCGGACACGCCCTCGTCGAACGGCACCCCCGGCACCACCGCCTCGAACGGCACGCCCCTCGCGGGCGTCGCCGGAACGGCGGGCGCCGCAGCCGCGGCCGCAGCGGCCGCGCGGAGCCGGCCGGCCACGCCGTCCGCCGCCGCCCCGGCCAAGTCGCTCACCTTCCACACGGCCGCCGCCGCGGCCACCACCACTCCGGCAGCCGGTTCCGGCAAGCCGGCCGACCCCGTCACGGAGGCCAACGTGCGGACCCTCGCCACCCCCACGCCCGCCGCGGCGCCGCCGGCTTCCACCGCGGCGACCGCCCCGGCCGCCGAGCCGCGCCCGCAGTCCGCGCAGCCCGCCCCGGCCAACGGCACCCCGCCGGCGGCCTCGCAGCCCTCGCCCTCGCAGGCCACGCCGTCCGCCACCGGCACCTCGCGCTCCGCCGACGGTGCGGTCGCGTCCACGCCCGGCGGCCCGGTGGAGATCACCTGCCGCGAGGAGCGGCTGGACGTCACGACCGAGTGGCACGTCGTGGGCACGGCAAAGCTGCGCAAGTACGTGACCAGCGAGCCGGTCGAGCGCCGGGTCCCGGTGGTCCGCGAACGGGTCCGGGTCGAGCGGATGCCGGTCGGCGAGGCCGAGCGGGCCGCGCTCAGCGAGAAGGACATCGCCGAGGCGGTGGAGGAGGTCACCCTGCGCGAGGAGCGCCCGGTGGTCCGCAAGTACCTCGCGCCGATCGAGCGGGTCCGTCTGGTGGTGGAGCGGTACACCGCCGAGGAGGTGATCCGCGACGAGCTGCGGCGCGAGCACGTCGAGGTCCACGACACCACCGGGACGGCCTCGAACCCCCCGGTCTCCGCCTCCGCCGCGTCGCCCGGGCCCGTCTCCCCCGCCCCCGACGAGCCGGCCCGCCCACTCCCGCTCAGGCCCCTGGTCTGACACCCGAGCCCGCTGGGCCCCGGCCGATCCGGCCGGGGCCCTGCGGCGTTCCACGGCGCAAACCCTTCGACTTTGCCAAGGCTTAACCCATGGATATTTGACACTCTGAAGTATCTCCCTGCATGGTTACTTCAGTTCATTCACTATGTACGGGAGGAAGCAACCGTGAGTGAGGCACCACAGCCCACCGTCGCGGCCGAGAAGCAGAGCAGCGCCCGGGTCCTGCCGGCCCTCATCCTGGCGATGCTGTCGTTCAGCGTGGTGCAGACCGCGGTCGTCCCGATCCTGCCCTCGCTCGCCAAGGAACTGAACGTCTCCGGTTCCAGCATCACCTGGCTGATGACGGCCAACCTGCTCTCCGCCGCCGTGCTCACCCCCCTCCTCGGCCGCTTCGGCGACCTGCGCGGCCGCAAGCCGATGCTGCTGATCTCGCTGGCCGGTCTGGCCGCGGGCTCCGCGCTCGCCGTCACCACCCACTCCTTCACCTGGCTGGTCCTCGCCCGCGTCCTTCAGGGCGCCGGCGGTGGCGTGCTCCCGCTGGCGATCAGCATCGTCCGCGACGAGCTCCCCAAGCAGAAGGTGACCGGCGGCGTCGCCGCCATCAGCGCCTCGATGGGTGTCGGCAGCGGCCTCGGCCTGGTCGCCACCGGTCTGCTCCTGGAGCACTGGAGCTACAAGTCCATCTTCTGGATGGGCCTCTTCTTCGGCCTGCTCGCGATCGCCCTGGTCGCCGTCCGGGTGCCCACCGACCCGGTCACGGACAAGGAGGGCGGCGCCGACCCGCTCGGTGCGATCACCCTGGCCGGCTGGCTCTCCGCCCTGCTGGTCGCGGTCAGCCAGGGCAACACCTGGGGCTGGACCTCGACCCGGACGCTCGGCCTGTTCGCCGTCGCCGCCGTGGTCGCCCTGATCTGGGGAGTCATCGAGGTCAAGGTCAAGCACCCGCTGGTCGACATGACGATGATGTCCCGCCCGGCCGTCGCCTTCACCAACCTGGCCGGCCTGCTGATCGGCTTCGGCATGTACGGCTCGTTCATGGTGATCAGCAACTTCGCCCAGACCCCGGAGAAGCTCGCCCACTACGGCTTCACCGCCACCGTGCTGCACGCCGGTGTGATGCTGCTGCCGTCCGCCCTCGGCTCGATGGTCGCCGCCCCGCTCGGCGCCGTGCTGATCGCCCGCCGCGGGCCGCGCCTGCCGCTGGTCCTCGGCGGTGTCCTCGGCGCCGTCGCGATGGCCTACCTGGCCGTCCGGCACAGCCACGAGGCGGACATCTACCTCTCCTCGGCGATCTTCGGCCTCGGTATCGGCCTCGCGTTCTCGGCGATGCCGGCCTACATCAACGGCGCCGTCCCGGTCGAGCAGAGCGGCATCGCCAACGGCATGAACGCCGTGCTGCGCACCGTCGGCGGCGCGATCGGCACCGCCGTCATGGCCGCCATCCTCACCGGCGACACCATGAAGCTGCCGATCCCGGTCACGCTGCCCACCCTGGACGCCTACCAGCACGCGTTCTGGACCGCCGCGGTGGTCTGCGTGATCGCCGGCGCCGTCCCGTTCCTGATCCGCACCGTCAAGCCCACCACCACCGTGGTGCACGGCAACGAGGTCGCGGACCTGACCTCCGGCCCCCGGCCGGTGAAGACCGACGCCTGACGAGGCGTCCGACCCCGCGCTCAGGGACAGGGCGCGGGGACCGGGACCCGGACGGTCGCCGAGGGCATCGCGACCGTCCGTGGCCCGGAACCGCATGTGGCCCCACCCGGCCCCCGTGCCGGGTGGGGCCGCTTCATGTCCCGGCCCGGCAGCGCCGTCCCCGTCCCCCGGCCCCGCCCCTCAGCCCTCGGTCCCCGCCCGTCCGGACGCACCACCACCGTCCGCACCAATCCCCTGGCCTCCGCTCCCCGGACCACCGCGCTCCGGCCCCGGCTCGCTCCCGCCCAGCGGCAGCGGCGGGGCCGGCTCCAGCGCCGGATCCTCCACCCCGAAGGTCCGCACCCGCCCCGGCCCGCTCCACGGCGTCTCGAACCGCACCGTCACCCGCCCCACCCCGCTGCCCTGCACCCACCCCGGCCCGAACTCGGCGTGGTGCACGTCCTGCCCGGGCAGCCAGCGCCGCACGGCCGGCGCCTCCTCCGCGCGGTCGGCCTCCGCCTCCTCGTCCGCACCGGCCTCGTGCCCGGCAGCCTCCGCCTCCTCCCGGACGGCCTGCGCGAACAGGTCCTCCTGCGTGTAGTCGGCCAGTTGCGACACTCCGACGCCCAGCAACCGCACCCCACCCGTGATGTCCACCTGCGAGGCCAGCCGGCGCGCCGTCTCGGTGATCACCGTCTCGTCGTCCGTCGGCCCGCGCAGCGTCTCGGAGCGGGTCAGCGTCGAGAAGTCGAACCGCCGCACCTTCAACACCACCGTCCGCCCCGACCGCCCGGCACCCCGCAGCCGCCGCACGCACCGCGCCGCCAGTGCCCCCACCTCGCGCAGTATCCGCTCCCGATCGGCCAGGTCCACCTCGTAGGTGTCCTCCACCGAGACCGACTTGGCGTCCTGGTCGGCCACCACCGGCCGGTCGTCGAGCCCCGTCGACATCTGGTACACGCCGGCCCCGTGGGCCTTCCCCAGCAGCTGGACCAGCTCGTTCTCCCCCGCTTCGGCGAGATCGGCCACCGTGTTCAGCCCCGACCGGCGCAGCACCTGCTCGGTGGCCGGACCGATCCCCGGCAGTGCGCGGACCGGCATCGGCCCGAGCACCGCGCGCTCCTGGCCCGGCTCGATCATCACCAGCCCGTCCGGTTTGGCCTGCTCGGAGGCGATCTTGGCCATCAGCTTGGACCCGGCCGCGCCCACCGAGGCCGTCAGCCCGGTCCGCCGCCGGATGTCCGCGCGGAGGTCCTCCGCCAGCGCCAGCACCAGCCGCTCGCCCGTCCGGTGCTCCGCCTCCGCCAGCAGCGGACCGTAGGGACCCGCCTCCAGGTCGACGAAGGCCTCGTCCAGGCTGAGCGGCTGCACCAGCGGGGACAGCTCCCGCAGCAGCCCCATCACCAGCTCGCTCACCGGCCGGTAGGCCTCGAAGCGACCGGCCAGGAAGGCCGCGTTCGGACAGAGCCGACGGGCCTGCGCCATCGGCATCGCCGAGTGCACCCCGAACTTCCGCGCCTCGTAGGACGCCGTGGACACCACCCCCCGCCCGCCGAGCCCGCCGACGACCACGGGCTTCCCGCGCAGGCTCGGCTTGGCCGCCTGCTCCACCGCCGCGAAGAAGGCGTCCATGTCGAGGTGGATGATGCTCGGCAGTGACCGCACCCGCCGATCATGCCGCACGGGTCCGACAGCACGGTCGAACCCGGCCGTCTCCCCCCCCCCGGTGGCGGGCCCTACCCGCGCACCGGACCGGCCCCCGCGTCAGCCAGCGCCTTCGGCAGGCCCGGCTCGCGGGGCCCGAGGAAGAGCGGGTCCGGCCGCAGCCAGGCGTTCAGCGCCGCCTTCCCCGCCCCCGGGATCTCCCGCAGCCCGCCGTACAGCCAGGTGAGGTCCCGCGCCTCCGGCACGCCCACCGCGTACGACTCGATGCCGGCCGCCCGGCAGAGTGCCAGCGCCCGCCGCACGTGGAAGTCCTGACTGACCAGCACCGCCCGCTCCACCCCGAAGATCCGGTGCGCGCGCGTGCAGGAGTCCCAGGTGTCGAACCCCGCGTAGTCCCCGACCACCCGGACGTCCGGCACCCCGTGCTCGATCAGGTACCGCCGCATCGCCTCGGTCTCGTCGTAGCTCGCCCGGCCGTTGTCCCCGGTCACCAAGATCGCCTGGACCTTCCGCCGTTCGAACAGCTCGACCGCCGCGTCCAGCCGGTGCGCCAGGTAGGGCGAGGGCCTGCCGTCGAACAGCCCGGCGCCGAACACCACCGCCACCGGCGCCTGCGGCGCCGTCGCCACGGTGCCCACCCGCTCCCCCGCCGAGAACCAGAGCCAGGCGCTCGGCGCCAGCGCCAGCGAGCAGCAGACCGTCACCAGCTGGAACAACCGGCGCTGCGCCCGCCTGCGCCGCAACCGGACGCCGAGCCGCACCGCCCTCCGCACCACCAGGCCGGGGATTCCGGAACCGAAGCGCACGTGCCCTCCCTCTGTCGGTTCACCGGCCACGACGAAACCGCGGGCCCGGACGGTTCCCCGTCCGGGCCCGCGGCCTCGTCAGATGCCTGTTCAGACAGCCCTGTTGCGGCGCTGCGCCAGCTCGTCCGCCGGGTCGTGTCCGGCCACCGTCTCCCCGGTGTCGGTCCGCTCCGCGTGCAGCCGCCCGAGGGTGCGTTCCAGCTCCTGCCAGACCGCGCCGACGGCGATCCCGAAGACCCCCTGGCCGCTCTTCAGCAGGTCCACGACCTGCTGCGGGGTGGTGCACTCGTACACCGTCGCGCCGTCGCACATCAACGTCAGTCCGGTCAGGTCACAGACCTCGACGGACTGCAGGTGGGCGACCGCGACCCGGATGTTCTGCAACGAGACGCCCGCGTCGAGCAGCCGCTTGACGATCTTCAACAGCAGGATGTCGCGGAAGCTGTAGAGCCGTTGGCCGGTCGCCGGGAAGGTCGACCGGACGCTCGGGGCCAGCAGGCCCGTGCGGGCCCAGTAGTCCAGCTGGCGGTAGGTGATCCCGGCCGCGGCGCAGGCCGTCGGACCGCGGTAACCGATCAGTTCGGACGTGGGCCCGAGTCGCTCCAGGGCCGGCTGGCCGGGCTGGACCGCCGGGAACCGGCCCACCCGGGGCAGTTCCGGCCGGGGCAGCTCGGTCACGTTGCGGGCGGTGCGCGGCATGTGCACGGTGCACAGGCCTCCCACGGCCAATTCCTCGCCGGTGCCGGTCATGCCTACCTCCGTCCACTCGTGCTGCGGGCAACCCAGACCACGGGCATCGGACACCCGGGCAGCCCCTCCTGACGGTAGGCAGTCCCCTATGGCCCGTCAACGATCGCCACGCCGTGGCGGGCAGACCACATCACTCAGGAGAGTGGTTTTTCGTGCCCCTAGTGTGGGTAGGTGGACGCGGTTTGGCAAAACGGCCGGACACACACGGCCCGCCAGCCCACTGACCGGCCGCACGCCCTACTGCGGGCCGCTGCCGCCGAAGTCCTCGGGCGACACCTGGTCGAGGAACTCGCGGAACTTCTCGACCTCGTCCTCCTGCTCGTCCGGGATCGCGATGCCCGCCTCGGCGAGCACCTCCTCGCTCCCGTAGATCGGCGTCCCGGTCCGCAGCGCCAGCGCTATCGCGTCGGACGGGCGGGCGCTGACCTCGACGCCGCCGGTGAAGACGAGCTCGGCGTAGAAGACGCCCTCGCGCAGGTCGGTGATCCGGACCTCGGTGAGCTGCTGGCCCAGAGCCTCCAGCACGTCCTTGAAGAGGTCGTGCGTCAGCGGGCGCACCGGCGTCATGCCCTGCTGGGCGAAGGCGATCGCGGTCGCCTCGCCGGGGCCGATCCAGATGGGCAGGTACCGATCGCCCCCGACCTCGCGGAGCAGCACGATCGGCTGGTTGGAAGGCATCTCCACCCGGACACCCACGACGTCGAGCTCATTCACACGAGCAACCCTATGGCTCCCGACCCGGATATGAAAGCGCAGCGCCGACGGCGCTGGTCAGCGCGGTGGCGCGGGTCAGGTCCAGGCCCGCAGACCGGCCTGGACCATGGCCGCGTGCAGCCGGACGGAGAGGGTAGCCAGCTCGCGCGCGGTGGCCTCGGCGTGCGCCCTGGTCTGGGGGTTCCGGTGCCGCCGCAACGGCGCCACCACCTGCTCGACCAGGGCGATCTCCCGGTCGGCGGCGGCCTTCATGGCGCGCAGGTGGCGCGGCTCCAGACCGAACCGGCCCAGTTCGGCGACCAGGCGGGCCACCTGGAGCGCCTCGCCGTCGTACCCGCCGTCCGGCCCGGGCGCGATCAGCCCGTAGGACTCCCACTCGGCCAGTTCGCGCTCGCCCGCCTCGGCGGCGGCCAGCAGCTCGGCCCGGCCCAGGCGGACCCCGGCGGAGGCTTCGGCCGCGGCGGTCAGCTCGCGGTCCGCCTCCTCCACCGGCCCCGGGCGGCTGTCGGAGGGGCCGGGCAGCGCCGGCGGGGTCTCGCCGCGCTCGATCGCGTCGAGGTGGTCGCGGATCACCCGCAGCGGCAGGTAGTGGTCGCGCTGCATCCGCAGCACGTGGGCCAGCCGCTCGACGTCGGCCGGGCTGAACTTCCGGTACCCCGAGGGCGTGCGCTGGGGCTCGACCAGGCCCTCCGCCTCCAGGAACCTGATCTTGGAGATGGTGACCTCGGGGAAGTCGTCACGCAGGAAGGCCAGCACCGCACCGATGCTCAGCAGCTCGTCGCCGCCGCGGCGCCGGCCGCCCCCGCCGGGCCGGTCCGACCGGACCGGCTGCCTGGGGGCCGCGACCACCCCGCGCGAGCCCTTGTCCGGCGTGTGACCGAACGGCGCGGGGGTGGCCGCCCCGAGAGGAGAAGAAGGGGTATTCGTGCTCACTCGGGCTCCTGCCGACGTTGGTTTCAGTACCCCCGGTTGTGGCTGGCGAAGAAGACCAGCCGGTACTTCCCGATCTGCACCTCGTCGCCGTTGTTCAGCGACACCTCGTCGATCCGCTCCCGGTTGACGTAGGTGCCGTTGAGGCTGCCGACGTCGGCGACGGTGAAGCCGCCACCGGGCGTCCGGCGGAACTCCACGTGCTTGCGGGAGACGGTGACGTCGTCCAGGAAGATGTCGCCCTGCGGGTGGCGGCCGGCCGTGGTCTTGTCCGAGTCCAGCAGGAACCGGCTGCCGGAGTTCGGGCCTCGCTGGACGATCAGCAGGGCCGAACCCGGGGGCAGCGCGTCGATGGCCGCCAACACCTCGGCCGAGAGGGCCGGCGTGCCGGTCCCGGTCGTGGTGTTCGGGTCGTACGACTCCAGGCCGGAGATCGAGATCGTCGACGTGGTCTCCGCCGACCCCTCGGGCAGCAGACCACCGCGCAGCGCCGAACCGCAGTTGGAACAGAAGCGGGCCGCGGCCGGGTTCTGGTTGCCGCACCTGGGGCACGGAGTGGGGCCAGCCATGTTCACAGCCTCCTGGCGCGGCACACCCGACGGGTTGTGCCCGGCGTACGGGTCCGGTGCAAACCCTCCACCAGAGGTTGAGGGTCCTGACGGGAAACCTATGCGCGGGGCGCCGGAGGGGTCAACCGACGCGCCGTAGCCCGCCTGATTCCCGGCGTACTGGGCGCCGTCCCGGAACAGCGGGCGCTCGGCGTACTCCGCGCCCTCGGGGGCGGGACGCATGCCCGGCACGGCGGGTTCGTCGTCCCGGCGGTGGCGCGCGGTCGGCGCCTCGACGGCGGCCGCGTCGCGGCCCTTGTTACGACCGAACAACTTAGAGAAGAAACTCACGGGCGAATCCCCTTGCGTGTGACAGACCCGCCCGCGGGGCAGGGTGAGGACCTCGGACAGGTTGCGGGCCCGGTCGTGGATCGGGCCGGCTGGAGCGGAACTCCGACTGCGGTGCTCACTTCGGAGCCGGTTTGGCGTACTGCGGGGTCTTCGGGTCGACGAGTGCGTCGACGACCACCTTCTGCTGTTGGGAGATGGTCGCGCGTGCCTGGTTGTTCTCCAAGGTACGGACCACACCCCCCGGAATGTTCAACGCGGGTGTGAGGTCCTGCGGATTCCCCACGACGGTGAACCGGTAGGGCGCCGAGACCTTCTTGCCGTCGATCTGCACGCCGCCGCCGGACACGTCCGTGAAGTAGGTGTTGACCACCACACGCACATCGTTGATCTGAATCGCCTCCGCCCCCGCCGCTCGGAGTTCCTGCAGGGTGTCCAGCAGCATATCTGCCTTCACCTGCCCTTGGGGATCATCGACCGTCAGTACGATCCCCGGACCAGTGGCTCGGACGGTCCCGGCCAGAACGCCGAGCTCCGTCACCTTCTTCCTGGTCTGTTCCTGGGCTTCCTTGGCCTGGTTGGAGCTGTTCTCCAACTTCGCCAGGGACTGCTCGAGCTCCGCTTTCTCCTGCTGGAGACGCTGCTGACGGCCGTCCAGTTCGTCGAGGATGCGAACAAGGTCTTCCTGGCGCGCGCCACGCAGCTGACTGTGGTGGTCGTTGGTGGACCGCACCTGGATCGCCAGCGCCAGTCCGAGCGAGAACAGCAGCACCGCCACCACCAGCTGGCCGCGCGACAGCCTCGGCGGCCAGACCGCGGCCTTCAGCCGTCGCCGCCCTGCGGCCCGGTCGTCCCGGGCCGGCCCGGACTCGGGTTCGGGGGCGGGCGCGGCGGCAGACGGGAGGGCCGGCGCAGGTTCCGGTACCGGTACCGGTGGCGGCGGGGACGGCGCCACGGACTCGGCGTCCGGCCCCGCCGGCTGTAGCTGCGGCTGGGTTTGGGTTTGGGACTGCGGGATCGACTTCGCTGCGGGCTCGGGCCGTGGCTCCG
Organism: Kitasatospora sp. NPDC127035; assembly: GCF_042726075.1. Classification (NCBI taxonomy): domain Bacteria; kingdom Bacillati; phylum Actinomycetota; class Actinomycetes; order Kitasatosporales; family Streptomycetaceae; genus Kitasatospora; species Kitasatospora sp. NPDC127035. The sequence continues at coordinate 5,517 of NZ_JBHXDN010000086.1, read as the reverse complement.
GCCGCCGTACCGGTTCCGCTGCCGCCACCGGCGGCAGCGCACGCGCGGGCGCAGGCGTCACCTCGGGGGCGCTCGCCGGAGCAGGCTCCGTGACCCCCTCCGCAGGCTCCGCTTCGGGCTCCGCCGGGCCCCCGGGCGCGGGCTCGCCCCCAGCCCCGTCGGCGGCAACGCCCTCCGGCCTCCCGTCGGGCAGAGACTCTTCGGCCGGCTCCCCCCGCGCCTCCCGCTCCTCCGCCACCGCGTCCGCGGGCTGCCCGGGCCGTTCCTCGGGCTCCGGCGCGATCGCCGGCCCGTCGGGCCGCCTCACCGGCCGGTCGCCGGACCCCTGCCCGGGCTTCTCCTGCCGCTTCCCGTCCACCGGCTCGACCGGTACCGGCTCGCGTTCCTCGCCACCGTCCTCGCGCACAATTTCTCCCGCAGATCCGTCCGCCTTCTTCTCCGCCGCCCGCTCGCGGCCCGGCTCAGGCGCGGAAGACATGGCGCCTGATCGCAGCGGCGTTGGAGAAGATGCGGATTCCGAGGACGACGACGACGCCCGTGGAGAGCTGCGAGCCCACGCCCAGCTGGTCCCCGAGGAAGACGATCAGTGCCGCCACCACCACGTTCGACAGGAACGACACGATGAAGACCTTGTCGTTGAAGATCCCGTCCAGCATCGCGCGGACGCCGCCGAACACCGCGTCCAGCGCCGCCACCACCGCGATCGGCAGGTACGGCACGACGGCGTCCGGTACCTCGGGCTGGACGAAGAGTCCGACGACGACCCCGATCACGAGACCCAGTACGGCAATCACGGTCTAGCTGCTCCTGTCGCTGCGGAGGGCGACCCGGTGGTCGCGGTGGGCGGACGGCCGGTCGTGGTCTTGGCCGAGGGGCTCGGCGAGCGCTTCCCCGAGGCCTGCCCGGTCGGCTTCGCGGACGGCGAGGTGGTGCCGGACGGACTCGCGGTGCCGCCCGTCGACGGTGAGGCCGATCCGGAGGGCCCCGCGGACGGCGACGCCTCCCCGGAGGCGGGCGGACTCGCGGTGGGCGAGGGCTCGGGGAGCGCAGGTTGGGCGGTCCGCAGGGTGACCCCCACGGCCGCGGGCAGGGTCAGGCTCTTCTGCGCGGAGATGGTCGACTTGATGCCGTACTTCTCCTGCAACAGCCGCAGGTACTGGCCCGCCATCGCACTCTCGAAGGCGCCCACCAGCTTGGGCCCGTTCCCCAGCGCCTGCACGGTGTACGGCGGGACCAGCGGCCGGTTGTCCACCAGTACGGCCTCACCGGCCGCGCGGATCGCGGAGAGCGCGGTGAGCCGCTGCCCGTTGATCGCGACGGCCTCCGCGCCGGAGGACCAGAGCCCGTTCACCACCAGTTGCAGGTCACGGTCCCGCAGCCGTCCGCTGTTCGAGAAGCCCTGCCCGCTGCGCGGGTCGACGTTGCCGCCGGCGCCCGTACCGGTCGCGTCCTCCAGCACCAGCTTGACGCCGGGCCCGGTCACCTCGGCCAGGCCGACCGCACCGGCCAGGACGGCCGGGTCGACCTCCCCCGGAGCGAGTGCCTGCTGCTGGGTGCTGTCGACCCTGCGCCGCAGTTCCTGGACCTGCTTCTGGAGCTGGTCCGCCGACCCGTTGGAGTCGTTGATCCGGTGGATCAGGGCGTCGCGCTCCTTGGCGAGCGTCGGCTCGGCCTCGTGCGCGTTCACGGCCCCGACCGTGAGGACCGCGCCCACCAGGGCCAGCCCGGCCCCCAGCGTGAGAAGCCCCCGCGCCGTACCGGGTATCCGGTGCGGACCGTCGCCGCCCCGTGCCGCAGCCGCCTCGGCGTACCCCTCGTCGAGGCTGTGGTCCATCACATTGGTCAGCAGGGACATCGAGGCATCCGGACGGTTGTACCGTCCACTGCTGGCACTCGGCGTCGGCGTCGCTGACATGCGGACCATCGTCCCACGGCCGACGAGGGCCCCGTACACAACCCCTGACCTGCATACACATCAAAACGGACCGACCGCCACCAACCACCCGAAACGGACAGCGGGGCGGTGCGGCACCAGCCGCCCGCCCCGCCGCCGACCCGTCACCGGGCTCCGGCCGTCACCTCCCGGCGCCGTCGACCACCGCCGCCCATTCGTCCAGCAGCGCCTCGGTCGCCTCGTCGTCCGGGCCCTCGGCCCACAGGTGGGTGACCGCCTCGGCCGGGTCCGGCAGCACCAGCGTCCACCGCCCGTCCGCCTCGACGACCCGGACACCGTCCGTGGTGTCCAGCTGCCGGCTGCCGGCCGCCTCCACCACCGAACGCATGACCATGCCCTTCGCCGCCCACGGCGTCGCGATGTCCCGGCGGCGGATGTGCGCCTGCGGGATCCGCGCGTCGATCTGGCTCAGCGTGAGCTGGGTCCGGGCGACCAGCCCGACCAGCCGGACGAACGCCGCGGCGCCGTCCAGCACACCGCTGAACTCCGGCACGACGAAGCCGCCGCGCCCGTCCCCGCCGAACACCGTGCCCTCGGCGGCTGCCGCCTTCGCCAGGTCGTCCGGCGTGGTCGTGGTCCAGGTGACCTGCGTGCCGTGGTACGCCGCGACCTGCTCGGCGATCCGCGTCGTGGTCACCGGCAGCGCCACCTGCCCGCTCCGCCGCTCGGCCGCGACCAGGTCCAGCAGGACCAGCAGCGCCCGGTCGTCGTCGATGACCCGGCCCAGCTCGTCCACGAAGGCCACTCGCTCGCCCACCGGGTCGAAGCGGACCCCGAAGGCGGCCCGGGACGACGCCACCAGCTCGCCCAGCCGGGCGAGCCCGGCGCGCCGCTCCTCGGCGTCCTCGGTGGGCCGGGACTCGTCCAGCCCGCTGGAGACACTGAGCGCCTCGACCCCGAGCCGACCGAGGATGCTCGGCAGGACGAGCCCGGCGCTGCCGTGCGCGGTGTCCACGACGACCTTCAGACCGGCCTCGCGCACCCCGGTGGTGTCGACGGCCCGCAGCAGGTTGCCCGCGTAGGAGTCGAAGACGCTGGACGGGAAGGTGAGGTCCCCGATCTCGCCGGGGAAGGCCCGGCGGTACTCCTGGCGCGCGTAGACCCGGTCGAGCTTGCGCTGCCCGGCCTGCGAGAGGTCGGCCCCGCGCTCGTCGAAGAAGAGGATGTCCAGCGAGTCCGGCACCCCGGGCGTGGTCCGCAGGAAGATCCCGCCGGCACTGCCCCGGGCCGTGTGCTGCCGGGCCACCGGCATCGGCACGTTCTCCAGGTCGCGGACGTCGATCGCGCTGGTCTGCAACCCGGAGATCATCGCCCGCTTCAGGGCGCGCGCACCTCGCGAGTGGTCACGCGCGATGGTGACGGTCGCGCCCTTCTTCAGCGTCGTCGCGTACGCGCCGGCGAGCCGTACGGCCAGCTCGGGGGTGATCTCGACGTTCAGGATCCCGGAGACACCCCGCAGCCCGAACAGGTGCTCCTGCCCGCGGGACTCCCAGATCACCGAGGTGTTGACGACCGCGCCGGCCTCGATGGTCTTGAACGGGTAGACCCGGACGTTGGCCGCGATGATCGACTCCTCGCCGATCAGGCACTCGTCCCCGATCACCGCGCCGTCCTCGATCCGCGCGGCCCGCATGACATCGGTGTTCTTGCCGACCACACAGCCCCGCAGATTGCTCTGCGGCCCCACGTAGACGTTGTCGTGGATGACCGACCGGTGCAGGAACGCCCCGCGCTTCACGACCACGTTGCTGCCGAGCACGGTGTGTTCGCGGATCTCCACGCCGGCCTCGACCTTGGCGTAGTCCCCGATGTAGAGCGGCCCGCGGAGAACCGCCTCCGGGTCGACCTCGGCGCCCTCGGCGACCCAGACCCCGGGCGAGATCTCGAACCCGTCGATCTCGACGTCGACCTTGCCCTCCAGGACGTCCGCCTGGGCCTTGCCATAGCTCTCGTGGGTGCCCACGTCCTCCCAGTAGCCCTCGGCGACGTACCCGTAGACCCGCTTGCCCTCCTTCAGCAACTGCGGGAACACGTCACTCGACCAGTCGACGGACTCACCCGCCGCGACGTAGTCGAAGACCTCGGGTTCCATGACGTAGATACCGGTGTTCACCGTGTCCGAGAAGACCTGCCCCCAGGTCGGCTTCTCCAGGAAGCGCTCCACGCGCCCCTCGTCATCGGTGATCGTGATACCGAACTCCAGTGGATTCGGCACCCTGGTGAGACAGACGGTGACCAGTGCGTTCTTACTACGGTGAAACGCGATCAATTCGGAGAGGTCGAAGTCGGTCAGTGCGTCACCGGAGATCACCAGAAAGGAGTCGTCCTTCAGGGCGTCCTCGGCGTTCTTGACACTCCCCGCAGTGCCCAGTGGCGTCTCCTCGTTGGCATAGGTGAGATTCATGCCCAACTCTTCACCGTCACCGAAGTAGTTCTTGACCAGTGAGGCCAGGAACTGGACGGTCACGACGGTGTCGGAGAGGCCGTGCCGCTTCAGCAGCCGCAGCACGTGCTCCATGATCGGCCTGTTGACCACGGGAAGCAGCGGCTTCGGCATGCTGGAGGTCATCGGGCGGAGTCGGGTGCCTTCGCCCCCCGCCATTACAACGGCTTTCATTACGGGTGCGTCCTCCTTCGCGGTGTGGACCCTGCAGGTCCATCAAACCGTTCCAGAGGGGGTCTACCCGGAAGATATCGTCCGACGCACCGTGTCGCCGTGGGACTTCTCTCAGATCCCGTCCCGGGATCGCGTCTCAGACAGTGGACGCGGAGGAGGCCGATCTGCCCCGGATGATCTGGCGCGCCTGGACGGCGTAGAGAATGCCGGCCCACCAGTACAGGGCGGTCCCCCACCAGATGAAGGCCCAGCTCACGATCTCGGCCGGCCGGGCGATCCAGCTGTCCCCGGCGCCGAGCAGCAGAAGCGGAAACGCGTACATCAGATTGAAGGTCGCGGCCTTCCCCAGGAAACTCACCTGCAACGGCCCGTAGCCGTGCCGGTTGAGAAGGGGAAGGAGCGCGGCGATAAACAGCTCACGCGCAATCAGGATCGCCGTCAGCCACCACGGCAGGATCTCACGCCAGGTCAGGCCGAGGAGCGTGGAGAGCACATAGAGCCGGTCCGCCAGCGGATCCAGCAGCTGCCCCACGCGGCTGATCTGCCCCCACCGGCGGGCGAGTTTCCCGTCCAGGTAATCACTGATACCGCTGAGCATCAGAATCAGCAATGCCCAGCCGTCGTTGTTCGGCCCGTCGAACACCGGCCAGAGGATCAGCCAGAGAAAGAGCGGAACACCGACCAGCCGGCCCATGCTCAGCAGGTTGGGGATGGTGAGGACGCGATCGGTCTGGACCCGCGTCTCCTGGACCTCCACCCGGGGGCCTCCTGTCATGTGTGGCAACTTCGCACGTTGACCTTACAACAGAAAAGCCCCCGCCCGGTTCCCCGGCGGGGGCTTCTCCATAAGAATTGTTCGGCGGCGTCCTACTCTCCCACAGGGTCCCCCCTGCAGTACCATCGGCGCTGTGAGGCTTAGCTTCCGGGTTCGGAATGTAACCGGGCG
>NZ_JBHXDN010000085.1:0-39889 GCF_042726075.1 Kitasatospora sp. NPDC127035 | reverse complement strand
ACCACCGGGAGAACGACCTCGTGCTCCTCGAAGCGGGTCATGGCGAGAGGGTCCGCCAGGAGCACGCTGGTGTCGAGAACGTACGTGCGCCGGTCTGGTGTCCGGCGGCTCTTGGAACTGACCACTAGGCCTCCAGGGCGGATGACCCTGCGTCATCCGCGGCAAGCCGGCCCCCGCTGCCCCGGTGGCCTCGGGGCCGGTCTGCCTGGAGTATTCCCAGGCGGGGGGCGGTGCATTCGCGTCCTCGGCGAACTGACGGATCATTGCCGGTGAACGTTTGGCCTCGCCCCGCCACCGGGTAGATCAGCCCCTACGGCGCTCTCCGCCCGGGCGGCGGCCGGTCCCGCCCGGCGGCCCCTCAGTCAGCCCCTCAGTCAGTCTCAGTCAGCCCCTCCGGCCGTGCCCGCACGGCGCTCCCGGGCGGGCCGGGCCTCCTCGACCGCGGTCGCGGTACGCGCCGGGTTCAGAGTCCCATCCGCCGGTGCCGCTCCTCGTAGGCGCGCAGCGCCCGCAGGAAGTCGACCTTCCGGAAGGCCGGCCAGTACGCCTCGCAGAAGTAGAACTCGCTGTGCGCGCTCTGCCAGAGCAGGAAGCCGGAGAGCCGCTGCTCGCCCGAGGTGCGGATGACCAGGTCGGGGTCGGGCTGCCCCCTCGTGTAGAGGTGCTCGGCGATGTGCTCGACGTCGAGGATCTCGGCCAGCTCCTCGATCGAGGTGCCCCGCCCGGCGTGCTCCTGGAGCAGCGAGCGGACGGCGTCGGCGATCTCGTGCCGGCCGCCGTAGCCGACGGCCACGTTCACGGTGATCCCGTCGATCCCGGCGGTCTCCTCGGCGGCCTTCTTGAGGACGTCGGCGGTGTGCTGCGGCAGCAGGTCCAGTGCACCGACCGGGTTGACCCGCCAGCGGCGGGCGGCGGCCAGGTTGGTGACGGCGTCCTCGATGATCCCGAGCAGCGGGACCAGTTCGCCGGCCGGGCGGGAGAGGTTGTCGGTGGAGAGCATCCACAGGGTGACGACCTTGACGTGGGTCTCGTCGCACCAGCCGAGGAACTCGCTGATCTTGTCGGCCCCGCGCTGGTGACCGTAGGCGGTGGACCCGCCGGTCGCCTTGGCCCAGCGGCGGTTGCCGTCGAGGATCACGCCGATGTGGTGCGGGGTTCGGGCGAGGTGCACCTCGACCCGACGGCCGTACAGGCCGTACATCCCGTCCAGCAGGGTGCGCAGACCCGGCGTGCGTTCGACGACATCGCGCAGACCCATGCTTTTCGGCCCCTCCGTGCTCACTTCACCGGGTGCTTCACAACCCCCGGCGCAGCCTACTCCCGCGTTGTGTCGGCAAGGAAAGCCGCAGGTCCCGGGAGGGTCACGGTCCGGTGCGGAGTCTGTTGCGACGCGTGTGGCCCGGATGGCCGGAAGGCGCCCGCGAGAACCCCGGGTGTCCACAGGGGCGCCGGATACGGAACGGTCTCCGATTCCTTAAGGAATCCGTAAGCCGACGGTTCAATGCTTGACGACCACTAATGGTCTAGTCCAGCTTTTGACCCAAGGCGGAACGAACACAACCGGACCGCCCCACCGAGGCAGTACTGCGGACCTCCCCTCCCCCACACGCGGCCGCCGCGCCCCCCACCGCGGCGGCCGCTCCTCCCCACAGGAGCGCACCTCCATGGCCCGTACGCTGAACCAGCCCGCGCACAAGCGTCGGCGCAGCCCCCTCCCCGCCCTCGCCGCCGGCGCCACCGCCCTCGCGCTGGCCGGCACCGGGCTCGCCCTCTTCGCCGGGGGCGCCAACGCCGCCGCCGGGAACCTCGTCGGCAACGGTGGCTTCGACTCCGGCTCGCTGAGCGGCTGGACCTGTACCGGCGCCGCCCGCGTCGTCACCACCCCGGTCCACTCGGGTGCCGGCGCGCTGCAGGCCACCCCGGGCGCCGCGGACACCGCCGAGTGCACCCAGACCATCAGCGTGCTGCCCAACACCAGCTACACCCTCAGTGCCTGGGTCCAGGGTCCGTACGTCTACCTCGGCGCGCGCGGCACCGGCGGCACCGACCCGAGCGCCTGGTCCAACCAGAACAGCTGGAACCAGCTCTCCACCACCTTCACCACCGGCGCCAACGCCACCAGCCTCACCCTCTACCTGCACGGCTGGTACGGCCAGAGCGCCTACCTCGCCGACGACGTCGTGCTGAGCGGCCCGGGCGGGACCACCACCCCGACCCCCACCCCGACCGTCACCCCCACCCCGACGCCGACCGCCACGGCCACGCCGACCACGACGGCCTCCCCCACGGCCACCGCGACGCCGACCCAGACCGTCACCCCGACCCCCACCCAGACGGTCACGCCGACCCCCACGGCGACCAGCACCGGCAACCCCAACACCGGCCTGCCGAAGCACGTCGTCACCGGCTACTGGCACAACTTCGACAACAAGGGCAACAACCTCCAGAAGCTGAGCGACGTCCAGAGCGCGTACGACATCATCGCGGTCTCGTTCGCCGACTCCGTCGCCAACCGCCCCGGCGCCATCACCTTCAAGCTGGACGCGGAGCTCTCCGCGGGCCTCGGCGGCTACACCGACGCCCAGTTCCGGGCCGACGTGAAGGCCAAGCAGGCGGCCGGCAAGAAGGTCATCATCTCCATCGGCGGCCAGAACGGCGCCATCCACGTCAACGACGCGGCCGCCGCGAGCGCCTTCGTCGAGACCGCCTACGCGGTCATCAAGGACTACGGCTTCGACGGCCTCGACGTCGACCTGGAGAACGGCCTCAACCCGACCCACCTGGGCAACGCGCTGCACGCCCTGCAGGCCAAGGTCGGCCCGAGCTTCATCCTGACGATGGCGCCGGAGACCATCGGGATGTACTCCACCGCCGGCTCCTACTTCCAGCTGGCGCTGAACACCAAGGACATCCTGACCGTCGTCAACACCCAGTTCTACAACTCGGGCGGCATGAACGGCTGCGACGGCAAGGTCTACAACCAGGGCACCATCGACTTCATCACCGCCCAGGTCTGCACCCACATCCAGGGCGGCCTGCGGCCCGACCAGGTCGGCATCGGCGTCCCCGCCTCCTCCAAGGCGGCCGGCGGCGGCTACGTCTCGCCGAGCGTCGTGAACAACGCCCTGGACTGCCTGGCCACCGGCAAGAACTGTGGCAGCTTCGTCCCGCCGGCCAAGTGGCCGACCATCCGCGGCGCGATGACCTGGTCCACCAACTGGGACGCCAACAACGGCAACGCGTTCTCCAACGCGGTCGGCCCGTTCGTCCACCAGATGCCGTAATCCCCCACGGCGCGCCGCCCCGTGAGGGTGGGGCCAGCGCGTCGGCGCCGGGCCCGTCGTACCTTGACCGGTACGACGGGCCCGTCCGCCGTTTCCGGGGCGGGTGCGCCACGGTCCGCCGTAGCTCGGGGCCGCCCCGCGCTACGGCTGGACCAGGACCGTGAGCAAGGTGCCGAGCAGCAGGAACGGACCCATCGGCACCTCCCGGCCGCGCACCGGACGCCGGCGCACCAGGGCCGCCACCAGCACGCCGACCGACCAGAGCCCGGCCAGCAGCACGACCGTGATCAGCCCGGTCAGCGCCGCGGACCAGCCGTACCGTCCGAGCAGCGCGCCGAGGCCGAGTGCCAGCACGGTGTCCCCGGGGCCCATCAGTCCCAGCCAGACCGGCAGTTCGAACAGCGCGCCGGCCGCCAGCGCCACCAGCAGGCAGCGCAGCAGCACGTCCGGGCTGCCGTCCACCAGTTCCAGCACCGTCAGCAGCACCGCGAGCCCCGCCGCCAGCGTCCAGCTCAGCGGGTACGGCAGCCGGTGCACCCGGGCGTCGGTGAAGCCGAGCACCACCCCGACGCCGGCCGCCCAGAGCAGCAGCAGCGCGTCGGACGGCCGGCCGGCCGTCAGCGCGGCGGCGGCCGCGGCGGCGGTGACCGCCTCCACCTGCCAGGCGCCCGGGCCAAGCCCGGTCCGGCAGCCCGGGCAGCGGCCGGTCGGCGGCAGCCCGCGCAGCTCCCGCGCGCAGGACGGGCAGGTGGTGCACCACGGCTCGCCCTCGGGCACGGCGTACCGCACCACCAGGCCGCGCAGTGCCGGCGCCGCCAGCAGACCGGCCAGCACGGCCCCGACCACGCTCGCGATCACGACGTCCTCCCCCTCCGCGCGGCGACGGTACGATCCGGCGGGTCCCGGTCAGGAACCGGCCGGACGCCGTCCGCGTCCGACTCAGGCGGCACCCCTTGATCCGGGTGCCGCGACCGACCACATCATCCACGGGGGAGACACACCTTGACGAAGCACCGGACCACTCTGCGCGCGGCCGTCCCGGTCGCGGCGCTGGCGCTGGCCCTGACGGCCTGCGGGCCGGAGAACGACGACCCGGCCGTCGTCGCCGCCCCGACCGCCGCCGGCACCACGGCGGGCGCTCCGGCGGGGGCCCCCACGGGCGCGCCGACCACCGCACCCACCGGGGCCCCGGCGGCCACCGGCGGCGGCGCGGCGGGAGGCGGCGGCACCGCGACCGCCAACCCCGCCCCCTCGGCCGCCACCAGCGGCAACCCGATCGGCGGGGCGAGCGGGGGCGGCAGCAAGATCACCTTCGAGAACCCGCTGCCGCTGACCGCCACCGGCAGCTACCTCGGCAAGACCAAGGCCGACGTGACCCCGGTCTCGGTGGTCAAGGGCACCGCCGCCGACCTCGCCCCGTTCAACTTCAAGCCCGCCGACGTCGCCGGCAAGACGCCGTACTACGTGACCGTCTCGTTCACCAACAGGACGGGCGCCCCGCTGAACGACGAGTACTTCATGATGCGGTTCAAGGTGAACACCGACGCCAAGGCGACCGGCATCCTGGCGGCCCCGACCGTCCTGAAGTCCATCCCGGCCTGCGACTCCGGCAAGAAGCCCGGCACGCTCGCCGACGGCCAGAGCCAGCAGCAGTGTGCCGTCTATCTCGTGCCCAACGACACACCGCCGCAGTTCCTCACCTTCGGCAGCGTTCTGGACACCCAGCCACTGATCTGGAAGGCGAGCTGACGCCTCCGCCTCCCGATCCAAGGAGTGGCTGAGCAGTAGCGTCCGGGCGGTCCGGCGGGTGTCCCACGACACGCGCCGGACCGCCCGGTTCTGCCCCTAAAGTAGGCAGGCATGCAGGTCATCCAGTCCAGCAAGCTCGCCAACGTCTGCTACGACATCCGCGGCCCGGTGCTCGACGAGGCGATGCGGCTGGAGGAGCAGGGCCACCGCATCCTGAAGCTCAACACCGGCAATCCCGCGCTGTTCGGCTTCGACGCGCCCCCGGAGATCCTCCAGGACATCCTGCGCAACCTCTCCTCCGCGCACGGCTACGGCGACTCCAAGGGGCTGCTCTCGGCCCGCCGCGCCGTGGTCATGCACTACGAGGAGCGCGGCCTGCACGGGCTGGACGTCGAGGACGTCTTCCTCGGCAACGGCGTCTCCGAACTCATCCAGCTGGCCATGACCGCCCTGCTGGACGACGGCGACGAGGTGCTCGTCCCCGCCCCGGACTACCCGCTCTGGACGGCCTCCGTCTCGCTGGCCGGCGGCACCGCCGTGCACTACCGCTGCGACGAGCAGTCCGAGTGGTACCCGGACCTCGCCGACGTCGAGGCCAAGGTGACCGACCGGACCAGGGCGATGGTCGTCATCAACCCCAACAACCCGACCGGCGCGGTCTACCCGCGCGAGGTGCTGGAGGGGCTGGTCGAGATCGCCCGCCGGCACCAGCTGGTGATCTACGCGGACGAGATCTACGACAAGATCCTCTACGACGACGCCGAGCACATCCCGCTGGCCACCCTGGCCCCCGACCTGTTCTGCGTCACCTTCAACGGCATGTCCAAGTCCTACCGGGTCGCGGGCTTCCGCTCCGGCTGGATGGTGCTCTCCGGCGACCGCCACCGCGCCCGCAGCTACGTCGAGGGCCTGACCGTGCTCGCCTCGATGCGGCTCTGCGCCAACATGCCGGCCCAGCACGCGGTGGCCGCGGCGCTCGGCGGCCGGCAGTCGATCAAGGACCTGGTGCTGCCCGGCGGCCGTCTGCTGGAGTCCCGCGACGCCGCCTACCGGCTGCTCAACGACATCCCCGGGGTCAGCTGCGTCAAGCCGAAGGGGGCGCTCTACGCCTTCCCCCGGCTGGACCCGAAGGTCTACAAGATCAAGGACGACGCCCAGATGGTGCTCGACCTGCTGCGGGCCGAGCGGATCCTGCTGGTCCAGGGCACCGGCTTCAACTGGCCGGAGCCGGACCACTTCCGGCTGGTCACCCTGCCGCGTCCGGAGGAGATCACCGACGCCGTCACCCGGATCGGCACCTTCCTCGGCGGCTACGCGCAGCCCTGACGCGGGCCGGGCGCGGACGGGACCGCAGGCCGGGCGCGGGCCGGGCGCGGGCGGGAAAAGCGCTACGGCCGGAGTCCCGGTCCGGACGATCTCCTTGGTCGGGGAAAGATCGTCCGGCGGGGCTCCGGCCGTCCTGTCGCTCGTCGGTGCGCGATTCGTGCCACGCACCGACCACTTACTCGCCTTACTGAGGCTCAGGCTCAGCCGAGGCGGGCGACAAGGTCTCGGTACTCGTCCCACAGCTCGGTGGGCGTGTGGTCGCCGAACAGTTCCAGGTGGGCCGGGACGAGCGCGGCCTCCTGGCGCCAGATGTCGGCGTCGACGGTGAAGAGCAGGTCGAGGTCCTCCTTCGACAGCTCCAGGCCGGCGAGGTCGAAGGACTCGACGGTCGGCAGCACGCCGATCGGCGTCTCGACACCGTCGCCGGTGCCCTCCAGCCGCTCGACGATCCACTTGAGCACGCGGCTGTTCTCGCCGTAGCCGGGCCAGACGAACTTGCCCGCGCCGTTCTTGCGGAACCAGTTCACGTAGTAGATCTTCGGCAGCTTGGCGGCGTCCGCCTCGGCGCCGACCTTCAGCCAGTGGGCGAAGTAGTCGCCCATGTTGTAGCCGCAGAAGGGCAGCATCGCGAACGGGTCGCGACGCAGCTCGCCGACGGTGCCCTCGGCGGCCGCGGTCTTCTCGGAGGCGATGTTGGCGCCCAGGAAGACGCCGTGCTGCCAGCCGAAGGACTCGGTCACCAGCGGGACGGCGGTGGCGCGGCGACCGCCGAACAGGATGGCCGAGATCGGCACACCCGCCGGGTCCTCCCACTCGGGGGCGATGGTCGGGCACTGCGCGGCCGGGACGGCGAAGCGGGCGTTCGGGTGGGCGGCCGGGGTGCCGGACTCCGGCGTCCAGTCGTCACCGCGCCAGTCGGTGAGGTGGGCCGGCTTCTCGTCGGTGAGGCCCTCCCACCAGACGTCGCCGTCGTCGGTGAGCGCGACGTTGGTGAAGACCGTGTTGCCCCAGAGGGTGTCGATCGCGTTGGCGTTGGTGTCGACACCGGTGCCGGGCGCGACGCCGAAGAAGCCGGCCTCCGGGTTGATGGCGCGCAGACGGCCGTCGGCGCCGAAGCGCATCCAGGCGATGTCGTCGCCGATCGTCTCGACCTTCCAGCCCGGGATGGTGGGCTGGAGCATCGCGAGGTTGGTCTTGCCGCACGCCGACGGGAAGGCCGCCGCGACGTACTTGACCTCCGACTCGCCCGTGGGGCCGGCCGGCGGGGTGAGCTTCAGGATGAGCATGTGCTCGGCCAGCCAGCCCTCGTCACGGGCCATGGTCGAGGCGATGCGCAGCGCGTAGCACTTCTTGCCGAGCAGGGCGTTGCCGCCGTAGCCGGAGCCGAACGACCAGATCTCCCTGGCCTCCGGGAAGTGCGAGATGAACTTGGTGGAGCTGCACGGCCACGGGACGTCCGCCTGTCCCTCGGCGAGCGGGGCACCGACGGTGTGCACGGCCTTGACGAAGTCGCCGTCCTCGCCGAGCTGGTCCAGCACGGCCCGGCCCATGCGGGTCATCACGCGCATCGAGACCGCGACGTAGGCGGAGTCGGTGATCTCGACGCCGTACGCGGCGAGCGGGGAGCCGACCGGGCCCATCGAGAAGGGCACGACGTACATCGTGCGGCCCTTCATCGCGCCGCGGAACAGACCGTTCTCGCCCTGGAAGATCTCCCGCATCTCGGCGGGGGCCTTCCAGTTGTTGGTCGGACCGGCGTCCTTCTCCTGCTCGGAGCAGATGTAGGTGCGGTCCTCCACACGCGCCACGTCCGTGGGGTCCGAGGCGGCGTAGTAGGAGTTGGGGCGCTTGTCCTCGTTGAGCTTCTTGAAGGTGCCCTGGGCGACCAGCAGGTCCGCGAGGCGCTGGTACTCCTCGTCCGAACCGTCGCACCACTCGACGCGGTCCGGCTGGGTGAGCTCCGCGATCTCGCTCACCCAGGCCAGCAGACGCTGGTGGCGGGTGGGCGCGGCGCTGAGAGCAGCCGAGTTCTCGTTCGACACGATCGCTCCTTCACGCCATCCCGGCGGGGAGATGGCGTAGCGGGGTTTGAGGGTGATTGCAGCGTAGCTCCGGGTCCGGGCCCCGAATACGGCGAGGAGGCAAAGTTGGCGCATTTTTTACTACAGTAAGGATAATTACTGGCCAGTAGTCGAGCACCTTCGGCGGGTACGGAGCCCCGCCACCCCGACTTCGAATACTCCAAAACGTCCAACTAGTGACGGCCGACACTTCCTACGCGTCAGTAACCTACGGAGCCGTAGGTAGCGGGTAGCATGCGGACATGACTGCTGAGCTCCTGGAGAGCACGGAGCGTGTCGAGCCCAAGCCGACATGGCGCGGCTGGCTGCACGCCGGAATGTTCCCTGCCGCGGTGGCCGCCGGGATCGTGCTGATCTGCCTGGCCGAACCGGGCCCCGCCAGGATCGCGTGCGCGATCTACTCGGTCAGCGCCTGGCTGCTCTTCGGGGTGAGCGCGGTGTACCACCGCTTCACCTGGGGGCCGCGCGGCGACGCGGTCCTGCGCCGGCTGGACCACGCGAACATCTTCCTGATCATCGCGGGCACCTACACCCCGTTCACCATCCTGCTGCTGGACGGCGCCGACCGGCAGTTGCTGCTCTGGGCGGTCTGGGGCGGGGCGCTCGCCGGGATCGCGTTCCGGGTGTTCTGGGTCGGCGCGCCGCGCTGGCTGTACACGCCGGTGTACCTCGCGCTGGGCTGGGCCGCCGCGTTCTACCTGCCCGACTTCCTGCGCACCGGCGGAGTCGCCGTCCTGGTGCTGATGATCGTCGGCGGCGTGCTCTACAGCGTCGGCGGCGTGGTGTACGGGCTCAAGCGGCCCGATCCGTCACCGGGCCGCTTCGGCTTCCACGAGGTGTTCCACGCCTTCACCCTCGGGGCCTTCATCACGCAGTACGTCGGGATCTCACTGGCGGCCTACAGCGCGGCCGGCTGAACCCGGCGCCCCGTGACGGGCGGTCGGCCGGTCCGCGGACCGGGCGGCCGCCCGTTCGGCCGTCCACTCGCGGACCGGGCGGTCGTGCGTCACCGCGGTCTCGTGACCACGGGACTCGTGCCCCCGTGACTCGGGGCCGCGCGCGTCGGGGCCGTGCGACCCGCGGGGGTCATGTACCCCGCGGGGGTCGTGCGGACCGCGGGGGTCGTGCGCACCGCGGGCGTCGTGCGGCGGCTGGCTTCCGCGCACCGGCCGGTGGTGGCCGGCCGAACGCTCGTACGACCGGCGCTCGCGGACCGGGCGGCCGGGCGCCGCGGGCTCGCGCCCCGGGCCCGGCAGAGTCCGCCGGAGCCGCTCGGCCTGCCGCGCGTCGATCGCCTCGCGGGCCCGCCGGCAGCGCTCGCAGTGCGCGGCGTCCGGACTGCCGCCGGCCGTCCGGTGACCGCGCGCCGGGGGCCGTCCACCCGGCTCGGCCGCCCGGTGGAGCAGCTGCCAGCGCAGCCCGACGTACACCATCAGCAGCAGCACCTCGACCCCGGCGACCGCCAGCACCAGCGCGGCGCCGTTGATCAGGTAGGCCGCGACCACCGCCAGCGCCGAGCCCACCACCACTGCGGCACCCCAGATCTGGGCACCCGACTTCCGACCAGCCATTTCGGCTTCCCCTTCCTGCGCCGGGCTCGTGGTCGGCTCCTGCCGCCCCACCCCTTCTCCGCTCTCGGCACGCATCGGCCCGCACTGACCGACCGCCACATCCTATCTACCGTCAGTCACCCGAAACCGCCCGAAAGCGGCGAACGACAGATCAACGTTGCGTCAATTCCATGTGCGGAACGCGCACTTCCAGGACACATCACGGAGCGTGATGGCACGACCACCTGAGGCCGACATTGACGGGAGCCATCTTTTGGAGGTTACTGTCATTTGACAGCGACCATCTTCCAGGTCTCCGGAGGTTGTCCGTGACCACCCCGCCCACCGACCGGGCCCCGGCCCCGCCCGGGCCCGACCCGCGGCGCTGGCTCGCGCTCGTCGCCGTCGCCCTCAGCGTCCTGGTGATCAGCTTCGACATGACGGTCCTCAACGTGGCATTGCCCACCCTGGCCTCCCAGTTGGAGGCCACCACCGGGCAGCAGCAGTGGATCGTCGACTCCTACAGCGTGGTCTTCGCCGCGGCGATGCTCCCCGCCGGGCTGATCGGCGACCGCTTCGGCCGGCGCCTCGTCCTCACCCTGGGCCTCGCGCTGTTCGGCCTCTCCTCCGCCGTCGGCATGCTCGCCGACAGCCCCGGCACGCTGATCGCCGCGCGCGCCGCGATGGGCCTGGCCGGCGCGCTGGTGATGCCGATGTCCATGGCGGTGATCCCCGGGATCTTCCCGGCCGCCGAGCAACGCCGCGCCACCGCGGTCCTGGCCGCCGCCCTCGCCGTCGGCACCCCGCTCGGTCCGCTGATCGGCGGCTTCCTGCTCCAGCACTTCTGGTGGGGCGCGATCTTCGTGGTCAACCTCCCGCTGGTCGCGATCGGCATCACCGCCTGCCTGATCCTGCTGCCGGAGACCCGCAACCCCGCCGCACCCCGGATCGACCTGCTCGGCACCCTGCTCGGCGCCGGCGGCCTGGCGGCGCTCACCTACGGCATCATCGAGGGCCCCGAGCGCGGCTGGTCCGACCCCCTGGTCCTCGGCACGATCGGCGGCTCGCTGGTCGCGCTCACCGCTCTGGTGCGGCGCAGCCGGCGCCGGCCCGACCCGATGCTCGACCTCACCCTGCTCGCCGACCGCACCTTCCGCTGGTCGGTGGTGGCCGCGACCCTGGTCTCCCTGGTGCTGTACGGAGCCTTCTTCGTGCTGCCCCTCTACTTCCAGAGCGTGCTCGGCGCCGACGCCTTCGGCACCGGCCTGCGGCTGATGCCGATGATGCTCGGCCTGATGGTGGCGGCCCGGTTCAGCGACAAGCTGGTCGCCCGGACCGGCCACCGGCCGGTGATCACCGCCGGGCTGGCCGTCCTGGCCGGAGCCCTGCTGATCGGCAGCCGGACGGACGCCTCCGACGGTTACGGCCCGGCGGCGGTCTGGCTGGTCCTGCTCGGGTTCGGCATGGGCCTGTCGATCATCACCGCCCAGGCCACCGCGCTGCTCACCCTGCCGCCCGCCCGGGCCGGCGTCGGTTCGGGGCTGCTCCAGACCTTCCGTCAGGTGGGCGGGGCGATCGGGGTCGCGCTCTTCGGCAGCCTGCTGGCCGGCTCGTACCGGGGAGCGCTGGACACCACCGGGCTCCCGGCGGGCGCCGCGGACCGGGCCGGGCAGTCGGTGGTGGCCGCCGACGCCGTCGCCGCCTCCACCGGGGACCCGTCACTGGCCGCCTCCGCGCACGCCGCCTACGTCCACGGGATGACGGCGGTGCTGCTGACCGCCGGGGTGGTCGCGGTGCTGTCGGCGGTTCTGGTCGCCCTCCGGATGCCGTCCGTCGAGCCCACCGGGCCCGCCGAGCCCTCCGTCGGCGGAGCGGTCACCGGCGAGCCCGCCGCCGACGGCCCCGGCACCGGTCCCGGACCGTCCGCCGCGCCCGCGGCCGATCACGGATAATCGAAGGTATGAGCGCAGCGCAGCCGACAGCGGCACCCCCGGCGGGCCCGGACGATCCGGTCCAGGCGATGCCGGCGGCGCCGCTGTCGCTGCGCGAGCGGAAGAAGCTGAAGACCCGCCGGGCGATCCGCCGCGAGGCGTACCGGCTCTTCGCCGAACTGGGCTACGAGAACACCACGGTGGACCGGATCGCGGACGCCGCCGAGGTCTCGCAGTCGACCTTCTTCCGGTACTTCGCCACCAAGGAGGACGTCGTCCTCACCGACGAGTACGACCCGGCGATGATCGCCGCCCTGCTGGCACGGCCCACTGACGAACCGTTCCTGCGCTCCTGCCGGGAGGCCCTCACCGGGCTGATCCGCACACTGGTCCGGGACGAGCGCGAGGAACTCCTCGTCCGGATGCGGCTGGTCACCGAAGTCCCCGCGCTGAGGGCCCGGATGCGCGACACCGCCAACGACCCGCAGCAGCTCTACCTCACCGTGCTGATGCGGCGGGCCGGTGTCCAGGAGCCGACCTTCGCGATGCGGATCACCGCCGCCTCGCTCGGCGCGGCCACCACGGAGGCCGTCCTGCGCTGGGCCGAGAGCGGCGGCACCGAGGACATGGCCGAGCTGGTCGACCGCGCCTTCGCGATCATGGAGAGCGGCTTCACCGAGCTCTAGGCGCCCGGACGTACGGCAGGCGACCGGTCCCGCGGCAGGGCCCGGACGGGCGCCCGGACCCGAACGGGGTCCGGACGGGCCCGGACCTGCGGCGGGGCCCGGTCGCCGTGCCGGGCCCCGCCGCCTCGGTCCGGCGCTACCCGCGCCGGACTCCCACCCGCCGCCGCAACGCGAGGCCCGCGCCCGCGACAGCGGTGACGCTCAGGGCCGCGGTCGCCGTCGCGGCGGGCAGCACGCTCCCGCCGCTCCCGGCCGGCTCACCGGCCGCGTCCGGGCGGTAGCCGCCGCCCTTGCCCGCCCGGTCGTACGCCGAGCCGGGCAGTTTGTCGCCGTACCGCTCCCGGACCAGCTGCCGGTACGCCGCCAGGGTCACCCCGGAGTCGCCCACCGAGCCGCGGGCCTCGTCGTCCAGCGGGAGCACCCGGCCGTCCCGCAGCACGTACCAGGCGTTGAGCTGCGGCTCGCGGAACGCCGTCCCGCCGCCGGTGCTCGCGGCCTGCGCCGCGTAGTCGTTCTCGTCCCCGCCGGAGGCGATGTTGACGACCCGCCAGGCGCCGCCCTCCTTCACGGTCCAGACCGAGGCGACCTGCCCGTCGGTCGAGACCACCCGGCTCGCGGTGAACTCCGCCCTGGCCACGGCCGCACCCGGGGTGCCGGCCACGAACGCCGCGTCCAGGGTGTAGACCGGCACGGTCTCGCCGGTCAGCCGCGGGGCCGCCGCACTCGCGGCCCGCGCCTCCTCGGCGGCGCCGATGGTGAGCTGCTTGGTCGGCGGGACGCCCTTGCGGGCGAAGAAGCGCCCCAACTGGTCGAGCACGGCGGGGCTCTGCACCGCGCTCCTGGCCTGGGCCAGCTCGGCGGCGGAGACGGGAGCGGGGCCCTGTGCGGGCTCTGCCGCGGACGCCGCCGGAGCGACGGCCAGGCCGATCCCGGCCGCCAGCAGGACGCCGGCGGCGACGTTACGGATGCTGGTCATGGTCGCCCCTCACGCGCCGATCCGGTACAGGGAGTGGGTCCAGGAGAACGTGCCGTTCGACACGTAGTAGTTGTAGTCCGCCCAGTTGTAACGGGTGTTGGACGGCCACGGGTCGCCCCAGTAGACCCAGTTGTTGGAGGTGTCGAACCCGTAGACCACGTGCATGTGGCCGCCGCCCGAGCTCCACTGGATCCGGGTCTCGATCGGCCGGTTGGCGTTCACCTCCGTCTGCACCGTGCTGTAGCGCAGGTAGCCGGTGACGTAGGAGCCCGGGTTGATGCCGACCCAGCGCAGGCCGGTCTGCACGTCGCCCAGGGTGGCCTGGTTGTTGGGGCAGCTGGAGTTCGCCGAGCGGCCGAACGCGGCGTTGCAGAACTGGTTCTGGCTGTAGGTGTAGCCGTACCAGGTCGCGATGGTGTTGCCGCTCGCCGCCCAGCACCAGTTGGTCTGCTGTTGCTGCTGCATGGTGATGTTGAGCTTCTTGAAGGTGCCGGCCAGGTCGGCCGTGGCACCCGGCGCGGCGGCGGGCCGGATCTGGTCGGTCCCGGCGAGGGCCGTGGGGGTGGCCTGGGCCGGGGTGACGGCCGCGACGCTGAGCGCCGGACCGAGGACGCCGAGCGCGAGCACCGCGACGGCGCGGCGCAGGCGTGTCCGTGGAACTGACATGGGGGATTTCCTCCTTGCGACAGGCAGAGGAGTCGAGAGCTGTGGGGGTGCGGTCCGGATCCGCGCCATGAGCATCGCGCCGTTGACATGGCCGGTCAACGCCCCCGGCGGTCCGCCGACCCGGGTGTGAACGGCCCCGTTCCCGGTGTGAACGCCGCCCCGCAACCCCCGCCCGGAACGCCCCGACCGGTGACAAACCCCC
This sequence comes from Kitasatospora sp. NPDC127035, assembly GCF_042726075.1. Lineage (NCBI taxonomy): Bacteria > Bacillati > Actinomycetota > Actinomycetes > Kitasatosporales > Streptomycetaceae > Kitasatospora > Kitasatospora sp. NPDC127035. The sequence goes on along the minus strand of NZ_JBHXDN010000085.1, from coordinate 25,438 downwards.
TTCCACATGTGAATATTCACGACCAGCCGGACCCGCCCCGTCCGCCACCCGAGGAGGCCGCCATGCAGCGGACCGACCACCCCGACCTCGCCACCGCCCTGCGCACCGGCCCGTTCCACCTCGCCCTGCGGACCGCGATCACCACCCGCGGCCTCGCCCTGCACCGCGTCCGCGAACACCTCGCCCTGCGCGGCGTCCACATCGGGGTCACCAGCCTCAGCTACTGGCAGCAGGGCCACCGACGCCCCGAACGGGCCGAATCCCTGCGCGCGGTACGAGCGTTGGAGGACGTCCTGGACCTCCCCGAGCACTCGCTCACCCGGCTGCTCGGACCTCGGCGCACCACCCCCGACGGCCCGGCCGGCCCTCCCGTCCGCCCCTACCGCGACCTGATCGCCCCGGCCGCCGCCGTCGACGACCTGCTCGCCACCATCGCCGGACCGCGCGACACGGGGCTGCACACCATCACCCACATCGAGCGGATCCGGATCGGCGCCGACCGCCAGCTGGTCCGCCGCGACTCCCAGCACGCCCTGCGCGCCCACCGCGACGGCATCGACCGCTACCTCGCCATCCACCAGGGCGACCCCGGCAGCGACATCACCCGGGTCGGGGTCAGGGCCGAGGAGAACTGCCGCCCGGGCCGGATCCGGCGCGACCAGACCCACGACCTGCTGGTCGCCGAACTCCTCCTCGACCGCCGGCTCCGGGCCGGTGACACCCACCTCCTCGGCTACGGCTTCGACGACGCGCCGTCACCCACGCCCAGCTGCGAGTACGTCCGGGGCTTCAACTCCGGGGCCGGGCAGTACGTCCTCCAGATCACCTTCCACCCCGCCGCGCTCCCCGTCCGCTGCCGCCGCTTCGCCCGCCGCGCCCCGGGCGAGAAGTCCTACGAGAGCGAGGAGTTGACGCTCGACGGCCACCGCTGCGTCCATCTGGTGGCCACCGCGCTCCGGCCGTGCCTGCTGGGCATCCGGTGGGACTGGGAGTAGCCGCCTCCCTTCACGGCGCCGGGTTCTCCGCCGTGCGGCGGGTGTCGTAGGCGGGGTCGACGGTGCCGAACAGCCGGTCCCAGACGGTGGTGTAGAAGCCCAGGTTGACCCCGGGGTCGACGTGGTGGCCCGCGTGGAACATCGGCAGCGCCACCCAGCGGAACACCGCGAGCCGCCGGGCCCGGGCCGGGAACGGCTCCACGCCCAGGTGGCCGAGCAGGCCGAAGACCAGGTTGACCACGACGTACCCGGCCAGCGCCAGGGCGGAGATCTCCCGGAGGCAGAGCACCGCGAGCCAGGTACCGCCGAAGCCCAGCACCTCCAGGGGGTGCAGGACGAAGAGCGTGGACGGGCGAGGGTCCGGGTAGCGGTGGTGCAGTTCGTGGGCCAGCCGGTAGAGCCGGCGACGGTGGGCGAGCCAGTGGCCCGCGTACATCAGGGCGTCCATCACCAGGGAGAACAGCAGCAGCTCGGCCACCGCCCGCAGACCGGTGTCCGCCGAGAGCCGCAGCAGACCGTGCCGCCAGAGTGCCCAGCCGGCCACTCCCACACCGGAGTTGAGAAGGACGGCGGTGGCCGTCAGCAGCCACTCGCGGCGGTCCGGCGGCGGGGGCGCCGGCGCCACCCGCCGGTCGCCGAAGCGGCGGACCAGCAGGCTCCCGGCGACCAGCGCCACCGCGAACAGGGCGAGGTTGCCGGCCAGCGCGCCGACCACCACCTCCCCCGGGCCCAGCCGGCCCGCCCGTTCGAGCAACCCGTCCACCGTCACGGCCACCTCCCCCGGCGGCCGTGGCGGCCGCCCCGTCCGGATCGGACGCCGGCCCGGGACGGGCGGTTCCCCCGTCCGCACCGGCCGGCGGCGCCGCTCAGGCTACGCGGGCCCGCCGGGCCGCCCGGCCCCGGAACTCCAGCACGGTGCAGTCCTCCACCGGCCGGTAGCCGATCTGCTGGTAGATCGAGTTGCTCGTCGGATTGGCGAGGTCGGTGTACAGCAGCACCTCCGTCGCACCGAGCCCCAGCGCGTGGGCCGAGGCCGCCGCCGTGACCCCGCTCCCGTAGCCGCGTCCGCGGTGGTCGCCCGGCGTGTAGACCGGGCCGATCCGGGACATCCCGGCGATCACCGCACTGTGCCCGGCGAGCGCCACCGGGCGCCCCCCGTCCTCCCAGAGGTGGAGCTGCCGGGCGGCGATCCGGTCGTCGGCGAGCGTCGCGACGCCGGAGGCCACCAGCCGGGCCTCGACCACGAACCGTCCGAGCCACTCGATCACCAGCTGCCGGTCCGACGGGTCGGCGAACCTGGCGCCGCCGGCCGGCGGACGCGGCGGTTCGGTCGGCTCGCCGAGCCGGTAGAGCCGCTCCCTGGTCCGGACGGACCCGGTGGCGCCGGTGGCGGCCTGCCAGGCCGCGGAGAACGCCGCCACGGCCGCGTCACTCCCGGCGACCTCGACGACGTCCGCCGAACCGGCCCCGACCGCAGCCCCTACCGCCGCCCCCGCTCCGGTCCGGGCGGCGGCGAGTTCGGCCGCCAGCTCGCCGGCCGCCGACACCGGCATCTCCCCGAGCCGCAGTGCGAACGGGGGCGTTCGCAGGAAGGCCCCGCCGACCGGCCCGCCGGGCTCGGGGCACCACCAGCCGAAGACCGGCGCGTCCCCGCCGTAGTAGTGCGGACCGCGCTCCCTCAGCCGGTCCGTCACGGTGAGCAGCACGGTGTTCCGGGCCGGGCTCGCGGCGAGGAACCCGCCCGCGCGGGTGTGGAACTCGTCGACGGAGGTGCTCAGGGTCCAGGCCATGGACCATCTTCGCCCGCCCTTTCGTCCGCGCACCACCCGATTTCCGGGGCACGGTCAGGAGGGCGCGCCGCCCGCCTCCGCCGTCGCGCCCAGCCGCTCCGCCAGCACCGCGGGGTCGGTGGTCGGCGCATCGCAGACGAAGTGCCGGCAGACGTACGCGGCCGGCGCCCCGCCCACCAGCGGTCGGTCGGCCAGCAGCGGCACCTCGTCGCTGCCCGCTCCCGGCTCGCCGAGCGCGACCACCGCGCCGGGTGCGGTACCCAGCAGGGCGACCCGGTGCAGCGCGGCGGTGGCCGGGTCGCCGGCCGACCCGATCACGGCGACCTCGCGCGGCCCGTCGGCCAGGGCCTCGGCGGCGGCCAGGCCCCAGCCGATGAAGCGGGGAGCGCGCGGGGCGAGTGCGCCGACGATGCCGAGCGCCCGCTCGGCCGCGGTCCGGTGACGTGCCGAACCGGTGTACGCGGCGTAGGTGAGCAGGGCGTTGGCGGCGGCGGTCCAGCCGGACGGGGTGGCGTTGTCGGTCGGGTCCTGCGGACGCCGGATCAGCTCCTCGGCGTCGTCGGCGGTGTCGAACAGCGCCCCGGTGGTCCCGTCGGCGAAGTGCTTGAGCACGGTGTCCAGCAGCCCGCCGGCCAGCTGGAGCCACTCGGCCTCACCGGTCACGGCGAACAGGGCGAGGAAGCCCTCGGCGGTGTCGGCGTAGTCCTCCAGCACGCCCGCGTTCGGACCCGGGCGGCCGTCGCGCGAGGTCCGCAGCAGCCGGCCGTCGGGGGTGAGGTGAACGGCGAGCAGCAGGTCGGCGGCACGCTCGGCGGCCTCGACGAGGTCGGGCCGGTCCAGCAGGGCGCCCGTCTCGGCGAGGGCGGCGACGGCCAGCCCGTTCCAGGCGGCGACCACCTTGTCGTCCCGGGCGGGTGCGGGCCGGGCGGCCCGCGCCTCGAACAGCCGGGACCGGACGCGCTCGTGGGCGGCGTCGTCCGCCGGGTCGGCGAGCAGCTGGAGCACCGAGGCCCCGTGCTCGAAGGTCCCCGCGCCGGTCACCTCGAACAGCTCGGCGGCGTACCCGCCGTCCGCGTCCCCCAGCACCTCGGCCAGCTGGGCGGGCGTCCACACGTAGTACGCCCCCTCGACCGAGCGGCCGGTCGCCGGGTCCGTGCTGTCCGCGTCCAGCGCGGAGGCGAACGCGCCCTCGGGGGTGCGCAGTTCGCGCAGCAGGAAGTCCGCGGTGGTCAGTGCGGTGCGGCGGGCGAGCGGGGAGCCGGTGGCCCGCCACAGGTGCAGGTAGGCGCGGAGCAGCAGCGCGTTGTCGTACAGCATCTTCTCGAAGTGCGGGACGACCCAGTCGGCGTCCACCGCGTACCGGGCGAACCCGCCGCCGAGCTGGTCGTGGATGCCGCCGCGGGCCATCGCCTCGCCGGTGCGGACGGCCATCTCCAGCGCCGCCTCCGAACCGGTCCGGGCGTGGTGGCGCAGCAGGTACTCGACGACCATGGCCGGCGGGAACTTGGGTGCCCCGCCGAACCCGCCGCGCCGTTCGTCGAAGTCACGGCTGAGCGCGACCAGCGCCTCGTGCAGGCCGGTCTCCCCCGGCGGCTGGTGCACGCCGCTGCCGACCGCGTACACCGACGCCCGCTCGGAGAGGTCGGCCCGGATCCGGGCGGCGACCTCGCCGACCTCGTCACGCCGGTCCCGCCAGGCCGCGTGCACGCCTTCCAGCACCTGCCGGAAGGACGGCATGCCGTGCCGCGGCTCGGGCGGGAAGTAGGTGCCGAAGTAGAACGGCTCCTTGTCGGGGGTCAGGAAGACGGTCATCGGCCAGCCGCCCTGCCCGGTCGCCGCCTGCACCGCCTCCATGTACACGGCGTCGACGTCCGGCCGCTCCTCGCGGTCGACCTTCACGGCCACGAACCGCTCGTTGGCGTACGCCGCGACGCCCTCGTCCTCGAAGGACTCGTGCGCCATCACGTGGCACCAGTGGCAGGCGGCGTACCCGACGCTCAGCAGGACCGGCACGCCGCGGCGGCGGGCCTCCTCGAACGCCTCGGGGCCCCACGGCCACCAGTCCACGGGGTTCCCGGCGTGCTGGAGCAGGTACGGGGACGTCGCGTCGGCGAGGCGGTTAGGCATGCCCCCATCCTTGCGCATCGGGCCGGCGCGCGGACGGGCGCCGGACTCACTCCTTCGAGGCCTCCGGCTGCTCGACGAAGTCGACCTTCTTGAACTGTCGGTTCATCGACTTGGCCAGGAACCAGGTGGCCACGCCGAGGACGGCGAAGACGACGAAGCCCAGCAGGCCGGGGGTGACCTTGGCGTCGTCGACGGCGAGCTCGGCGGCGAGGTGGGTGAGGTTCACGGAGGCGCTCATATCTCTATGGTGGCCCGGCTCACGGGGAGCCGGGCCGTCGGGGGGTGGTTCAGTCGCGCGTGTCGGCCGATTCGGCCGTCAGGCTGGGCGTGCGAAGGCCGGCGAACAGGTCGTCCTCCGGGAGGTCCACGTCGATGAGGGTACGGGCGAGCTCGTAGTCCTCCGTGGGCCAGACCTCGCGCTGGACCTCCAGCGGGACGCGGAACCAGGGGCCGTCCGGGTCGATCTGGGTGGCGTGCGCGATCAGCGCGCGGTCCCGGGTCTCGAACCAGTCGTCGCAGCGGACCCGGGTGGTGATCTCGCGCTCCTTGCGGCCGCTCTTCTCCCAGCCGGCGATCCACTCGCCGTAGGGGGACTCGTGGCCGTTCTCGGAGAGGTACTGGTGGAGCGCGCGGATCCGGCCCATCGGGAAGCCGTGGTTGTAGTAGACCTTCAGCGGCTGCCAGGGCTCACCGGCGTCCGGGTAGGCGTCCGGGTCCCCCGCGGCCTCGAAGGCCAGCATGGTGATCTTGTGGGTCATGATGTGGTCGGGGTGCGGGTAGCCGCCGTTCTCGTCGTAGGTCGTGATGACCTGCGGCTTGAACTCCCGGATCAGGCGGACCAGCGGTTCGGCCGCGTCCTTGACGTCCTGGAGGGCGAAGCACCCCTCGGGGAGCGGGGGCAGCGGGTCGCCCTCCGGCAGGCCCGAGTCCACGAAGCCCAGCCAGGCCTGCTTGACCCCGAGGATCGCGCGGGCCTCGTCCATCTCCTTGGCCCGGACCTCGTGGATGTTCTCCTCGATCTCCGGCCGGCCCTGCAGCTTGGGGTTGAGAACCGACCCGCGTTCCCCTCCCGTGCAGGTGGCCACGAGCACGTCCACCCCCTGGTCGACGTACATGGCCATGGTCGCCGCGCCCTTGCTGGACTCGTCGTCCGGGTGGGCGTGCACCGCCATCAGTCGCAACTGCTCAGTCAACGCGTGCGTTCCTTCCACAATGTCTGGGCGTCCCGCGCAAGCCGGTCTGCCCACCGTCTGAGCCGCTCGGTACGGGACCGCGTCACCGCGGGACCGGCCGCCGCACCTGTCGCCGACACGGCCGAGCCCCGCCCCCGCCGGACCGGCCGTGGGCGTGCCCCTCCTATAGTGACGGACTGGAGGAGCACCGCATTCCCCCGCACCACCCGCGCGGCCCCCTCCCCACGAGAGGACTGAGCCCGATGACCGCAGGCACCAGGACGCCGCAGCTGCCCGAGGGGCGCTACGGACGGCGCGGCGACCGCGAGGCGGACCGGCGGCTCAAGGTGATCGGCGCGGTCTGCGGAGTGCTGGCGCTGGGCCTGGTCACGTGGCTGGGAGCCTCGTACCTGATCCGCGAGACGAAGATCAACGGCGCCGTGCCGTCCTTCGAGGCGGTCTCCGACGTCGAGATGCAGCTGCACCTGTCGGTGCGCAAGAGCGACGGCACCGCGGGCAGCTGCACCGTCCGCTCGCAGGGCGAGAACGGCGCGGTGGTCGGGGTGGCCGACTTCCCGGTACCGGCGGACGGCTCCGGCTACGACGCGGTGGTCAGTCTGCGGACCACCTCCCGCGGCACCACCGCCGAGCTCCTCGGCTGCACCCCCGCGTAGCCGCCCGCGGAGGGCCGGCCCCCGGTAGTCACTGGCGGCGACGGCCACCCGGAGCGCATATTCGATCTGGAGAGCGGGCATCCGTAGAGGAGTCGCGCACCGCTGCTGTACATCTCGGCGCAATGTCGTCGTCAATGACGCGCCAACGGCCCTCCCGCTTGTCGGTGGGAGTTGTTAGGCTCGTGGTTTCGCCCCTTCCGCACCAGCTGGTACGGGAGCGGGCGTTGCTTTGTAGTTAAGACCGATATCAGCACCACCAGACGCGCTGACGACTCACACCCTCAGCACAGCCCCAGCACCTACGAGGAGCACCCGTGACCCAGACCAGCGAGAACGTGACCTGGCTCACTCAGTCCGGCTACGACCAGCTCAAGGCCGAGCTGGACCACCTGACCGGCCCCTGGCGCATCGAGATCGCCCAGAAGATCGAGGCGGCGCGCGAAGAGGGTGACCTCAAGGAGAACGCCGGCTACCACGCGGCCAAGGAGGAGCAGGGCAAGTACGAGCTGCGCATCCGCCAGCTCACCCAGCTGCTGGAGCGCGCCAAGGTCGGCGAGGCTCCGGCCGACTCGGGTGTGGTGGCTCCGGGCATGGTCGTGACGGTCGCCTTCGACGGCGACACGGACGACACCATGAAGTTCCTGCTCGGCTCGCGCGAGGTGGCCGGCGACGACGACCTGGAGATCTACTCGCCGCAGTCCCCGCTGGGCCGCGCGATCGACGGCAAGACGATCGGCGACGAGGCGACCTACGAGCTGCCGAACGGCAAGCGGGCCATGGTCAAGATCGTCGAGGTCAAGCCCTACGCCGGCTGACCCTTCCGACCGGCATCGGCCCCGGGACCGGACCACCCGTCCGACCGGCGCCGGCCGACCCCCGCAGAACGCCGACGAGGGCGGCCGTGGCACGAGCCACGGCCGCCCTCGCGCGTACCCGCCCACGGGCCGCGCCGCGGGTCAGCCCACGGCCGAGCGGTACTTGCGCACCGACAGCCACGAGAACGCCGCGATGATCGCCAGCGACCAGAGCACCGACATCAGTTCCGCGTGCTGCATCGGCCAGGCGTCGTCCACCGGGCCCACCTGGTTGCCGAAGAGGTTCCGGCAGGCCTGCACCGTGGCGCTGAACGGGTTCCAGTAGGCGATCCCCTGCAGCCAGCCGGGCATCGAGCTGACCGGCACGAAGGCGTTCGAGATGAAGGTCAGCGGGAAGAGCCAGATCAGCCCGGCCGAGGTGGCCGCCTCGGGGCTGCGCACCGAGAGACCGATCAGTGCGCCGATCCAGGAGAAGGCGTAGCCGAGCAGGAGCAGCAGTCCGAACGCGGCCAGCGCGGACAGCAGGCCCTCGTGGATCCGCCAGCCCACCAGGAGCGCCACCAGCGCGAGCACCACCAGCGTGAACGCGGTCTGGACGAGGTCCGCCAGGGTCCGGCCGACCAGGACCGCCGAGCGGGCCATCGGCAGCGAGCGGAACCGGTCGACCAGGCCCTTGGACATGTCCTCGGCGATGCCGGCGGAGGCGCCGGCCGTCGCGAAGGTGACCGTCTGGGCGAAGATGCCGGCCATCAGGAACTGGATGTACGTCGAGGAGCTGGACTGCGTCCCGGGGATCTGGATCGCCCCGCCCATGACGTACGAGAACAGCAGGACGAACATCACCGGCTGCATCAGGCCGAACACCACGATCTCGGGTATCCGGGACATCCGCCGCAGGTTGCGCTTCGCCACCACCCAGGAGTCGTGCAGGGTGGCGGCCGCTCCGCGGCGCTGTTTGGGTACCGCCCCGCCGATGGCGTGCTGGGTGGCCGTCGTCATCTCACAGCTCCTTGCCGGCCGTGACGGCCTGCTTGTCGGCGCCCGGGCCGCTCCCGGCCGGTCCGCCGCGGCCCTTGCCGTGGCCGGCCCCGCCCTTGCCCGCGGCGCCGTTCTCCTCACTCTCGGCCTCGGTGGCGTGGCCGGTGAGCGAGAGGAAGACGTCGTCCAGGGTCGGACGGCGCAGGCCGATGTCGTCGATCTCGATCGAGCGGGTGTCCAGCTCGCGGATCACGTCCGCGAGCACCCGGGCGCCGCCGCTGACCGGGACGGTGATCCTGCGGGTGTTGCGCTCCACGGTCGGCTCGCCCTGGGCGTACCCGGAGAGCGCGGCGAGCGCGTCGGCGACCAGGTCGGGCCGGTGCACCACGACCTCGATCCGCTCGCCGCCGATCTGCGCCTTGAGCTGGTCGGCCGTCCCGCGCGCGATCACCCGTCCGTGGTCGACCACGGCGATGTCGTGGGCGAGGCGGTCGGCCTCCTCCAGGTACTGGGTGGTGAGCAGCAGCGTGGTGCCCTGGTCGACCAGGGTCTCGATGACCTCCCACAGGGCGAGCCGGTTGCGCGGGTCGAGGCCGGTGGTCGGCTCGTCCAGGAACATCACCGGGGGGCGGACCACGAGGGCCGCGGCGAGGTCGAGCCGGCGGCGCATGCCGCCGGAGTAGGTCTTGGCGGTCCGGTCCTTGGCCTCGGTGAGGTTGAACCACTCCAGCAGTTCGAGCGCCCGGACCTTCGCCTCGCGGGCGGTCATCTGGTAGAGCTCACCGACCATCTGGAGGTTCTCGAAGCCGGTGAGGTACTCGTCGACCGCGGCGTACTGGCCGGAGAGGCCGATCAGGCTGCGGACCTCGTTGGGGTGCTTGAGGACGTCGACCCCGGCGACCACGGCACGGCCGGAGTCGGGGCGGAGCAGGGTGGTGAGGATGCGCACGGTGGTGGTCTTCCCGGCGCCGTTCGGGCCGAGCAGCCCGAGCACCGTGCCCTCGGGGACGTCGAGGCTGACGCCGTCCAGGGCTCGTACGTCGCCGAAGGTCTTCACCAGGTTCTCGGCTTGGATGGCTGGCGCCATGGCCTGCCTCATCTCCTTGGACGGTTGAGCGGTTCTGTCCCACTTTGCCCCGAATGAGGGCACGCAAGCGACTCGGTTCTCGCCTGCACGGCAACAAGACGCGATGTATCGCGAGTTTTGCAGAACGCGATATATCGCGCAAGGGAATTCGCTCCGCCATGGTGACACGCACCACTGACAACGGGAGCCCCACGGGAACCCCACCCGGGGCCCCACCCCCCTGCCCGGGCACCCCGCACCCGCACCCCGCACCCGCACCCCGCCTAGCGGGAGACCACGAACCCCGCGTCCCGCAGGTCGCCGAGCACCGCCGCGCAGTGCTCCGGCCCCTTCGTCTCCAGGTGGAGGTCCACCTCGACCTCGGTCAGCCCGAGCTGCGGGTCGACCCGCACGTGCGCCACGTCCAGCACGTTGGCGTCGACCTTCGTCAGCACCCCCAGCAGGTCCGCCAGCGCGCCCGGCTTGTCCGCCAGCCGCACCCGCAGCGACAGGTAGCGGCCGGCCGCCGCCAGCCCGTGCCGCAGCACCCGCTGCATCAGCTGCGGGTCGATGTTGCCCCCGGAGAGCACCGCCACCACCGGCCCCTCGAAGGAACCCGGCTGCTCCAGCAGCGCCGCCACCGGACTCGCCCCGGCCGGCTCCACCACCAGTTTCAGCCGCTCCAGGCCCAGCAGCAGCGCCCGCGAGAGCGAGTCCTCGGAGACCGTCCGGATGCCGTCCGCCAGGGTGTTGACGATCTCGAAGGGGATGTCCCCGGGCCGACCGACCATGATCCCGTCCGCCATGGTGGCGAACCGCTCCAGCGAGACGGGGCGTCCGGCCGCCAGCGAGGGCGGGTACGCGGCCGCGCCGGCCGCCTGCACCCCGATCACCCGCACGTCCGGCCGCAGCGGCTTGACCGCCGCCGCGATCCCGGCCAGCAGACCGCCCCCGCCCACCCCGACCAGGATGGTGCGCACCTCCGGGCACTGCTCCAGGATCTCCAGCCCGACGGTGGCCTGCCCGATGACGATGTCCCGGTGGTCGAAGGGGTGGATGAACACCGCGCCGCCCGCGTCCGCGTACCGCTGCGCGGCCTGCAGCGCCTCGTCCACGGTGGCGCCGTGCAACCGGACCTCGGCGCCGTACTCGCGGGTCGCGGCGACCTTGGGCAGCGGCGCGGCCACCGGCATGAAGACCGTGGAGCGGACCCCGAGCAGCGAGGCCGCCAGCGCCACCCCCTGGGCGTGGTTCCCGGCGCTCGCCGCGACCACCCCGCCGGCCCGCTGCACCGGCGAGAGACCCGCGATCCGCACGTACGCCCCGCGCAGCTTGAAGGAGCCGGTCCGCTGGAGGTTCTCGCACTTCAGGTGGACCGGCGCGCCGACCAGTGCGGACAGGTGCCGGCTGCCCTCCATCGGCGTCACCCGGGCTACCCCGACGAGCATCTTCTGGGCGCCGCGGACGTCGTCGAGGGTGATCGGCCAGCTGTGCATGACAGCAGCGTATGCCTTGGTGGAGGACCACCCGGGGACGTCGGACCTGTTCCCGGGCCCGCCCGGCCCGCGTACGCTGCTGGTTCTGAGCCTCTCTCACCGCACGACGATCGTGAGCCGCGATGACGACGACCTCGCCCCAGGCCACCGACCTCACCGACCCCGTGCACACCCAACTGCAGTACCAGCTCGCGGTGTTCGCCCGCAGGATGGAACAGGTCCGCGGCTCCGACGGAGTGGCCGCCCTGGTCCGGGCCGCCTACCTGCTGCTGGAACGCCTGGAGCGGGTCGGGCCCGCCAACGTCAAGGCCCTGGCCGACGCGCTCGGCGTCGACTCCTCCACCGTCACCCGGCAGGTCGCCCCGCTGGTGGCGGCCGGCCTGGTCGGCCGGGTCCAGGACCCGGCCGACCGGCGCGCCGTCCGGCTCGCGCTGACCCCGCTCGGCTCCGACCGGCTGGCCGAAGTCCGCGCCGGCCGGGCCGAGTTGACCCGACAGCTGGTGGCCGACTGGCCACTGGAGGAACAGCGCGAGTTCTGCGCCCTGCTGGCCCGCTTCAACCACTCGATGGAGTCGTACTCGGCGGGCCGGCAGAGCGCCTAGGCGTACTCGGGCCGGGAGTTCAGCCCAGCGCCCGCGTGAGGTCGGCCAGCAGGTCGTCGATCGACTCGATGCCGACCGAGACGCGCACCAGGTCCGCCGGCACCTCCAGGGCCGAACCGGCCACCGAGGCGTGGGTCATCCGGCCGGGGTGCTCGATCAGCGACTCCACGCCGCCCAGCGACTCGCCGAGGGTGAACAGCTCGGTCCGGTTGCAGACCTCGACCGCCGCCTCCTCGCCGCCGTGGACGCGGAACGACACCATGCCGCCGAACGCCTTCATCTGCTTCGCGGCGATGTCGTGGCCGGGGTGCTCGGGCAGGCCCGGGTAGAGCACCTGGCTGACCTTGGGGTGGCCGGCCAGCAGCTCGGCGACCTTCTCCGCGTTGGAGCTGTGCCGGTCCATCCGGACGCCGAGGGTCTTGATGCCGCGCAGCACCAGCCAGGCGTCGAACGGGCCGGAGACCGCGCCCATCGCGTTCTGGTGGTACGCGACCTCCTCGCCCAGCGCCGCGTCGGCCAGCACCAGGGCGCCGCCGACGACGTCCGAGTGGCCGCCCATGTACTTGGTGGTCGAGTGCACGACCGCGTCGGCGCCGAGCGCGATCGGCTGCTGCAGGTACGGGCTGGCGAAGGTGTTGTCGACCACCAGCAGCGCGCCGGCGCCGTGCGCGATCTCGGCCAGCGCGGCGAGGTCGGTGATGCCCAGCAGCGGGTTGGACGGGGTCTCCACCCACACCGCGCGGGTGTTCGGGCGCAGCGCCCCGCGGACGGTCGACAGGTCCTGGGTGTTGGCGACGGAGAACTCGACGCCCCAGCGGGTCAGCACCTTGGCGAAGAGCCGGAAGGTGCCGCCGTAGGCGTCGTTGGGGATGACGATGTGGTCGCCCGGCTTGAGGATCGTCCGCAGCAGGGTGTCCTCGGCGGCGAGGCCGGACGCGAAGGCGAGGCCGCGGGCGCCGCCTTCCAGCGCGGCGAGGCACTCCTCCAGCGCGGTACGGGTCGGGTTGGCGCTGCGGCTGTACTCGTAGCCGCCCCGCAGGCCGCCCACCCCGTCCTGCTTGTAGGTGGACACCTGGTAGATCGGCGTGACGACGGCCCCGGTCTGGGGGTCTGCTTCCTGACCCGCGTGGATGGCGAGAGTCTCGAAGCCCTGGGGAAGCTGGTGCTCGGTCATGCTCCGAGCGTAGTCGGCGAACGGCGGGGTGCCGCCCCGAAGGCGGCGACGCCCCGCAGGCCCGGCCGCCGCAGGCCCTACCGCCGCCGACCGCCGCCCGACCGCCGCCCGACCGCCGCACGCCCGGCCGGGCGGGGGCGGGCGGGGCCTCCCCCGGAATCCCCGGCGTCCCGTCCGCGTTGGAACGTCTGCAACCCTTTCCGACCCGCTGGAGCAGGCCGTGCTGTTCAACCGCCACAAGACCTCGCTCGTCCCCGCCGACCAGGCGCTCCCCGGCCGGGAGGCCCCGGCCTTCACCCTCGGCGAGCCGCACACCGTGCTCGGCCACCCGCTGACCGGCCCGTACCCGGCGGGGCTGGAGGTGGCCGACTTCGGGCTGGGCTGCTTCTGGGGCGCCGAGCGCACGTTCTGGCGCCTGCCGGGCGTCTGGACGACGCTGGTCGGCTACCAGGGCGGCCACACCCCGAACCCGACGTACGAGGAGGTGTGCAGCGGCCTGACCGGGCACACGGAGGCGGTCCGGGTGGTGTTCGACCCTGCGGTGATCTCCTACGAGCAGCTGCTGAAGACCTTCTGGGAGTCGCACGACCCGACCCAGGGCAACCGCCAGGGCAACGACGTCGGCACCCAGTACCGGTCCGCGGTCTACACCCACTCCCCCGCCCAGGCGGCGTCCGTGGCCGCCACCCGGGACGCCTTCCAGCCTGAGCTCACCGCGCTCGGCCTCGGCCCGGTGACCACCGAGATCGCCCCGGCCGGCCCGTTCTACCCCGCCGAGCCGTACCACCAGCAGTACCTGTCGGACGCCAAGAACCCGAACGGCTACTGCGGCCTCGGCGGCACCGGTGCCAGCTGCCCCATCGGCGTGGCCCGGACCACCGAGGGCTGAGCCCGCGGGTCCCTCCGGCTTTCCGCCGCCTCCCGGCGGGCGCAGACTGGAAGGACCAGTAGGGCGGCCCCGCCACCCCTCCTGGTGGCGGGGCCGCCTCGTCCCCGAGGAGCCCCTCATGGCCGGCCTCATGCGCAGAAGCTTCGACACCGATCCCGAGGAAGTCCGCCCGTTCGAGGGCGGCAAGGGAGAGGTGCGCCTGGTCAACCTGGACGGCGGTGCCGTCGGACGGGGGGTGTTCGAGCCCGGCTGGCAGTGGTCGAAGCACGTCAGGCCCATCGCGCAGACCGACAGCTGCCAGGCCGCCCACGTCGGCTACGTCGTCTCCGGCCGGATGGCGATCGCCATGGACGACGGCGAGGAGGCCGAGTTCGGCCCCGGCGACTTCATGATCTGCCCGCCCGGCCACGACGCCTGGGTGGTGGGCGACGAGCCGGCGGTCATCCTGGACTGGCAGGGCTTCGGCGACTACGCCAAGCGCGGCTGAGCACCCCGCCGCGCCCCCGGACGCGGGTCAGGCCCGCCGGACCTCGTGCATGAAGCACCCGAAGTGCAGCGCGCGGACGTGCACCACGGCCACCTCCGGATCGGCGAGCAGGGCCGCCGCGCCCGCCTCGGCGGTCTCCGGGACGACCGGCACGCCGCCCAGGATGTGCCCGCGCCGGTCGTACGCGCGCAGCACCCGCTCGCTGCCGTGGAACCCGGTCGGCCAGCCGTCCCCGCCGACGCCCGCGCACGGCCCGTCGTGCACGAAGACCGGGCCGACCTCGTCGTACGGGCCCGGTTCGGCCCCCGTCTCGGCGGCCCAGCGGCGCAGCGGCGCGTAGGAGACCAGGGCGATCCGGTCCCCCGGCAGGCCCTTGCTCAGGCAGCAGCGCAGCGGGGCGCCGCCGGTCTCGTCGACGGACCGGACCGGCGGGCGGCCCGCGTCGTCGCGGACCAGCAGGGAGCGGTGGACGCCCGGGTCGATCGGGCGGACGGCCAGGGCGGGCGTGGTGGTTGTCGTCATGCCGTCCACCCTGCCGCCGGAGCCGCGCCGGGTCCGGCGGGTTTCGGTCGTCGCGTTCGGCGGCGCCGGGAGGTCCGGCCCGCCCGGGACGGGGTCTGCGGCGGGGCCCGTGACGGGCCCGCGGCGGGGGTCAGACGGCGCTGGCGGCCTTCCAGTCGGCCCAGTCCATGTTCCAGCCGTTGAGGCCGTTGGACGGCACCACGGTCTTGTCGCCGGAGTTCACGACCTCGACGACGTCGCCGATCATCGAGCTCTTGAAGAACCTGGCGCCGTCGGCGCCCTGGTCCTGCCCGCCCTTGACGTCCCGCAGGCCGATGCAGCCGTGGCTGGTGTTCTGGCTGCCGAAGATCGACGGCGAGGACCAGTAGTTGCCGTGGATGAAGGTGCCGGAGGTGCTGAGCCGCTGGGCGTGCGGCACGTCCGGGATGTCGTACTCGCTGCCGAGGCCGACGGTCTGCGAGTTCATCCGGGTCTGCTGGTACTGCTCGGTGATCACCATCTTGCCGCCCCAGGTGCGGAACTCGGGCGAGCCGCCGGAGATCGCGTAGACGGCGCTGACCTGGCCGTCGGTGGTGACGGTGAGCTTCTTGGTGGCGAGGTCGGCGACGCTGGTCTGCGCCCGGCCGACGGTGAAGCGGACGTCCTTGGACTGGGTGCCGTAGACGCCCTTGGCGCCCTGGACGTCCTTGAGCCTGAGCTTGACGGTCACCTTGGTGCCCTTGGCCCAGTACTGCTGCGGCCGGAAGTCGAGGCGGGTGCTGGAGAACCAGTGCCCGACGATCTCGACGCCCGGCTCGGCTATGACGGTGATCGCCTGCTGGACGGTCCTGCGGTCGGTGACCGGCTTGCTGAAGTTGATCGAGACGGGCATGCCGACGCCGACGACCGAGCCGTCCTCGGGGGTGAAGTAGCCGACGAAGGTGTTGGCCGGGGTCGCCGTGGTGAAGACGGCGTTGGCGTCGGCCTCCAGCTTGTCCTTGTCGGTGGCGGCGGCGGTCACGGTGTACTTGGTGCCGCTGGCCGGCGCGGCGGCCGAGGTCCAGCCGGTGCCGTCGGCGGAGAGCTGGCCGGCCAGGGCCTTGCCGGTGGAGTCGGTGACCTTGACGGCGGTGAGGGTGCCGTTCGCGACGGTGACCTTGACCGGGTCGCTGAAGCTGGCCGAGGCGGCGCCGTCGGCGGGCGTGACGGTGATCACGGCGACCGAGGTCTTCGGCGTGCTGGTGGCGCTGGGCGTCGCCTGGCCGCCGCCCGTACCCGCGCCCGTGGTGCCGGTGGCCGTGCCACCCGTGCTGCCGCCGCTGCCGCTGCCAGTGCCAGGACCGCCGCTGCCTCCGGCCCCGCTCTCGCCGCCCTTGGTGTCGTTGCAGGCCGCCAGCAGCAGGACCGGGGCCCCGATGAGACCGGCCAGCACACCGCGCCGGCTCCAGCTGCCTCCGGCCGACCGGCCCTGACCGTCCCCTGCCGCCACGTCGCCCACTCCCTGCTCATCATCCGGGCATTACGGATAGAGAAACGCAATCCATGCGTTCACGGTTCCATCACCAACGGGTAGCGATCGTACGAGATGACGAAACTTACCGCCAAATATGGACAAAACGCCCGGTCTGCGAAGGCAGACCGGGCGATCACGGGCCGTGACGGACAGGCCCTACTGGGCGGGCCCTACTCGGCGGGCTCCTCCACGGTGTACTCGTCCCACTCGTCGCCCTCGGGATCGAAGTCGGTCTTCGCGGACTCCCAGGTCGCCGAGGCGAGCTCGACGCCCGGAACGTCGCCGAGCAGCGCCACCGGGTCGATGAAGTGGGCGAGCGAACCCGACGGGTCCACCTCGATGGCCTCGACGGACTGCGCGCGCTCGTCGTCGTCGAGGTACTCGTCCACCGCCACCTGCTGCAGGGCCGCCGCCTTCAGCGCCCCCTCGTCGGTGATCTCGGCGATGAGCTCGATGTTGAGCCGGACGTAGCGGGGAGCGTCCTGGCCGGTCGTGTCAGTGCTGGTCATGCGTGCGAGATTACGGGAAGGGCCGGCCCCTCCGGAGAGGGACCGGCCCTGCCGCCTCCGCCGGACTCCCCCACCCGGGAGTCGCGGAGACGCGCCAAGCGGCGCGGTTGCCGCGGGAGCCGCCGCACCCTGCGGTCCGGCCGGAGCCGGGCAGGGGCGGGACGACGGCGTCTCCCGCGGGCAAGGACACCGCCGGCCGGGTCAGGGCCGGCCGTCGTGCCCGGAGACGATCGGCGCCGCCGGGGAGCCGCTCCCGGACCGTCGTCGTCGCCTCACTCGGCGTCTTGCCGTTGACCACAACGATGGCGCAGCGTTGTTAAGCGCGTGCTGCGCGCAGGTGACGCGGGTGTACCAGTTCGCCCGGAAACGGAACCTCAGCCGTCCGGTCGGGGAGGGCGGCTGACCGGGCCTCAGTGCCCGGCGCGGCTGCCGGCCAGGAATCCGAGCAGGTCCTGGCGGGTGACGATGCCCTGCGGCTTGCCCTCCACCAGCACCACCGCGGCGTCGGCCTTCTCCAGCACCGACATCAGGTTGGTGACGGTCTCGCCCGAGCCGACCACCGGCAGCGGCTTGGACATCACCTTGTCCAGCGTGTCGCTCAGCTGGATCTCGTTCGCGAAGACGCCCTCCAGGAGCAGCTTCTCCGCCACCGAGCCGATCACCTCGCCGGCCATGATGTCCGGGTGGCCGGCCCCCGGCGAGACCACCGGCATCTGCGAGACGCCGTACTCGCGCAGCACCCGGACCGCCTCGGCGACGGTCTCGCTGGGGTGCATGTGGACGAACTGCGGGATGCCCTCGTGCTCGATGGCGTCCTTGCGGGCCAGCACCTCGCCGATGTGCGCCTCGTCGGTGGCGGACGGCAGGAAGCCGTAGTCGGCCATCCAGTCGTCGTTGAAGATCTTCGACAGGTAGCCGCGGCCGCCGTCCGGCAGCAGCACGACGACCACGTCGTCCGGGCCCAGCTTCTTGGCGACCTCCAGCGCGGCGACGACCGCCATGCCGCAGGAGCCGCCGACCAGCAGGCCCTCCTCCTTGGCGAGGCGGCGGGTCATCTGGAAGGAGTCCTTGTCGGAGACCGCGACGATCTCGTCGGCGACACCCCGGTCGTAGGCGGTCGGCCAGAAGTCCTCACCGACGCCCTCGACCAGGTACGGACGGCCGGTGCCGCCGGAGTAGACCGAACCCTCCGGGTCGGCGCCGACCACCTTGACCTTGCCGCCGGACGCCTCCTTCAGGTAGTTGCCGGTGCCCGAGATGGTGCCGCCGGTGCCGACGCCGGCCACGAAGTGGGTGATCTTCCCGTCGGTCTGCTCCCAGAGCTCCGGACCGGTGGAGTGGTAGTGCGAGGCCGGGTTGTCCGGGTTGGAGTACTGGTCCGGCTTCCAGGCGTTGGGGGTCTCGCGGACCAGGCGGTCGGACACGTTGTAGTAGGAGTCCGGGTGCTCGGGGGCGACGGCGGTCGGACAGACGACCACCTCGGCGCCGTACGCGCGCAGGGTGTTGATCTTGTCGGTGGACACCTTGTCCGGACAGACGAAGATGCACCGGTAGCCCTTCTGCTGGGCCACGATCGCCAGGCCGACGCCGGTGTTGCCCGAGGTCGGCTCGACGATGGTGCCGCCGGGCTTCAGGGCGCCCGAGGCCTCGGCGGCCTCGATCATGCGCATCGCGATCCGGTCCTTCACCGAGCCTCCGGGGTTGAAGTACTCGACCTTCGCGAGCACGGTCGCGCTGATCCCCTCGGTGACCTTGTTCAGCTTGACCAGTGGCGTGTTGCCGACCAGGTCGATGATCGAGTTGTGGTACCGCACGGGGGTCCTCCCGGTCTGTGGGCATGCGAGTGCTTTTCGGTACTGCAAAGCCTAGGCCGTGCCATCGACCCCGGCCCGCCCCTTCCTCCCCGCCCTGCACCCCGGCCACACCGGGGGCGTCCCGCCCCTCTTCCGCACCCGCGCACCGGGCGCCGCCCGGACCGGCTCCCGGCGGTCCGGGCAGCGCCCCCGCCGCGCCGTTCCGGTCCGGGGACCGGCCGGAAGCCGGCCCCGGCCCGGCCTCCCCGCCCCGCTCCCGGTGCCACGAACGGCCCACCCCCGTCGTAGCCCAGCGCCAACCCGGGTAGGAGGGGTGTACACGCATCGGCAACGGCCCCGTCGGGGCGGCACGAGGACGCGAAGGGGGTACCGGATGCCAGGGGCACACGAGTCGCGGGCCCGGGTGGCGCGCCGGATCGCCACCGCGGCGGCGTACGGCGGAGGCGGGCTCGGCCTGCTGGGCGTGGGCCTCGTCGGCCTGCTGCTGACCGAGAGCAAGCTGGCCGTCCAGGCCATCGGCGTCCTGGAGGGCGATCCGCCCCGGGCCGACGGCGTCTACGGCGAGGCGTTCGCCGACGCCTCGGCCGGTTCGCGGCCCCCTCTGGTGCTGGCCTTCCTCGGGGACTCCACCGCCGCCGGCCTCGGCGTGCTGCGGGCCCGGGACACCCCGGGCGCGCTGCTCGCCGCGGGCCTGGCCTCGGTGGCCGAGCGCCCGGTCCGGCTGGTCAACGTGGCGTTCTCCGGCGGCCGGTCCGCCGACCTGGCCGGCCAGCTGGACCTGGCCCTGCCGCACCGCCCGGACATCGCCGTGATCATGGTCGGGGCCAACGACGTGACCCGGCACAGCCCGGCCCAGCTCGCGGTGCGCCAGCTCGGCGAGACGGTCGCGGCGCTGCGGGCGACCGGCTGCGAGGTGGTGGTCGGGACCTGCCCGGATCTCGGCACGATCAAGCCGGTCCACCCGCCGCTGCGCTGGGTGGCCCGCCGGCTCAGCCGCCAGCTGGCCGCCGCGCAGACCATCGCCGTGGTGGAGGCCGACGGCCGGACGGTCTCGCTGGGCTCGCTGCTCGGGCCGGAGTTCGCCGCCCGCCCCGAGATGTTCGCCGCCGACCGCTACCACCCGTCGGCCCAGGGGTACGCGACGGCCGCGATGGCCGTGCTGCCCTCCGTCTGCGCCGCGCTGGGCCTCTGGCCGGAGGAGGAGCGGCCGGCCGGCCGGGTGCCGGGCGAGACGGTGCTGCCGGTGGCGGTGGCCGCGGCGGCAGCGGCCGGGCGGTCCGGCACCGAGGTGGCGGCGGTCGGCACCGAGGGCGCGGTCCGGCGCTGGGCGCTGCTGCGGAACCGGCTGCGGATCGGCCTTCCCGGCTCCTGGGCGGTCTCGGACCCCGACACCGGGCGGACCGCCGGGCCCGCCCCCGCACGGGGGCCCGGGCAGGGCCCGGCGCGGGCCGCGGCGCCCGGTCCGGCACAGGGCCCGGCGCACGCCCCCGCGAAGGCCGCCCCGGCGCAGGCCGCGGACGACGGGAACACGTCGGCCAGCTCACACGCCGGGGCGGGTGACGCCTGACCTACCAGGCGGTAACTTTCCTACCCGGGCGTCCGTCGTCCGGCCCGCGCCCACCCGGCCCGGGGCCGCCCCGGGCACCCGTAGCCGAAGGTCACCCAGCGAGGAGCCCGCCATGCCCGAAGCCGTCATCGTCAGCGCCGCCCGTTCGCCGATCGGCCGGGCCTTCAAGGGCTCCCTCAAGGACGTCCGCCCCGACGACCTGACCGCGCACGTCATCGGCGCCGCACTCGCCAAGGTGCCCCAGCTCGACCCCCGCGAGATCGACGACCTGATGCTCGGCTGCGGCCTGCCCGGCGGCGAGCAGGGCCACAACCTGGCCCGCATCGTGGCCGTGCAGATGGGCATGGACTACCTGCCCGGCACCACCGTCACCCGTTACTGCTCGTCCTCGCTGCAGACCACGCGGATGGCGCTGCACGCGATCAGGGCCGGCGAGGGCGACGTCTTCCTCTCGGCCGGCGTGGAGACCGTCTCGCGCAGCGTGAACGGCACCTCGGACCTGCCCGGCACCACGAACCCGCTCTTCGACGAGGCCCAGGCCCGCACCGCCGAGCGCGCGGCGCAGGACGGCGGCGAGTGGCACGACCCGCGCGAGGACGGCCTGCTGCCGGACGCCTACCTCGCCATGGGCCAGACCGCCGAGAACCTGGCCGCGCTCAAGGGCATCACCCGCGCCGAGCAGGACGAGTTCGGCGTCCGCTCGCAGAACCTCGCCGAGGCCGCCATCCGGGCCGGCTTCTGGGAGCGCGAGATCACCCCCGTGACGCTGCCCGACGGCACCGTCGTCTCCGCGGACGACGGCCCGCGCGCCGGCGTCACGCTGGAGGGCGTCTCGGGCCTCAAGCCGGTGTTCCGCCCGGACGGCACCGTGACCGCCGGTAACTGCTGCCCGCTGAACGACGGCGCCGCGGCGCTGGTCGTCATGTCCGACACCAAGGCCCGCGAGCTGGGCATCACCCCGCTCGCCCGGGTGGTCTCCACCGGGGTCAGCGCGCTCTCCCCCGAGATCATGGGCTACGGCCCGGTCGAGGCCTCGAAGCAGGCCCTCAGGCGGGCCGGCCTGACCATCGGCGACATCGACCTGGTCGAGATCAACGAGGCCTTCGCCGCCCAGGTCATCCCGTCCTACCGCGACCTCGGCGTCGACCTGGACCGGCTGAACGTCAACGGCGGCGCCATCGCGGTCGGCCACCCCTTCGGCATGACGGGCGCCCGGATCACCACCACCCTGATCAACTCCCTGCAGTGGCACGACAAGCAGTTCGGCCTGGAGACCATGTGCGTCGGTGGCGGCCAGGGCATGGCGATGGTCGTCGAGCGGCTCAGCTGACCGCTCCGGCGTCAACCCCCAAGGGTCCAGACCACCCGTTTGGAGTGACGCTGCGTAATTGAGGGCCGGATCACACCGAAAGGTCGATCCGGCCCTCGATTCATTCATTTCCGGGCCGAAAATCGACAGTGCGGAGCGGATCAACTCCGCAGCGTAGAACGGTGTTACCTAACAATTTGGGGACAAGGGGGAAAGTCACTGACAAATTGGACATTCACCCCTGCGGTAACACGGCCGCATGCGGCAATGTGGAGACGTAACCCCGTTCCACTCCTCCCTAGGAGTACGTTCCGTGAGCGTCGTCTACGCCATCCTGCTGCTGATCCCGATCGCCCTGTCGACCACCGTCCTGTTCCACCTCCGGGGAATCTCCCGCCGTCTGGACGCGCAGGCCGCGGCCGCCGACCACCCCGCCGCGGTCGACGAGGCCGCGATACGCCGGGCCGTCGCCGAGGCACTGGCCGCCGACCGCGAGCGGGAGATCACCGAGGCCCGGGCGTTCTGGGCCGAGCAGGAGGCCCGCGCGGCCGAGGACGCGCCGCTGTTCGACTCCCCCTTCACCGGCGTCCTCAGCAGCACCGAGGAGTGGCCGCTCTTCTTCCCCCGGCCGACCGGGCCGCAGGAGGCCGCCGACAACGCCGGCACCATGGACCCGGAGTTCGGCGAGGCGCTGCGCTCCGCCCTGGAGGACCTGATCAACGAGGGCGGCGCCCACCCGGCCGATCCCGTCACCGAGGGCGGCAGCCCGCTGCGCCCCGGCCACCCGGCCGGCCACCCGGCCGGTGGCCCGGCCGGCGAGACCGCCGGGGACGCCCGGGCCCGGCGCGAGGCCGACCTGCTGGCCACCGGGCTGGAGGCCGGGCTGCTGGACGCCGGCTCGGCCGTCGAGGAGGCCCCGGTGGCCGCCCCCGACCCGCGCCGCCACCCCTCGCACCCCGACTTCGTGCCCAGCCAGGCACCGTCCCGCGAGTGGACCGACACCCGGCTGACCGCGCTCGCCGAGGAGGGCACCGCCCTGGTCGACGTCCGCCCCGGCCCGCTCGGCACCCTGGACGTCTACGCCTTCGCCGACGGCACCACGCTCTGCGTGGCCCCGGGCGACCGCGAGGCCGCGTACCGGCTGATCGACGCCGTACGGGCCGGTGAGAACGTCCGGCTGCTCGGCGGCTCCCGGTTCTCCGGCTCCTACTCCCTGACCTTCTCCACCGACGAGGACGCCGTGTACGTGCTCGCCGACCGGGTGGTGGCCAGCATCTGACGCAGCGGCGGGAAGGCCGGCCGGGTCAAGGGGTTACCGACCCGGCCGGCCTTCGGCGTGTCCGGGACCGGCGCGGCCCGGCGAGGGCCCGGACGAGGGCCCGGACGAGGGCCCGGCCCGGCCCCGGCGCGGCAGGCTCCCGGTGACGTTGCCGGTGAGTTCCGGTGAGCTCCCGGCGGGGCACTCGCCCGTCCCGCTCAGTGGCAGAGCGCGGCCGCCCGCGCCACCCGGGCCGACGCCTCGGCCCGGACCGCCGCGACCGTCGACGGCCCGCCGAGCTCCGCCGGCAGCGCCACCCCGTCGTCCCCGGGCAGCCCGGCCAGTGCCGCCACCAGGTCGTGCCCGGTCACCGCGAGCTGGTCGCCGACCGCGAACGCCCCGGCCTCCGGGAGTTCCCGCACCGGCCCGCCCTCGACCGCCCGCGCCGCCGCGGCCAGCCACCGGGCCAGGGCCAGCGCGGCCGCCGCCCGCGACGCGTGGCCGGGGACCACACCGTGCAGCCGGCTCTGCGGCATCGAACGGAACCGGTCCGCCAGGGCGTCGACCGCCTCGGCCAGGGTCTTCTCATCGGACATGCCGCGAGCATACGGCGCGGCCCGCGAGCGCCCGTACGCGAAAGCCGCCGGGCCCCGGAGCGAGTGCTCCGGGGCCCGGCGGCCGTGTGCGCACGAGGCGCGAGAGGCGTCCGCGAGGACCGGCGGCTAGTCGTCGCCGCGCAGGATCGCGATGAGCCGCAGCATCTCGATGTAGATCCAGACCAGCGAGAGGGTGAGCCCGAAGGCGGCCCGCCAGGACTCCTTCTGCGGCGCGCCCTGCGCGATGGCCTCCTCGATGGCGGCGAAGTCCAGCGAGAGGAAGAAGGCGCCGAGGGCGATCCCGATCAGGCCGACCACGATGCCCAGCGGGCCGGAGCGCAGGCCCATGTCCGCGCCGAACAGCGACGCGACCATGTTGATCATCAGCAGCAGCACGAAGCCCATCGCGATCGCGATGCCGATCCGCGTGTAGCGCGGGGTGACCCGGATCCGGCCGGTCTTGTAGGCGATCAGCATCGCCGCGAAGACCGCCGCGGTGCCCAGGACCGCCTGGATCGCGATGCCCGGCAGGGCGGCGTTGAGCATCTTGGTGATCGCACCGAGCGCGAAGCCCTCCAGGGCCGCGTAGGTGAGGATCAGCGGCGGGCTGACGCTCCGCTTGAACGAGACCACCATGCCGACCACGAAGGCGACCAGACCGGCGCCGATGGCGAGGCCGTAGTTGCGGTCCGGCAGGAGGAACCAGGCCAGGCCGCCACCGGCGACCAGGGTGAGCAGCGTCATCGCGGTGCGCGCGACCACGTCGTCGAGCGTCATCCGGCCCGTCGCCAGCGGACCGGCCGACGGAGCCCGGTACATCTCGACCAGCTGGTCGTCGGTCAGCGGCGCCTGGCCCTGCGGCTGCTGCGCGTAGGGGCTGCCGGCGTACGGGTTGTTCCCGTACGGGTTGTTGCCGTACGGGTTGGTGGCGGACGGGCCCCCGGCCGACGGGGTCTGGGTCGTCCCGAAACCCGCGTAGCCGGACTCGCGGGTGAAGGACCCTTCCCGCGAGAAGACCGGGTTGCTGCTTCTCATTGCTCATTCCCTCCGTGGCGGTACTGCACCGCCCGTCACAAGGGTAATGGCTTGGCAAAAAAACCAACATCCGCCGCGAGGAGGATCCGGCGGGAACGTGCGGCGGGGGACGTCCGGCGGGGACGCCGGTCGGCGTCCCCGCGAGTCGGTCGGTGCCCGGAGCCGGACTCGAACCGGCACGGCCTCACGGCCAAGCAGTTTTAAGCTGCCCGTGTCTGCGTTCCACCATCCGGGCGTCCTGCGGACCCGGCCTCGCCTGCGGACCGGAGAGCAGCGCTCCGCCCCCGTACGGGCCACCCCTGAGCCTAGTATCCCGGCCTCCCCTTTCGCATGTTCCGAGCCAGGGAAGTTGTCATGTTTCCTTGCCATCTGACGAACAGTTCGCGATTTGGCCACCCAGGGCGTGCGATCCGGCCACCGGCCCTCCGGTCAGGGTCGGTGTCATACCGCAGGAGGAGGGCGTCAGCTGGGCGTACGCCCAGCGGTGGTCAGGCCAACCGTCCGGCGGAGCGACGAGAAACCATGATCACGTGGCCGAGCATGGAGGTACGGCTGGACACCCCCGGAAGGGGCCCGGCCGGCCAACGACTTCCCCGGCGCCGTCCGGGCCCGTCCTGCCCGCGACCCCAAGGAGCACCCCGTGACCACGTCGACCGCAACCGCCGTCCGCACCGGCCGGGCGGCCGCCCGCGCCACCGGCCTCAACAAGGTCTACGGGGAGGGCGAGACCCGCGTCGTCGCCCTCGACAACGTCAGCGTCACCTTCCCGCAGGGCGAGTTCACCGCCATCATGGGCCCCTCCGGCTCCGGCAAGTCCACCCTCATGCACTGCATGGCCGGCCTCGACACCGTCTCCTCCGGCTCCTCCACCATCGGCGACACCGAACTCGTCGGCCTCAAGGACAAGCAGCTCACCCAGCTGCGCCGCGACCACATCGGCTTCGTCTTCCAGGCGTTCAACCTCCTCCCCACCCTGACCGCCCTGGAGAACATCACCCTCCCGATGGACATCGCCGGCCGCAAGGCCGACAAGCAGTGGCTGGACCGCGTCGTGGACACCGTCGGCCTCTC
>NZ_JBHXDN010000084.1:0-40559 GCF_042726075.1 Kitasatospora sp. NPDC127035 | reverse complement strand
CTTTGGTGTCTTCGGCGGCCCCCTCCCTTGGTGTCACCCCCCCTCGGGGGTGGGGGGCCCGCGGCGCCCGGCGGGGGGCCGGCCCCCGAGTACCCCGGGGTACTCGGTGCCACGCCCTCCGGCACTCGGTGCGGCCGGGGCCTACGAGGCCGCCCGCGGCCGGGCCCGTGCCCGGGCTGCGTCGCACCGGACGAGGGCCCCTGCGCTACTCCGCGAACATCGCCAGGTGCTGGGTGAACCCGCCCTGGACCGGTGGCAGCGGGCGCGGGTCCGGCGACGGGAGCCGTTCGGGCTCCTCGTGCGACAACACCGTCAGGGCCGGGTGCTCCGAGCCCTCCGCCGCACTCAGCCGGACCCTCGTGCCCACCGGCACGGTGGAGCGCAGACCGTTGACGATGCACCAGACGTCGAACCCCTCGGCCATCCGGATCAGCGACTTCTGCCGGGCCAGCGGGGTGCGGGCCTGTTCGACGGCGCAGCGCCGCACGACCCCGGTGCCCTCGCTGCGCTCCAGGCGCAGGTCGGTGGAGCCGCAGGTGGGGCAGAGCAGCCGTTGGAAGGTCGGGTTGCTGCACCAGGCGCAGCGCTGGAACAACAGCGGGGCGTTGGCGATGTCGATGTCGGCGTCGATGGCTGAGTGGACCACGTTGTCATCTCCCTGCGCTCGGGCGGCTTACGGTTCGGTGGCTTCCGCCCCGAAAAGGATAGGGAACTCAGTGCCGCTCTGTGAAGGCACTGAGTTCCCTATCTGCTCCGCACGTGCATAATGAAGGGTACTG
The DNA here is from genome assembly GCF_042726075.1 of Kitasatospora sp. NPDC127035. Taxonomy (NCBI): domain Bacteria; kingdom Bacillati; phylum Actinomycetota; class Actinomycetes; order Kitasatosporales; family Streptomycetaceae; genus Kitasatospora; species Kitasatospora sp. NPDC127035. Next base: position 39,780 of record NZ_JBHXDN010000084.1, on the reverse strand, counting down.
AGTACCGTCGTGAACGTCGTGAAACAGGAGTGGCCGCTCATGAGCCAGGACTTCGATCTCTTCCGGATCTCCGAGGAGCACGGAATGCTTCGTGAGGCGGTGCGATCGCTGGCCGAGGCGAAGATCGCTCCGTTCGCGGCGGAGGTGGACGAGCAGGGGCGGTTCCCGCAGGAGGCGCTGGACGCGCTGCAGAGCAACGACCTGCACGCGGTGCACGTGCCGGAGGAGTTCGGCGGTGCCGGGGCGGACGCGCTGGCGACGGTGATCGTGATCGAGGAGGTGGCACGGGTGTGCGCCTCGTCGTCGCTGATCCCGGCGGTGAACAAGCTGGGGTCGCTGCCGGTGCAGCTGTCGGGGTCGCCCGAGCTGAAGGCGAAGTACCTGGGGGCGCTGGCCCGCGGCGAGGGGATGTTCTCGTACTGCCTGTCGGAGCCGGAGGCGGGTTCGGACGCGGCGGGGATGAAGACCCGTGCGGTGCGGGACGGGGACTTCTGGGTGCTGAACGGCGTGAAGCGCTGGATCACCAACGCGGGGGTGTCCGAGTTCTACACGGTGATGGCCGTGACCGACCCCGAGGCGCGGTCGAAGGGCATCTCGGCGTTCGTGGTGGAGAAGGGCGACGCGGGCGTGTCGTTCGGTGCGCCGGAGCGGAAGCTGGGCATCAAGGGGTCGCCCACGCGCGAGGTGTACTTCGACAACGTGCGGATCCCGGCCGACCGGATGATCGGTGCGGAGGGCACGGGCTTCGCGACGGCGATGCGGACGCTGGACCACACCCGGGTGACGATCGCGGCGCAGGCGCTGGGGATCGCGCAGGGGGCGCTGGACTACGCGAAGGGGTACGTGCGCGAGCGCAAGCAGTTCGGGAAGCCGATCGGTGACTTCCAGGGCGTGCAGTTCATGCTGGCGGACATGGCGATGAAGCTGGAGGCGGCGCGGCAGCTGACGTACGCGGCGGCGGCGAAGTCGCAGCGCGGGGACGGCGACCTGACGTTCTTCGGGGCGGCGGCGAAGTGCTTCGCGTCGGACGCCGCGATGGAGATCACGACGGACGCGGTGCAGCTGCTCGGCGGGTACGGGTACACGCGTGACTACCCGTTGGAGCGAATGATGCGGGACGCGAAGATCACCCAGATCTACGAGGGCACCAACCAGATCCAGCGCATCGTCATGGCCCGGAACCTGCCGTAACCCGCCGTCACCCTTCGGGCGTCCGGACCGGCGCGCCGTACGTCGCACGAGCTGTACGCGGCGTGCGCGCGCTGGTCCTGGTGTTCGAAGCCGATGCTATGTTCCGGGAATGAGCGAGAAGGAAGCGCAGGACCAGCCCATGAACGACGGGCCCCCCAAGCCCGCGATGCGCGAGGCGCTGGTCGCCGCCGCCTTCGAGCTCTTCCTGGAGCGCGGATTCGAACAGACCACGATCGACGACATCGTCTCGCTCGCCGGGGTCGGCCGGCGCTCGTTCTTCCGCTACTTCCCGGCCAAGGAGGACGTGGTCTTCCCCGACCACGAGCGCAGCCTCGCCGAGATGACGGAGTTCCTGGAGTCCGGCACCGGCGAGGAGGACCCCGTCCGGCGTGCCAGCGACGCCGCCCGGCTGGTCCTGCGGATGTACGCCGAGCAGCCGTCCTTCTCCGTCCAGCGCTACCGGCTCACCCGTAAGGTGCCCGGCCTGCGGGCCTACGAGCTCTCCGTGGTCTGGCGCTACGAGCACACGCTCGCGCACTACCTGCGCGGCCGCTTCGCCGACCGGCCGGACGGGGCCCTGCGGGCCGACGTGATCGCCGCCGCCGTGGTCGCCGCGCACAACCACGCGCTGCGCACCTGGCTGCGTTCGGGCGGCGAGAGCGACTGGGTGGCCGAGGTGGACCGGGCGATGGCCTTCGTCACCGAGACGTGGAGCGACCGGCCCGGTGGCGCGGCCCCGGCCCCGGCCGACGGCGCGGGCACGGGGTCGAGGGTGGACCCGGAGGTCGGCCCGGGCCGCGGCCCGGACGGCCGGGACGAGGCCGGGCCTGACGACGACGTCGTGGTGCTGGTCGCCAGCCGCCGCATGCCGCTCTGGCGGATGGTCCAGGGGATCGAGAGCGCGCTGGGGGAGTCCCACCGGGTCCGGCAGGACTGACGGTCCGGCAGGACCGACCCCGTCCGCCCCGGCACCCACCCGCTCGCCCGTGCCCTTCGCGCCCGCCCGGCCGCCCGCCCGGCCCCGTTCCCCGCTCACCCGCCCGGCGCAACCCGGCGGGACGCGCCGTGTTCCGGACGCCGCCTGCCGTGCAGGGCGCCGGGTCGCGGGCGAGACTCGGTCGCAGGACGCGGCCGGGGGTGGACCGGCCGGGGAGCGCGAAGGAGCCGGCATGCCCCAGCAGAGCGGTGACCCCACCCTGCGCGGTCTGCTGCTGACCAGGGGATACCTGGGCCTCCTTCTGATCGCGGCGCTGGTCGGCGTCCCGGTGTCGCTGGCGGCCTTCGGGTTCGTCAGCCTGGAGCACGAACTCCAGCACTGGATCTGGGAGAGCCTGCCCGAGGCGCTCGGCCACGACCGCGCGCCCTGGTGGTGGCCGCTGCCCCTGCTGCTGATCGCCGGGCTGCTGGTGGCCCCGATCGTGACCCGGATGCCCGGCCGCGGCGGGCACGTCCCGGTCGACGGGCTCGGCGGGGCCCCGACCCTGCCGAAGGCCGTGCCCGGCGTCATCCTGGCGGCGCTCGTCTGCCTGCCGCTCGGCGCGCTGCTCGGCCCGGAGGCGCCGCTGATGGCGATGGGCAGCGGACTGGCCCTGCTCGCCGTGAGCTCCGCGCGCCGCGCGGCCCAGCCCCGACTGGCGCCCGTGCTCGGCGCGGCCGGTTCGACGGCGGCGATCTCCACCATCTTCGGCAGTCCGCTGGTCGCCGCCGTGATGATGATCGAGGCGGCCGGGCTGGGGGGTCCGCAGCTGGTGGCGCTGATCCTGCCCTGCCTGCTGGCCAGCGGGATCGGCGCGCTGGTGTTCACCGGCTTCGGCCACTGGACCGGGCTGTCGATCGGCGCGCTCTCGCTGCCCTCGGTGCCGTCCAGCGGCACGCCCGACCCGGGCGACTTCCTCTGGGGCGTGCCGGTCGCGGTCCTCGTCGCCGTGGTCTGCGTGGCCGGCCAGATGCTCGGCCGCCGGGTCAAGGTCTTCACCGTCGGTGACCCGAACGGCCCCGGCGGCCCCGCTTCCGTGCCGACGGTCCGGCAGACGGCGATCCGGACGGTGCTCTGCGCGGTCGCGGTCGGCGTCGTCATCGCCGCGTACGCGCTGATGACCGGCCGTTCACCGGAGGAGGACGCGCTCTCCGGACAGGCGACCCTCGGCGCCCTCGCCGCGAACCCGGGGGCCTGGTCGGAGGGCGCGCTGCTGGCGCTCGCGCTCTGCAAGACGGTCGGTTGGGGCATCGCGCTGGGCAGCCTGCGCGGCGGCCCGATCTTCCCGGCGATCCTGATCGGCGCCACCATCGGGGTGGCGTGCGGTCCGCTGCCCGGTTTCGGCGTCGCTCCGGGCATGGCGGCCGGGCTGGCCGCCGCCGGCGCGGCGGTCACCCGCTTGCCCCTCACCAGCACCGTGCTGGCGGCGGCGCTGCTGGGATCGAACGCGACGGACGAGATGCCGCTGCTGATCGTCGCCTCGGTGACGGCCTTCATCACCGGCGAACTGGTCCGCAACCTGACCGACCGCCGCACCCCGGCCCGCACCCCCGCGCCGGCGGCCTGAGCCTGCCGCCAGGCCGCCCGGCGGCGGCAGGCCCGGAGAAGTACACGTCCCTCACGAGGAGGCAGTTCTCCGCCCGGTCCGGGTCGGCGTCAATGAAACTCCGCCCCACACTCGTTCGAGTGGGTGCCGGATTGGGCGGCTCCGGCCGGGGCAACCTCGCCACCATGACCACGTCCTCACCCCGCCGCCGACGCGGCCGTCGGCCCACCGCCCACCGCGCCAGCACCCCGCGGAAGGGGGCCCGCCGCTCCGGCACCATCGGTACGACCACCGCGGCCGCCGCCGCACCGATGGCCTGCCGGAAGCAGCCGCCCGCCTCCGCGTGCATCTCCACGGGTCCCAAGCCCGGCGCCCCGGCTCCGCGCGCTTCCGTGCACGCCGCCGCGTGCTCGCCCACCCGCAGGCACACCTCCGCTCACGCACCGGCAGTACCGGCAGCGTCCGCACGGCCGTGCTGCGCCATCGCGACCACCGAGCACCGGTCCCTCGGCGGCACCGTCATCCGCACCCACCGCCACCAGGCCGCCTGCCCGGTCTGGACCGCCCGCTGACCCCGGGCACCGCCCGCGCACGACGCCCCACGACCGGCCCTGCCGAGGTCAGGCCTTCTTCACCACGCTCGACTTCAGCTGCATGGCGCCGAACCCCTCGATCCGGCAGTCGATGTCATGCCCGTCCACTCCGTCGACCAGCCGGATGTTCCGTACCTTCGTGCTCGCCTTGATCCCCGAGGCGCTCCCCTTCACCTTGAGAGCCTTGACCACGGTCACGGTGTCCCCGTCGTTCAACACGTTCCCGACCGCGTCCCGCACGGCCCGGCCCCCGGAGGCCCCCGCCTCGCCGACGCCTCCCTCGGCTGCCGCCGCCCACTCGTGCCCGCACTCCGGGCAGACGATCAGGGCGTCCATCGCGTAGGTGTACTCACCGGAGCACTTGGGGCAGGGCGGCAGATTCTCACTCATCCCGCCAGGCTATCCGAGCCCCCGCAGCCCCCGTCGCACGCGCAGGGCCGCTGAGCTGCGCGTATGTGGAGGGAAGTCCGCGCCGGGCCCGGTGACGTGTGGGACGACTCCGCCGGCGCCCGTCGGTGTGGCCCGCGAGCGGGGAACGCCCTTCGCTCTGCGCGGGGCCCGCCGCTGCGCAGAGCGACGGCCCCCCGCAGTGCACAACGCAAAATGCGGGCCAGGATTTCTCCTGGCCCGCACATGGTGTCCGAGGGGGGACTTGAACCCCCACGCCCGATAAAGGGCACTAGCACCTCAAGCTAGCGCGTCTGCCATTCCGCCACCCGGACGGGGTGTTGTCTTTGCGGCTTCCTTCTGTTCGTCGGCCGCGCTGACAGATGTAACTGTAGCAGTGATCGGCTTGCGGTCCCAAAACGGCTCCGGGTGGGGGAGTGGGGGTTGCGGGGGCGTGTCGGCGTGTTTCGTGGGGGTGGATCCGGGTCGGGGGCTGGGAGAGGATGGGCGGACGTGCTCGTACGGCCCGGGTGCAGGTCCCGGGGAATGGCGCGCTGGGGCGCCGGTGCGGGCCAGAGACGAGGAGTGACCGTGAGCGAGCGGAGCGAGTCGGCGGGGCGGTCGGCGGCGAAGGTGACGGGCGAGTCCGAGGTTGCCGACATCTGCCGTGATCTGATCCGGATCGACACCAGCAACTACGGCGACGGTTCCGGTCCGGGGGAGCGCAAGGCCGCCGAGTACGTGGCCGAGCAGCTCGCCGAGTTCGGTCTCGAACCGCAGATCTTCGAGTCGGCGAAGGGCCGGGCGTCCACCGTCGTCCGGATCGAGGGCGAGGACCGGTCGCGGCCCGGTCTGCTGATCCACGGGCACACGGACGTGGTGCCGGCCAACGCCGCGGACTGGACGTACGACCCGTTCGCCGGGGAGATCGCGGACGGCTGCGTCTGGGGCCGCGGCGCGGTGGACATGAAGGACATGGACGCGATGACCCTGGCGGTCGTCCGGGACCGGCTGCGCACCGGCCGCAAGCCCCCGCGTGACCTGGTGCTGGCCTTCCTCGCCGACGAGGAGGCGGGCGGCACGTACGGCGCCCGGTACCTGGTCGACAAGCACCCGGCGCTGTTCGAGGGCGTGACCGAGGCGATCGGTGAGGTCGGCGGCTTCTCCTTCACGGTCAACGACAAGGCCCGGCTCTACCTGGTGGAGACGGCCGAGAAGGGCATGCACTGGATGCGGCTCACGGTCGACGGCCGGGCCGGGCACGGGTCGATGGAGAACGACGACAACGCGATCACCGAGCTGTGCGAGGCGGTGGCCCGGCTGGGGCGCCACCAGTTCCCGCTGCGGATCACCAAGACCGTCCGGGCCTTCCTGGACGAGCTGTCGGACGCGCTCGGCGTCGAGCTCGACCCGGAGAACATGGACGAGACGCTCCGGGTGCTCGGCGGCATCGCCAAGATGATCGGCACCACGCTGCGCAACACCGCCCAGCCCACCATGCTCGGCGCCGGCTACAAGGTGAACGTGATCCCCGGGCAGGCCACCGCGCACGTGGACGGGCGGTTCCTGCCCGGCTACGAGGAGGAGTTCCTGGCCGAGCTGGACAGCGTGCTGGGTCCGCGCGTGAAGCGCGAGAGCCTGCACTCCGACAAGGCGATCGAGACCAGCTTCGACGGCGCCCTGGTCGAGGCGATGCAGACCGCGCTGCGCGCCGAGGACCCGATCGCCCGGGCCGTGCCGTACTGCCTCTCCGGCGGCACGGACGCCAAGTCGTTCCAGGACCTCGGGATCCGTTGCTTCGGGTTCGCCCCGCTGCAGCTGCCGCCGGAGCTGGACTTCGCCGGCATGTTCCACGGCGTGGACGAGCGGGTGCCGGTGGACGGGCTGAAGTTCGGTGTGCGGGTGCTGGACCGGTTCATCGACGCCTGCTGAGGCGGTTCGCGGAGCCGTCGGACCGCCGGTCGCCCCGGCGGGCGGCTCCGGTCGGGCGACCGGCCCGCCCCCGGATCCCCGGGGGCGGGCCGTTTGTCGTGGCAGGGGTGGGCGGGCCCGTGCCGTACGGAGGGTCGCGTCGGCCGCCGTAAGTCGATTACCTGTTCGTCGTATCACCACTGCGAGTGAATGGGACGCCTGTTCCGTACCCCGTTCGGCCGCACCGTCGTTCACTTCTGTGACGGCCCGGAACCGATGTCCGGGTGTTTTTACAGGAGGAATGATGAAGGTCAAGAAGATTGCCGCCGTTACCGCCGCCACCGGTGGCCTGCTGATCGCCGCCGCCGGTGTCGCCTCCGCGCACGGCGGGGCCGGTGCCCAGGGCGTGGCCGCCGGTTCCCCCGGCGTCGTGTCGGGCAACCAGATCCAGATCCCGGTGCACATCCCGGTCAACCTGTGCGGCAACACCATCAGCGTGATCGGCGTGCTGAACCCCGCGTTCGGCAACCACTGCGTCAACGCCTGAGCCCACACCAGTCGTTGAGTCGGGCCCCCGGTGGCGGTTGCGCCGCGCCGGGGGCGCTTGTCTGCGCGGGCCCGCCCCGTACCTCCCTCATGACATCCCTCGAACGGATGAATAGGGCTGGTTCGGGTCAACCTCCGCGCGGACTTCTTCGTTCTCTCCCATGCAGCCGAAGACCTCTCCGCTCATTCGGAAATTCCGACTTTCGGTAGGTCATCACGTCGTCTCGATACGTCAGGGGAAAATATGAGGAATGCAGCCAAGAAGGGGCTCCTCACGGCCGTGGCCACCGGCAGTGTGCTGGCTTCGACCGCCGGCTACGCCTATGCGAGCGCCGGGGCGGAGGGGGACGCGGTGGGGTCACCGGGCGTGGCCTCCGGCAACTCGGTGCAGGTGCCGGTCCACGTGCCGATCAACGCCTGTGGCAACACGGTCGACGTGATCGGCGTGCTGAACCCGGCGTACGGCAACAACTGCGCCAACGCCTCCGGACGCTCGGGCGCCGGCGGGCACGCCGGTTCGGGCACCGCGGCCTCGGGCACCGCGGCCGCGGGGTCCGGAGCCTCCGGAGTCGCGGCCGGGTCGCCCGGTGTGGTCTCGGGCAACAGCGTCCAGGCCCCCGTGCACATCCCGGTGAACGCCTGCGGCAACTCGGTCGACGTGGTGGGCGCCGCCAACCCCGCCTTCGGCAACGACTGCGCGAACGCGCCCGCCCCGGTGCACACCCCGCCCGCCGTCCCGGAGGAGGACTGCCCGGAGGGCCACAACCCGCACAACCCGCCGCCGCCGGTCACCAGCCAGCCGCCCCCGCCGCCCACCCCGAGCCCGAGTGCCGGCGAGACCACCCCCGGCGTGCCGCGGAACGGCAGCCCGACGCCGTCCGCCCCGTCCGCGAGCAGCAGCCCGAACGCCGGCCCGGGCGTCGCGAGCCCGAGCCGACAGGCGGTGCCCGCCTCCGCGCGCACCGGCAGCCCGTCCGCGGCCCCGGTCGGCTCCACCGACGGCGGCCAGCTGGCCTCGACCGGCGCCGGCGGCACCGAGATGCTCGGCGCGGCAGGCCTCGCGCTGCTGATCGGCGGCGGCGTCCTCTACCGTCGCGCCCGCGCCGGTGCCCGCTGAGTAGCCGCGCCGCCGCACGACCGGTGCGGCGCCCCCGTCCGAGCTCCGCGCACCTGCGGGACGCCCGCGTCGGCTGAGACGCCGCGGGCAGGCCGGGCCGCCGCGCGTCCTCGACCGTCGAACCTCGGACGGTCGCGGACGCGCGGCGAGGCATGGCAGGAGGACGGCGGGAGGGCGGGGCCGGGGTCCGGAACGGAAGGAGGCCCCGGCGAGAGGGCGGGCGGGGAGCCGACGCCGGAGCGGACCGGCCGGAGCGAGCCGGCCGCGGAACAGCGGAAGACCGGCCCTGGGGCAGCCCGGGGGAGTCGGTGAAGAGGTCGGTCGGAGACGGCAACACGCCGTCTCAACAGGTGGAAGCCGTCACCAGCTCCGGACCTGCCGGATGATCCGCCGGCGCAGCAGCACGGTTCGGCTGCCGTCCGGGAACAGGCGAAGCCTGTCCAGTTCCCAGTGTCCGTACTCGGCGTGATCGGTGAGTAGTTGGCGTGCCGCGTTGCGGGACGTCCCGCGAGGCATGCGCAGTGACTGGTACTCGTACTCCGGCTGCCGGACCGGCTGCGGTGGGGTCAAGATTCTCCTCCTGTGGGACACCTGCGGGCAAGCCTACGGCCTGGCTCCGACAACCGGCCCGGGTATTTTCGGCCGCGATGCCCGCCGTCCTCCCGCCGGGTCGGCCGGCGGCCCCCGACCTGTGACTGACAGTGCATCAGTTCCGTTGCGCCTGTGGTCGGCATACCCCGAACGCGGCTCGTGAAGCGACACCCGTACGGCTCAGCAGGCCCGTCCCGCGCCCCCGGGGGGCGGGTGGACCGCGGGGACAGAAGCACGCGGAACGGACATCACGGAGGAAGTTGCGGTGAAATCGCGGGTGTAGGTGACAACCGCTGTGCGTACCGGCACCGAGGGGAGATAGCGTCTGCACCATGTCTGATGCCGCGCAGCCCACCATTGCCGAGGTACGCGCCGCCGCCGAGGCGGTCAAGGCCGCCATCGACCGTCATCTGGAAGCGGTGTCGACCCCGACCGCAGTGGACGACTCCGCTGTGTCCACCGCCTACGAGCAGCTGGCGACGGCGGCGATCGCGTACGACCAAATCCTGTACGAGGTCTACGACGAGGTCACCCCCTTCGAGGTCCCCGGTGACGAGGGCCCGGGCGGGTACCACGGCCCCGAGCAGCCCGAGGCGATCAGCGTGCTGATCCGCCGCGACTACCACATCGTCGACCCGAAGCGGCTGCGCGCCCAGGCGGAGCGGCTGGACGATTCGCTGACCCCCGGCGGAGGCGCGGACAGTGGTGGGGTGAACGCCGCGATCGGCGTGCTGTTCGGCGAGTTCGAGCCGGACGAGATCGCCGCCCGCAGCGAGGAGTTCGGGCTGGAGGAGGCCGACTCGACGCTCTGGGTGGCCGCGGCCGAGCCGACCGAGCCGGGGGAGTGGCTGCCGGAACCCTTCGAGCACGCGGATCCGCAGCTGCTGATCTGCCGCTTCGACGTCAGCGAGGTCTACGACGACGAGGACCTCGACGACTGACCCGCGCGTCCGGTCCTCGCCCGCCCCGCACCCGCCCCCCGCCCGTCGGCCCGAACACCGGGGCGCGGGCGGGGCGGGCGGGTCGCGGGCGGGTCGGGGGTGGACCGAGAGAGCCTCCCCGGTACCGACCCCGTGCGCGAGTGACGGGCGCCGAGTGATGCGCGCCGGACCGTCCGTACGGACGCTCAGCGGGCGGCGGCGCCGAGTTGGGCGAGCAGCGTCCGGTTGTCCTCGATGTGCCAGTCCTCGGTGATCCGGTCGGTCCCGACGTGCTGGATGTCGATCGCGTTGAACTCGACCCGCTGCCCTCGCCCGGCCACGCCGTCGAAGACTCCGGTGAAGTGGCCGCGGAAGACCAGGCGGGCGGTGATCATGTCGCCGGTGATCAGTAGGTCGGCGAGCTCGCAGGTGAGGTCCGGTACGGCCGCGCGGAAGGCGCGGGAGGCGAAGGCGGGGCCCGCCGGGCCCTGCGGGCGGCCGTCCGGGAGGGTGTTGTCCCGGAATCCCCGGTCGACGGCGGCGTCCAGGTGGCGCTGTTCCCCGGTGTTCCAGAAGGTGTAGAGCTGCTGCGCGAGCCGGATCTCCTGGGCGGCCCGGCGCTTGCCGAGCGACCCGTCGACGGTCAGGGCGCGCGGCCGGACGAGCTCCGGCGAGCGGTCCACCAGGCGCCAGGCCCGGGCGGAGGCCGCGCCGGCACCGGAGCCGCGGGCGTCCGCGGAACCCTGGGCGGTGGCAGTGGTGGTACCGAGTGCGACGACGGCGGCGAGCAGACCGGCGGCGGCGAGGGCGGAGGTGCGGAGACGCTTCGGCGAGCGCATGGTTTCGGACATTCCTCTCGTAGGACGGTGGGCGGCGAACTGCGAACTGCGAACGGCGAACTGCGAACGGCGAACGGCGGGCGCCGTGAAGGTGCCCCCGGCGGGTCAGAGCTGCCGCAGCGCGCCGCCGTCGACGGCCCACTCGGCGCCGGTGACCTGCCGGGCGAGCGGCGAGACCAGGTAGGCGACCACCCGGGCGACGTCCTCGGGCGTGCCCAGCCGGGCGCTCGGCAGGCGCCGGACCTCGCGGACGAAGTGGTCGACGGCCGCCTCGACGGGCAGCCCGAAGCCCTCGGCGAGCTGCTCGGCGAAGCCGCCGGGCGCGTCCCAGAGCCGGGTCCGGGTCGGGCCGGGGGAGACCACGTTGGAGCGGACGCCGCGCGGGCCGAACTCCACGGCGAGTGACTTGGAGAGCGAGAGCAGGGCGGTCTTGGCAGCCGCGTAGTCCACCAGCGGGCTGTCGGGCAGCCGGGCGGCCTCGCTGGCGAGGTGCACCAGCGAGCCGCCCCCGCGCAGCAGCGCGGGTACGGCGGCGCGGCTCATCCGGACCGCGGAGTGGAAGTTGAGGTCGAAGGTGGCGCGCCACTGCTCGTCGGTGACCTCCAGGAAGCCGGGCCGGGCGTCCAGGCCGCCGGCGTTGTTCACCAGGGCGTCCAGCCGCCCGTGCCGGGCCAGCACCTGCCCGACGACGCGGTCGGCGGCGCCGGGGTCGGTCACGTCGGCGGCCACGGCCTCCACCCGCTCGCCGAGTGCCGGGACGCCCTCCGGCGAGCGGGCGACGCCGACCACGACCGCGCCCTCGGCGGCGAGCAGCCGCACGGTGGCCTCGCCGATCCCGGCGGAGGCGCCGGTGACGACGACCACCTTGTCGGTGAGCTGAAGATCCATGGGCGGCACTCCTCGGTCGGTCCGGGTTCGCCGGGGGACGGGCCGGCGAACTGCCTCCACCCTCCGCCGAGCTGGTGCCATGCGTCCAAGGCTTGATTTCTACCGGAATGATGACTTGTGCTCATGGACCCCGCGGCGAACGGCCGGCGTGCGCCGCCCCCGTCCCGGCCGGACCGGCGGCCGGACCCGTGGCAGGGCCGGCGGCGGGCGAACGGTGAGGGTGACGGAACGCGACGGGAGGGCCCCTCGTGAACGAGGAGCCCTCCCGTGGGTGCGGCCGTGGGTGCGGCCGGCGGGGGCCGGGTCAGTACGCCTGGGCGGCGTTCTCGGCCAGGACGGCGCGGAGCCGGGTGGTGCGGGGCGACGCCGGGCGCTCGGTGACCGCCTGGGGGAGCGCCGGGCCGGCGGCGTGGACCACCGAGAGGTGGCGTTCGCCGCGGCCGAAGGCGGTGTAGACCCACTGGCGGGTGAGCGCCGCGGCCGCGTCGTCGGGCAGGACGACCACGGCACCCGGCCAGCGGCGGCCGACCGCCTGGTGGACGGTCAAGGCCCAGCCGTGCCGGAGCCGGGCGGCCTCGGCCGGCGGGACCGTCCGGCGGGCGCCGTCCGTGTACTCCAGGTGCAGGCCGGTGGCGTCACCGTCGACCACCCGGGCCAGGCGGGTGTGGCCGGGGGCGGGCGAGTCGGCCACCCGGTCGCCCGGGTCGAAGCCGCCGAACCGGCCCGGGCCCGGGTTGAGCCTGGCCTTGGCCGCGGCGTTCAGGGCCCGGGTGCCGGCGGTGCCGCCGTGGCCGGGGGTGAGCAGCACCACCTGCTCGGCCGGGATGCCGAGGGCGCGCGGGATGGAGTCGGTGAGCAGCTGGATGGCCCGGTGGACGGCCTCGCCGCCGTCCTTGGCGGTCAGGATGACCACCTCCTTGTCGGGCGCGTCGACCGGCTGGAGCTCGCCGATGCCGATGCCGGAGACCAGCTCGCCGATCGGGCCGAAGTCCGGCGTCCGGGAGGCCACCGCCGGGCAGACCTTGGCGGTGAGCAGGTCGGCGAAGAACCGGCCGGGGCCCGCCGACCAGAGCTGGCCCGGGTCGCCGCTGAGCACCAGCCGGGTGCCGTCGGCCAGCGACTCCAGCAGGGTGGCGGCCAGTTCGACGTCCAGCAGCGGGGCGTCCAGGACGATCAGGACGTCGAGCGCGAGCGAGCCGTCCGGGGAGCGCCCCGGTCCGGCCACGCCGGCCAGGAGTTCGGCCAGGGTGACGACGGGCGCGGTGCCGGGTGCCCCGGTGAGCGCGGCGAAGGCGGTCCGGCCCTGGTCGGTCCAGGTGGCGGCCCAGGCGCGCAGACCGAGGCCGGTGGCGGCGGTCAGCAGGGCGGCGGGTTCGGCGCGGGCGGCCTCGCCGCCGGTGTGCAGGACGAGGGCGCTCTCGGCGGTGGCCCGGATCAGGGCGGTCGCGGAGGAGGACGGGGCTGCGGCGGCGGCCTCCTCCCAGGCGGTCGGACCGGGTGCGAGGGGCGGCTCGGGGAACTCCTCGGGGGACTGCCCGGTGTCGGCGGTCCCCGCGGCGGCCTCTGCGGCGGCCGGGCCCTCCTCGTCGGCCAGGGTCCCGTCGTCCTCGCCGTCGGACGAGTCGTTCGACGAGTCGCCGGACGACTCCTCCGACGATCCCTCGGAAGGCTCGGCGGCGGCCTGCTCCCCGCCGGCGTCCCCGCCCGTGTCCTCGCCGGTGTCCCCGCCCGTGTCCTCGCGGGTGTCCTCGTCCGCCGGGTCCTCCCCCGGAACGAAGGTCGACATCAGCCGGACCAGCCCGTCCGCCAGGCTCTCCTCCGCCAGCGCCAGCCGCTCCAGCGTGAGCAGCGTGCGGGTCGGCGGCTCGTCCTCCTCGTCGTCGGCGCCGGTGGTGTGGGCCTCGGCGCCGGTGAGTTCCTCCTGGAAGGGCATCGCCCGGCCGTCGAGTACGGCGGCCTGGACGGCGGCGGCGGAGTCCGGCACGCCGAGGCGGTCGAGTCCGGCCGTGACCTCGCCGATCTCCAGGGCCGAGTGGCCGCGCAGGGCCGCCTGCTCCAGCAGCCAGCCGACCAGCGCCTGGGCGCGGCGCGGGTCGCCGGGACCGGCTTCGGGGCCGAGCAGGCCGCGGGCGAAGCCGTCCGCGTGCTCGGGCCGGACGGCGGGCAGGGTCAGTACCGCCCACGGGTCCCTGCGCAGCTGCTCGGCGGCGCCGTCGCCGAACGCGGCCACGGCGGCCGGTGCCAGGTCGGCCGGGGCGCCGCCTGCGGCGAGCACCTCGGCCGTGTCCCGCAGCGCCTGGTCCCGCTGCTCGTCGGTGACGGGCCCGGCGGCTGCGGTCGCGGCGCTCCCGGGCGCGGGCCGATCGGTCGGAGCCTCGGTGGCGGAAGCCCGGTGAGCGGCGGGGGACCCGGCCGCCGATGTGGTGCCGGCCGCCCCGCCACCGTCCCTGCTGCCGCCGCGGTCGCCCCCGCCGGGCCGCCCGACGGCCCGGACCGCCTCGGCCAGCGCCGCCACGGCCGCCGCCTTGTCGGCCTTGCCGGCCTCGTCGTCGGACGCGGGCGCAGGGACGGACGCGGGCGCAGACGCGGACGCAGGTGCGGGCGTGGACGAGGGGTCGGGAGAGGGTGCGGGGACGGCGGCGGAGCCGCCGGTGCCCGGGGTCGCCGAAGTCTCCTCCGGAGCGCCGTTCTCCGTGTCACTCATCGTTCGCTCCACAAAAGCTCAACTCCACTGCTGGGCACCGGCCGCCCCGTCGTGCGGGCGGTCGGCAGATTCGGGCCGGCCGCGCGCCGCGCGGGGCGGCCGGGCCGACGATCGGTCGGTTCGGTACTACAGGGTCGGCACACGCCGGCGGGCCGTACGGACGCCGCAGGCGGTACGGACGGCCACAGGCACTACATCACGTCGTTCGTTACGGGGTCGGGTCCGGTCCGTCGGGTCGCGGGGCGGGGGCGGGCCGTCCTACAGCTCGCTCCACCCCTGGTCGGGGTAGCGGTGGACCGGCGCCGAGATGTCGTCGAGCGCACCGCGGATCTCACTCGGAAGCGTAAGTGCCTCCACCGACAACGACGCCTGCAACTGCGCCACCGTCCGCGCGCCGACCAGCGCGCTCGCCACCCCGGGCCGGTCCCGGACCCACGCCAGTGCCACCGCCAGCGGGCTGCTGCCGAGCCCGTCGGCGGCGGTGGCGACGGCGTCCACGATCCGTCGGGACCGCTCCCCGAGGTACGGCTGCACGAACCCGGTGAGGTACGGCGAGGCGCCGCGCGAGTCCTGCGGGACGCCGTGCCGGTACTTCCCGGTGAGCACGCCGCGCCCGAGCGGGGAGGAGGCGAGCAGGCCGACCCCGCCGTCCTTCGCGGCGGGCACCGCCTCCCGCTCGATCCCGCGCTGGAGCAGCGAGTACTCCAGCTGCGCGCCGGCCAGCGGGACCCGGCCGTGGTGGGCGTTCTGCCAGGTGGCCGCCCTGGCGAGCTGCCAGCCGCTGTAGTCGCAGACCCCGACGTACCGGGCGCGCCCGGAGGCGACGGCGATGTCCAGGGCGCTGAGGGTCTCCTCGACCGGCGTGGCCGGGTCGAAGGCGTGCACCTGCCAGAGGTCGACGTAGTCGGTGCCGAGCCGGCGCAGCGAGGCGTCGAGGGCGGCGAGCAGGTGGCCGCGGGAGCCGTCGAAACGGCGGCCGGAGGCGGGGACGCTGCCCGCCTTGGTGGCGATGACCAGGTCGGAGCGGGGGATCAGGCTGTCGGTGAGCCGGGAGAGCAGGTACTCGGCGTCGCCGTCGGCGTAGACGTCGGCGGTGTCGACCAGGTCGCCGCCGGCGTCCACGAACTCCTTGAGCTGCTCGGCGGCCGTCTGCTCGTCGGTGTCGCGGCCCCAGGTCATGGTGCCGAGGCCGAGCCGGGAGACCTGCAGCCCGGTGCGGCCGAGGTGACGCTTTTCCATCGGACGGGCCCTCTCACTGGCCGATATCGAGGGGACATCGGGCGGACGTCGGGGGGAGATCTGGGGGAGATCGGGGGGCAAACGCGCAGGTGGGGCATGGCGCCCCCACGTCGGCTGAGCGTAGCGGCCGGTGCCCGGGCAGGTGTGCAGACCCGCAGAACGATCACCGCCCGCCCGGTCGTCCGGGGCGCGGCCCGAATGTGACCCGGGTCACCTCTACCGGCCAGTAGCATGGCCGCCGGACGCCCGGTTACCCTCACGGAACACCTGACTGGAAGGCAGTGCCATGCGACTCGGTATCAACCTCGGCTACTGGGGACTCGGCATGGACGCCGACAACGTCGCCGTCGCGCAGGAGGCCGACCGGCTCGGTTACTCGGTCTGCTGGGCGGCCGAGGCCTACGGGTCGGACGCGGCCACCGTGCTGTCGTTCGTCGCGGCCAGGACCGAGCGGATCGACGTCGGCTCGGCCATCTTCCAGATCCCGGCCCGCACCCCGGCGATGACCGCGATGACCGCGGCGACCCTGGACACCCTCTCCGGCGGCCGGTTCCGGCTGGGCCTCGGCGTCTCGGGCCCCCAGGTCTCCGAGGGCTGGTACGGCGTGAAGTTCGACAAGCCGCTGGCCCGCACGCGCGAGTACGTCGAGATCATCCGCAAGGCGATGTCCCGCGAGCGGCTGGTCCACGAGGGCGAGCACTGGACGCTGCCGTTGCCCGGCGGGCCCGGCAAGCCGATCAAGCTCACCGTGCACCCGGTGCGAGAGCACATCCCGCTGTACATCGCCGCGATCGGCCCGAAGAACCTCGAACAGACCGGCGAGATCGCCGACGGCTGGCTGGGCATCTTCTTCGCCCCCGAGCACGCCGCGCTCTCGCTCGACCCGCTGAAGGCCGGCCGGGCCAAGGCGGGCAGGGAGCTGGAGGGCTTCGACCTCTGCCCGACCGTCACCATCGCGGTCGGCGAGGACATCAAGGCGGGCGTCGACTCCCAGCGCTCCTACGCCGCGCTCTACATCGGCGGAATGGGCAGCAAGGAGAAGAACTTCTACAACCAGCTCACGCGCCGCATGGGCTACGAGCAGGCCGCCGACGAGATCCAGGAGCGCTACCTGGCCAAGGACTACGCCGGTGCCGCGGCGGCCGTCCCGCACGACCTGATCGACGCCACCTCGCTGGTCGGCGACACCGCGCGGATCGCCGACCGGATGCAGGCCTACGCGGACGCGGGCGTCACCACGCTGACCCTGGCGCCGTCCGGCTTCACCCTGGACGAGCGGCTCCGGGCGCTGCGCACCGGTGTCGAGGCGCTGGAGCGCGCCGGGCTGGCCTGACCCGCGGGGCCGGAGCGGGCCCGGGGCGGACCCGCGGGGCCGGAGCGGGCCCGGGGCGGACCCGCGAGGCCGGGGCCGGAGCGGGACCGGAGCAGGGACCGGGGACCGGGGTGGAGGGACCGGAGCCGGGGAGGTGGCGCGAGGCCCCCGCCCCGGCCCGTCTCACAGCCAGCCGTGCCGCTTGAACACCCGGTGCAGCACCAGGCAGACCGTCACCATCACCCCGACCGCGGCCGGGTACCCCCAGGGCTGGCGGAGCTCGGGCATGTCGTCGAAGTTCATGCCGTACACGCCGGCGATCATCGTCGGCACGGCGGCCAGCGCCGCCCAGGCGGAGATCTTCCGCATGTCGTTGTTCTGCTGCACGCTCACCTGCGCCAGGTTGGCGGCGAGGATGTCGGAGAGCAGCCGGTCCATGCCCTCCACCTGGTCGTTGGCCCGGGCCAGGTGGTCGGCGACGTCCCGCAGGTAGGGCAGCGCCTCGGGCCGGACGAACGGGACGCCGCCGCGCTCCAGCCGCAGCATCGGGTCGAGCAGCGGCCCGGTGGCCCGGCGGACGGTCACCAGCTGCCGCTTGTATCCGTAGATCCGGCTCGCGATGTCGCGGCCGACCCGGCCGGGGGCGAACACGTCGGCCTCCAGCTCGTCGAGGTCCGCCTGGAGCCCGACGGCCACGTCCACGTACCCGTCCACCACCCGGTCGCAGACCGAGTGCAGCACGGCGCTCGGGCCGTACCTGAGCAGCTCGGGCTGCTCCTCCAGCTCGTGGCGCAGCTCGCCGAGCGGGGTGTCGGCACCGTGGCGGACCGTCATCACGAAGTCCTCGCCGACGAAGAGCATCACCTCGCCACTGGTGACGGCGTGGCCGTCGGGGTGGTAGCCGAGCGTCTTGAGGGCGACGAAGAGCGATCCCTGGTAGACCTCCACCTTGGGGCGCTGGTGGGCGCTGACCGCGTCCTCGACCGACAGCGGGTGCAGACCGAACTCGGTGCTGACCTCGTCGAGTTCCTCGGTGGTGGGTTCGAACAGGCCTATCCAGACGAAGCCGCCCCGGCCTGCCGCCCGCGCGGCGGCGAGGGAGCCGGCGGGGTCCGCGGGCGTCGCGACCGGGCGGCCGTCCCGGTAGATGGCGCAGTGGACGATCATGCGGGTCATTGTCGCCCCTGGGGCGCCCCGGGGGGTACCTGCCGCGACCGGCGGTGCGGGCCGTCGGCCGGGCTCGGCGCGATCCTCAGCCCGGCCCGGCAAGATCCTTTCGACCCCGCGGGGAGCCGGGAAGCCGTAGGGTGGGCCCCATGCCGACCCTGCTGCTCGTCCGCCACGGCCGCTCCACCGCGAACACCGCCGGAATCCTGGCCGGTTGGACCCCGGGGGTGGACCTCGACGACACCGGGCGCGAGCAGGCGGCCGCGCTGGCCGGCCGACTCGCCGGGATCCCGCTGGTCCAGGCGGTCAGCAGCCCCCTGGAGCGGTGCCGGCAGACCCTGGAGCCGCTGCTCGCGGTCCGGCCCGAGCTGGCCGGTCCCGAGAGGGGCGGTTCCGCACCGGGCGAGCCCGCCCTCGACGAGCGGCTCGGCGAGTGCCACTACGGCGACTGGACCGGCCGGCCGCTCGCGGAGCTGGCGAAGGAGCCGCTCTGGCGCACCGTCCAGGACCACGCGGCGGCGGCGGCGTTCCCCGGCGGGGAGTCGCTGCGCGAACTGAGCCACCGGACGGTCGGCGCGGTCCGCGAGTGGAACGAGAAGGTCGCGGCCGAGCACGGCGAGGACGCGGTCTGGATCGCCTGCTCGCACGGCGACGTGATCAAGGCGGTGGTGGCCGACGCGCTCGGTCTGCACCTCGACCACTTCCAGCGGATCAACGTCGACCCCTGTTCGGTGACCGCGATCCGCTACACCGCGCGGCGCCCCTTCGTGCTGAGGATGGGTGACTCCGGCGACCTCACCTCGCTGGCCCCGAGGCCGGCCGGCCCGGGCCGGCCGGGGGGTCCGGGGGCGCCCGAGGGCGACCCGGCGTCGAGCGGGGACGCCGTGGTCGGCGGCTCCACCGGGACGGCCTGAGCACCACCGCACGGCCCGGGGCCGCGCCGGACAGCCCGTCGCGGCGAACCTCCGCCCGCGGTGCCCTGTTCGCGGGCCTCCCCGCCCGGGGCTCGGCTCCCCGGCGCGGCCCGGGAGGTCGTAGGGTGACCATGAGTCCCCCGGACCCCGGCCGACCCCCATATCCCCGAACGATCCCTACGACGATCGAGACGATCCGGAGCGAGAGCGTGCCCCGTCAGGTCTACTTCTACGACCAGCCCGAACGGTTCGTGGCCGGCACCGTCGGCCAGCCCGGCGCCCGGGCGTTCTACCTCCAGGCGAGCGCCCGGGGGCGGATCACCAGCGTGCTGCTGGAGAAGACCCAGGTGACCGCGCTCGCCGAGCGGATCGAGGAGGTCCTCGACGAGGCGCTGCGCCGCAGCGGCGGATCGGCGTCCATCCCGCCGACCGCCCCGCAGGACCTGCTCGACACCGCGCCGCTGGACCTGCCGCTGGAGCAGGAGTTCCGGGTCGGCACGATGGCGCTGGCGTGGGACACCGTGGACAGCTGCCTGGTGGTCGAGGCGCAGGCCCTGGTCGAGGACGAGGAGGAGGAGGGCGCCGCCGTCTTCGAGGACGACGAGAACGGCCCGGACATGCTCCGGGTGCGGCTCTCCGGCGCGATGGCCCGGGTGTTCGCCAAGCGGGCGCTGGACCTGGTGGCGGCCGGTCGCAAGCCCTGCCCGTTCTGCAACCTGCCGCTCGACCCGGAGGGCCACCTGTGCCCGCGCGCGAACGGCTACCGGCGCTGAACACCGGGACCCCGCCCCGGGCCGAGGGCCCCGACGCCGCCGGGCCCGCGACCGCCGCGCCGGACGCCCCCGGGCCCGGAACGGCCACCGACGGCGACACGGCCACCGGTAGTGACACGGCCACCGACGGCGACACGGGCGCCGACACCGTCGAGGCGCCCCGGGCCGACCCGGCGGCGGCCGCCGCGCTCGCCGCCGACCCGTCCACCGCGCTGCGCCTGCTCCGCGAGGGCACGCTGACCGTCCACGGGCGGCTCACCGACGCCTCCAACGCCGCGCTCTACTGCACCGTCGCGCTGGACGACCGCACCGCCCAGGCGGTCTACAAGCCGGTGGCCGGCGAACGTCCGCTGTGGGACTTCCCGGACGGCACCCTGGCCGGCCGCGAGATCGCCGCGTACGAGGTGTCGGCCGCCACCGGTTGGGCGCTGATCCCGCCGACCGTGCTGCGCGAGGGCCCGCACGGGCCGGGCATGGTGCAGCTCTGGGTGGAGCCGGACCCGGACGCCGAGCCGCTGCTCGCACTCCAGGACCCGCGCGGCGCGGAGGCGGGCTGGTTGCCGATCGTCCGGGCCGAGGTGGGCGGCGGGCGCACCGCCCTGCTGGTGCACCCCGACGACGAGCGGCTGCGGCGGCTCGCGGTGCTGGACGCCGTGCTCAACAACGCGGACCGCAAGGGCGGCCACCTGATCCCGGCCGCCGACGGCCGGATCTACGGCATCGACCACGGCGTCACCTTCAACACCGAGGGCAAGCTGCGCACCCTGCTCTGGGGCTGGGCCGGGCAGCCGTTGCCCGCCGAGTCCGCGGAGGTGCTGGCCGGACTGGCCGAGGAGTTGGACGGCGCGCTGGGGGCGCGGCTGGCGCCGCACCTGACCGTCGCCGAACTGGACGCCACCCGGGCGCGGGTGGCGGCGCTGCGCGTCACCGGGGCCCACCCGCTGCCGTCCGACGACTGGCCGTCCATCCCGTGGCCGCCGATCTGACCCGGGCACACCCGGGCGGGGAGCGCCCCGTCCGGCCGTGCAGCCCGGCCCGCGGCGCCCTGCCGTAGGACCCGGCCGTGGAACCCTGCGGTGGGGCCCGGCCGCAGAATCCGGCCCGTAGCGCCCGGCCCGTCGCGACACCACCGTGTCCGAACCACCCGGCCGCGGCCGCGCCCGTGCGTCCGACGGGCCTCCGCAGCCGGAAGTGGTCTGGACCGGTATGCCGGACCGGCCGCACACTGCGACGATGGACGAGCGACGGACCACCCCCCACCTGGACCTGCCGCTGCACCGCTTACAGGTCCCGTTGCCGCATCTGCTCCCCTTCGCGATCGGCAGTTTCGACACCATCGGCCCGCTCTCCCGCGCGGGCTTCCCCCACCGGCACTCCTTCTACGAGATCGTGTACGTCACCGGCGGACGCGGCGCCCACGTCCTCGACCTGGCCCACCGGTCGCTGCAACCACCGCAGTTGTGCGTGATCGCGCCCGGCCAGGTGCACTACTGGGCGGACGCGGACGACCTCACCGGGCAGGTGGTCCTCTTCAACGAGGACTTCCTGCTCGCCCACCCCCAGGACCTCGCCGCGCTGCGCACCCTGGCGGCCCGTCCGGCCGTGCGGCTGGGCGAGCAGGCCGGCCCGATCGCCGCGCTGCTGGCCGACATGGAGGAGGAGTTCCGGGCCCGGCCGACCGGCTACCCGGGGGTCCTGCGGGCCAGTCTGCACATTCTCATCGTCCGTGCGCTGCGGGCCTGTTCGCCGGCCGGGCCGGGGGCGTCCCCCGGTCGCACCGGCGATCTGGCCGCCGCCTTCACCCGGCTGGTCGCGACCTCGGGCGGGGTGCAGCGTTCGGTCGCCTCCTGCGCCCACGAGCTGGGCGTCTCGGTGAGCCACCTGCAGGCCATGGTCAAACAGGCGACCGGTCGGACGCCGGGCCGGCTGATCCGCCAGCAGCAGACCCTGGAGGCGAAACGCCTGCTGGCCTGCACCGAACTGACGGTCCGCCAGGTCTCCAGGGAGGCCGGGTTCGGTGATCCGGCGTACTTCTGCCGGTTCTTCCGCCGGGAGACCGGGATGACGCCGGGGGAGTTCCGTACCCGGGTCGGAGGAAATCACCACGATCCCCGGATCAGGTCCATCGCGGCGGCTCCGGACGGCCCGTAGTTTGACTGCTGGCCACCGGCGGCCCGCCCGGCGCGAGCGGGTCGGTCGCCGGCCGGGTCCTTGTCATGCCCCCACCATGGCAAGGGCCGCCCCCAGACCGCCCCCCACGGGCTCCGGTGCGGGTCCCTGCACCGTCCCCCTACCCCTGGCACGAACGATCCCCCACACTCACACCGAAGGAGTCGGCGCATGCCCGCGTCCGAAGAGCCCACCACCGGGACGGACGGTCCGATCGACCGCCGGATCAGCCGCAAGACCGTCCTGAGGGCCGCCGCCGTGCTCGGCACCGCACCGCTGCTGGTCGGCGGTGGCGTCGCACTGGCCCGTGACCGGGTCGGCACCGGCGAGACCCCCGATTTCACCCCGGCCTGCCACGACGGCGACGCTCCCACCATCGAGCAGACCGAAGGCCCGTACTTCAAGCCCAACTCCCCGCTGCGCAGCTCGCTGATCACCAGCAGCACGCCGGGCACCCGGCTCACCGTCAGCGGCTTCGTCTTCGGCCGCGCGTGCCTGCCGATCTCCGGTGTACTGCTGGACTTCTGGCAGGCCGACGTCAACGGCGCCTACGACAACGCCGGCTTCAACTTCCGCGGCCACCAGTTCACCGACGCCAAGGGCGCGTTCAGCCTGACCACGATCGTGCCCGGCCTCTACCCGGGCCGCACCCGGCACATCCACGTCAAGCTCCAGGCGCCCGGCCGGCCGGTGCTCACCACCCAGCTCTACTTCCCGAACGAGCCGCGCAACAGCACCGACACCATCTACGACGCGCGGCTGCTGATGAACGTCCGCCAGGTCGGGTCGGCGAAGGAGGGCACGTACGACTTCGTCCTCAACGTGCCGCAGACGCCCAACCCGACCCAGACCCCCACCCAGACGCCCACCCAGACCCCGACCTCGACCCCGACGTCGACCCCCACGGGCGGGACCACGACGTGGACCGTGGGCACCTCCTACAACGCGGGCGACCGCGTCACCTATGCCGGCGTCTCCTACCGCTGCCTCCAGGGGCACACAGCCTTCCCGGGCTGGGAGCCGCCGAACGTTCCGGCCCTCTGGCAGCGGCTGTAGCGGCTCCGGCCGTATCACCAGTGGGTCGCGAGCGCCCGGTCGGCGGCAGGGCCGGCCGGGCGCCTCGATCGGACCCCTCCCACCAACGGGCAGGGGTCGTCAAGCCATGCGCACTATCAGTCCAGAACCGCTCAGGCAACGAAAGCAGGCGAATCCAGTCGATCTTCCCGACTGGTTAGGCTTTCAAATGTTCGCGCGGTTAAAGTCATTCCCATGCATGCCTGGCCCGCTTCCGAGGTTCCCGCCCTGCCTGGTCAGGGGCTCCCCCTTCGTATCCACGACACCGCTACGGGTGTCGTCCGGGAGGTCGTGCCGCAGGACGGCGCCGCCCGGATCTACGTCTGCGGCATCACGCCCTACGACGCGACCCACATGGGCCACGCCGCCACCTACAACGCCTTCGACCTGGTGCAGCGCGTGTGGAAGGACGCCGGCCACGACGTCCTGTACGTCCAGAACGTCACCGACGTGGACGACCCGCTGCTGGAGCGCGCCGTCGCCACCGGACAGGACTGGACGGTGCTGGCCGAGCGCGAGACCGCGCTCTTCCGCGAGGACATGACCGCCCTGAGGCTGCTCCCGCCGGCCCACTACATCGGCGCCGTGGAGTCGATCCCGTGGATCGTCCCGCTGGTCCAGAAGCTGCTGGCGAGCGGGGCCGCCTACGAGCTGGACGGCGACATCTACTTCTCCGTCGAGTCCGACCCGCACTTCGGCGAGGTCTCCGGGCTCGCCCGCGAGGCCATGCACCCGGTCTTCGCCGAGCGTGGCGGCGACCCGGACCGCCCCGGCAAGCGCCACCCGCTGGACGCGCTGCTCTGGCTCGCCGCCCGTCCGGGCGAGCCGGCCTGGGACACCGAGCTCGGCCACGGCCGCCCCGGCTGGCACATCGAGTGCGTCGCGATCGCCCTGCAGTACCTGGGGATGTCCTTCGACATCCAGGGCGGCGGCAGCGACCTGTCCTTCCCGCACCACGAGATGGGCGCCGCGCACGCCCAGGTCGCCACCGGCGCCCACCCGTACGCCAAGACGTACGTGCACGCCGGCATGGTCGGCCTGGACGGGCACAAGATGTCGAAGTCCCGCGGCAACCTGGTCTTCGTCTCGGCCCTGCGCCGGGAGGGCGTCGACCCGGCCGCGATCCGCCTCGCCCTGCTCTCGCACCACTACCGCGAGGACTGGGAGTGGACCAAGGCCACCCTGGACGAGGCCGTCGAGCGCCTCGCCCGCTGGCGCGCCGCGGTCAGCCGCCCGGACGGACCGGACGCCGAGCAGCTGCTCACCGAGGTCCGCGCGGCGCTCGCCGAGGACCTGGACGCGCCCGCCGCGCTCGCCGCGGTGGACCGCTGGGCGGAGCGCCAGCAGACCGGGGGCGGGTCCGACATCGGCGCGCCCGGCCTGGTCACCCGCACCGTGGACGCGCTGCTCGGCATCGCGCTGTAGCCGTCGGCCGCTCCGCGGCGCGGGCGTCCGGCCGAGGACGCCACCGCCGCGCGGGCGCGGACACGTCGAGGGGGTGACGGGACCACGGTCCCGTCACCCCCTCGACGCAGGCGGTGGAGTGCGGTGAGCGGCTGCGCCGACGACCGCGCGGGGAGGTGTCAGTCCTCCTCGGCGCCGTCCTGACTCTCCCGGGAGCCGGGTGACTCCGGCTCGCTCGGGCGCTCCGCCGTGGCGTGCCCGGCGACCGGCTTCTCACCGGTCGGTCCGACGTTCTCCCGCCGCCGCAGGTACCGCTCGAACTCGCGGGCGATCGCGTCGCCCGAGGCCTCCGGCAGGTCGGCGGTGTCCTGGGCCTCCTCCAGCTGCTGGACGTACTCGGCGACCTCGCTGTCCTCGGCGGCCAGCTGGTCCACCCCCAGCTGCCAGGCCCGGGCGTCCTCGCCGAGCTCGCCCGGGGGGATGCGCAGGTCCAGCAGGTCCTCCAGCTTGTTCACCAGCGCGAGGGTCGCCTTCGGGTTGGGGGGCTGCGCGACGTAGTGCGGCACCGCGGCCCAGAGCGTCACCGCCGGCACCCCGGCGTGCGTGCACGCCTCCTGGAGCACCCCGACGATCCCGGTCGGACCCTCGTACCGGCTCTCCTCCAGCTCCAGGCGGCGGGCCAGATCGGGGTCGGAGGTGACCCCGCTGACCGGCACCGGGCGGCTGTGCGGGGTGTCGCCGAGCAGGGCGCCCAGGATCACGACCAGCTCGACCCCGAGCTCGTGCGCGAAGTTGAGCAGCTCGTTGCAGAACGAGCGCCAGCGCATGCTGGGCTCGATGCCGCGCACCAGCACGACGTCCCGGGTGGTCGGCTCGGTCACCCGGATCACCGAGAGCCGGGTGGTGGGCCAGGTGATCCGGCGGACGCCGCCGTCCAGCCAGACCGTGGGCCGGTTGACCTGGAAGTCGTAGTAGTCCTCCGCGTCGAGGGCGGCGAAGACCTTGCCGCCCCAGGTCTCGTCCAGATGCGCCAGTGCCGCGGAGGCGGCGTCGCCCGCATCGTTCCACCCCTCGAAGGCGCAGACCATCACCGGGTCGATCAACTCGGGAACATCTTCCAGCTCGATCACCCAGCGTCTCCCTCCGGTCGGCTGCCGCCGCCCCATCCGGCCGTGCCCGGATGCCGGCGGGCCGGATGCCGACGGTCGAACCTCTCGTCACCCATGGAACGCCTCGCTCCATGGTCCCTACCTGCCCAGCCTACGGGCTTTGAAGCCCCGTTCCGGCGGGCACCGGGACAGTCTGGGGGAGGCGGGCGCCACGATCCAGCGGTTATCCCGCCGCTCGCCCGTTCCCCGGCCGGCCCCTCCTCCCCCCGCTCGTCCGGGCGGTCGCCGCGCTGCCTGGCCGCCGCGGCGCGCCCGCCCGGCGGTGCGGCGCGATGATGGAGGCGGGGCCGGACGCGGGGCGTGAGGAGCCGACGGATGAACGGACGGCTGTGGACCGGTGCCGGCGTGGTGCTGGCGACCGGGGCCGGTGCGGTACTGGCGACGCTGGCCGCCGGTCGGAGGCTGCCGGTGGAGCACGTCAGCGAGGGCGGTCTGGAGCTGACCCAGTCGCCCGGCGCGGTCTGGGAGGTGCTGACCGACCTCGGCCTCCACCCGGCCTGGCGCCAGGGCCTGGCCCACGTCGAGGTCCTGCCCGCGACCGCCGACGGCCTGGCCCGCTGGCGCGAGTACGGCCGGCACGGGCACACCACCTACGAGGTGCTGGAGAGCGAGGCCCCGCACCGCCTGGTGACCGGGATCGCGGACCGCGACCTCCCGTACGGCGGCACCTGGACGTACCGGCTGACGCCGGTCGGCGGGGGCTGCACGCTGACCGTCACCGAACGCGGCGAGGTCTACGGACCGTTCTACCGGGCCGTCCTGCACTACGTGACGGGCGAGGACGCCACCGTCCGCCGCTTCCTGGGCGACCTGGCCCACCGGATGGCCGCCCCGCTCCCCGCCTCGCCGGCCTGAGGCCGGGGCCCGTACGGGCCCCGGCCCCGCTCAGCGGACCCAGTGGCGCCGGTAGTCCGTCCAGTTCTGCTCGGTCGCGGCGAAGTCCACGTACAGCCCGACACCGAAGTTCTGCCGGTCGAGGTCGTACCGGCCCAGGCCCAGCCGGATGCCCCGGATGCCGGCGGTCACCGTCTCGGCGCGACCCCAGTGGCCCCACTTGTCCTCCCAGTAGAACGGCAGGCCCATCAGCAGGTCCACGTCCTCCGGGGTGGCCTCCAGCGCGAGCTCGGTCTGGTAGGCGTTGTAGCCGCCGTACAGCGACTCGGTCGGCATGCTGGAGTCGTACGTCATCACGGCGACCTGGTCGACCCGGCGGGCGGTCTCGGCGAAATAGGCCTGATCCCACCACTTGCCGTGGTCGGTCAACGCGATGGCCACGTTGTGCTGGTAAGGCAGCGGATCGATCTGCGGGACGGCCACCGAGAGCCTGGTGCCGCGTTCGGCCGTGACCGGGCGGACCTGGTCGAGCAGGGCGAGCCAGCCCTTCGAACCGGGCCGGATCGGCTCCATGTCGAAGTGCACGCCGTCGAAGCCGAGATCGAGCACCTGGCGGGCGGAGGCGGTGACCCGGTCCCGGGTGGCGGCGTCCTCCAGGTCCAGCGCGTCCTTCTCGGGCTTGACCTCGTCGCCCAGCCAGCTCTGCACCCGGATCCCGGGCAGCGCCCGGTGCGCCTCCTCGGTGAACCAGCGGGCCCGGGGGTGCACGGAGGGCGGCAGGGAGCCGTCGTGCTCCAGCGGGCCGGTGTGCACGTACAGGTCCCGGATGCCGGTTCCGGCCAGCCGCCGGGCGAGCGCGGCGATGTCCGCGTCACCCTTCCGGCCGTCGACCCAGGCGTGGCCGAGCCAGACCGCGTCGCGACCGCGGGTACGCGCCTCGGGCGACGGGTCGCCGACGTACTGGAGGCGCAGCGCGAGGGCCGCCGAGCCGATCGGCACCACCACGACGGCCAGCGCCACCAGCGCCGTTGCCAGCGACTTCCGCCATCGGGACCAGCTCCGCCAGCGGACGCGCAGCGCCCGGGCCCAGGCGGCGGGAACCGCCCCGATCCGACCCGCACGTGTCCGGAATCCACCCATAGCGTCGCTCTCCCCTCGCGGACGAGGGCTCAGGATACGAAATGGGTGCTCTGCTCCCAGCAGGGGCCGGATACCCTGGCCACGTGCGTCCCCGACTCAGCGGGTGCGCAAAGCCGACAGCCGTCGCACCCAGGGAGAAGCCCCATGGCCACTGCAGCCGACCCGTCCGTCACCCAGCAGAGCCGCGCGAACGCGCTGCGTGAGGCGCTGGCCACCCGTGTGGTGGTCGCCGACGGGGCGATGGGCACCATGCTCCAGGCCCAGGACCCGACGCTGGAGGACTTCCAGGACCTGGAGGGCTGCAACGAGGTCCTCAACCTGACCCGGCCCGACATCGTCCGCTCCGTCCACGACGCGTACTTCGCGGTGGGCGTGGACTGCGTGGAGACCAACACCTTCGGCGCCAACCACTCGGCGCTCGGCGAGTACGACATCCCGGAGCGCGTCTTCGAGCTCTCCGAGGCCGGGGCCCGGATCGCCCGCGAGGCCGCCGACCAGCACACCGGGACCGACGGCCGGACCCGCTGGGTGCTCGGCTCGATCGGCCCCGGCACCAAGCTGCCGACCCTCGGCCACGCCCCGTACGCGACGCTCCGCGAGGGCTTCCGGCAGAACGCGGCGGGCCTGATCGCCGGCGGTGCGGACGCCCTGCTGGTGGAGACCAGCCAGGACCTGCTGCAGACCAAGGCCGCGATCCTGGGTTCCAAGGCCGCCCTCGCGGACGCGGGCCTCGACCTCCCGGTGCTGGTCCAGGTGACCGTGGAGACCACCGGCACCATGCTGCTGGGCTCCGAGATCGGAGCCGCGCTGACCGCGCTGGAGCCGCTCGGCGTCGACTACATCGGGCTGAACTGCGCCACCGGCCCGGCCGAGATGAGCGAGCACCTGCGGTACCTGGCCAAGAACGCGCGGATCGGCCTCTCCTGCATGCCGAACGCCGGTCTGCCGGTGCTGGGCAAGGACGGCGCGCACTACCCGCTGAGCCCGGCCGAGCTGGCCGACGCGCACGACGTCTTCACCCGCGAGTACGGGCTGTCGCTGGTCGGCGGCTGCTGCGGCACCACCCCCGAGCACCTGCGCCAGGTGGTCGAGCGGGTCCAGGGCCGGCCGGTCACCGTGCGCGACCCGCGTCCCGAGCCCTCGGCGGCCTCGCTCTACCAGGCGGTGCCCTTCCGCCAGGACACCTCGTACCTGGCGATCGGCGAGCGCACCAACGCCAACGGTTCGAAGAAGTTCCGCGAGTCGATGCTGGCCGGCGACTGGCAGGCCTGCGTGGAGATCGCCCGGGACCAGATCCGGGACGGCTCGCACCTGCTGGACCTCTGCGTGGACTACGTCGGCCGCGACGGCGTCGCCGACATGAAGGAGATCGCCGGCCGGCTGGCGACGGCCTCCACCCTGCCGATCGTGCTGGACTCCACCGAGCCGGAGGTGCTGCGCGCGGGTCTGGAGTCGCTCGGCGGGCGCGCCCTGCTGAACTCGGTGAACTACGAGGACGGCGACGGCCCGGACACCCGCTTCGGGCGGATCGCCTCGCTGGCCCGCGAGCACGGCGCCGGCCTGATCGCGCTGACCATCGACGAGGAGGGCCAGGCCCGCACCGCCGACAAGAAGGTCGAGATCGCCGAGCGGCTGATCGCCCAGCTCACCACCGAGTACGGCATCGACGAGGGCTCGATCCTGGTCGACTGCCTGGCGTTCACCCTGGGCACCGGGCAGGAGGAGTCCCGCCGCGACGGCATCGAGACCATCGAGGCGATCCGCGAGCTCAAGCGCCGCCACCCGGACGTGCAGACCACCCTCGGCCTGTCCAACATCTCCTTCGGCCTCAGCCCGGCCGCCCGCATGGTGATCAACTCGGTCTTCCTGAACGAGTGCGTCGAGGCGGGCCTGGACTCGGCGATCGTGCACGCCTCCAAGATCGTGCCGATGGCCCGGATCCCCGAGGACCAGCGCGAGGTCGCCCTCGACCTGGTCTACGACCGCCGCAGCGAGGGCTACGACCCGCTGCAGAAGCTGCTCCGGCTCTTCGAGGGCGTCTCCTCGGCCTCCGTCCGGGCGTCCAAGGCGGAGGAGCTGGCCGCGCTTCCGCTGGAGGAGCGCCTGCAGCGGCGGATCATCGACGGCGAGCGGAACGGCCTGGAGGCCGACCTCGACGAGGCGCTGACGGAGCGCCCGGCGCTGGAGATCGTCAACAGCACGCTGCTGGCCGGCATGAAGGTGGTCGGCGAGCTGTTCGGCTCCGGCCAGATGCAGCTGCCGTTCGTGCTCCAGTCCGCCGAGGTGATGAAGACCGCGGTGGCGCACCTGGAGCCGCACATGGAGAAGTCCGACGACGAGGGCAAGGGCACCATCGTGCTGGCCACCGTCAAGGGCGACGTCCACGACATCGGCAAGAACCTGGTCGACATCATCCTGTCCAACAACGGCTACAACGTGGTCAACCTGGGCATCAAGCAGCCGGTCTCGGCGATCCTGGACGCCGCGCAGGAGCACCGGGCCGACGTCATCGGGATGTCCGGCCTGCTGGTGAAGTCCACCGTGATCATGAAGGAGAACCTGGAGGAGCTGAACCAGCGCAAGCTGGCGGCCGACTACCCGGTGATCCTCGGCGGTGCCGCGCTCACCCGCGCCTACGTCGAGCAGGACCTGCACGAGATCTACGAGGGCGAGGTCCGCTACGCCCGGGACGCCTTCGAGGGCCTGCGGCTGATGGACGCGCTGATCGCGGTCAAGCGCGGTGTGCCGGGCGCCACCCTGCCGGAGCTGAAGCAGCGCCGGCACGCACGGGTGGAGGTCGAGGAGCCCGAGGAGGTCAACCTCGGCCAGATCCGCTCGGACGTCGCCGTCGACAACCGGGTGCCCGAGCCGCCGTTCTGGGGCGACCGGATCGTCAAGGGCGTGCCGTTCGCCGACTACGCGAGCTGGCTGGACGAGGACGCCCTGTTCAAGGGCCAGTGGGGCCTGAAGGCCGCCCGGAGCGGGGACGGCCCCTCGTACGAGGAGCTGGTGGAGACCGAGGGCCGGCCGCGGCTGCGGATGTGGCTGGACCGGCTGCAGACCGAGGGATGGCTGGAGGCGGCCGTCATCTACGGCTTCTACCCGGCCAACTCCAAGGGCGACGACCTGATCGTCTTCCACGAGGACGGCACCGAGCGGACCCGCTTCACCTTCCCGCGCCAGCGGCGCGGGCGCCGGCTCTGCCTGGCCGACTTCTTCCGCCCGGAGGAGTCCGGGGTCCGCGACGTGCTCGGCCTCCAGGTGGTCACCATGGGCAACCGGATCTCCGAGGCGGCCAACGAGCTGTTCGCCGACAACTCCTACCGCGACTACCTGGAGCTGCACGGCCTCTCCGTCCAGCTGGCCGAGGCGCTGGCCGAGTTCTGGCACGCCCGGGTCCGCTTCGAGCTGGGCTTCGGCGACGAGGACCCGCAGGACGTCCGGGACATGTTCGCGCTGAAGTACCGGGGCGCGCGGTTCTCCCTCGGCTACGGGGCGTGCCCGGAGCTGGAGGACCGCGCCAAGATCGCCGACCTGCTGAAGCCCGAGCGGATCGGCGTGGTCCTCTCCGAGGAGTTCCAGCTGCACCCGGAGCAGTCCACCGACGCGATCGTGATCCACCACCCGGAGGCCAAGTACTTCAACGCGCGGTAATCCGGATGCTGCGCAGCGTTCGCCCGATCCGGACGGGCCGGGCGTATCCTTGATGATCCTGAACGGGCCGGTCCGCTCACCAGCGGGCCGGCCTGTGTCATCCCCGGAGCCGATCCGGGGGCACGGACGGAAGGATCCCGCCATGACCACCATCTCCACCGCCATCCAGACCCTCGACCCGGGCGACGGGCAGGGCCTGCAGGCGGTGCTGCTGGACATGGACGGAACGCTGGTGGACACCGAGGACTACTGGTGGCAGGCGGAGGCCTCGCTCTTCGCCGAGCTCGGCTACGCGCTCGACGAGAAGGACCGTGCGCAGGTGGTCGGCGGCCCGATGAGCCGGGTGATCGACTACCTGCTCGCCACCACGGGCGTGGACCTCGCACCGGCCGACCTGACCGTGCTGATCAACCAGCGGTTCGTGGACCTGCTGGCCGGCGGGGTGCCGCTGATGCCGGGTGCGGAGCGGCTGCTCAACACGCTCGCCGCGCACGGCGTCCCGGCCGCCCTGGTCTCCGCCTCCCACCGGCACATCATCGACATCGTGCTGCGCTCGCTGGGCGCCGAGCACTTCGCCTTCACGGTCGCGGGGGACGAGGTGCCGCGCACCAAGCCGCACCCTGACCCGTACCTGGAGGCGGCGCGCCGGCTGGGCGCCGATCCGGCCCGCTGCGTGGTGGTGGAGGACGCGCCGACCGGGGTGCGCGCGGCCGAGGCGGCCGGCTGTCCCGTGATCGCGGTGCCCTCGGTGGCGGCGATCGAGCCGGCGCCCGGCCGGCTGGTGCTGTCGTCGCTGGAGCAGGTCGACCTCGAGCTGCTCCGCTCCCTCGTCGCCTCACGGGTGTGATTGTCGTCTCATTGCACATGAGCACTACCGGCCGGTAGTCGGTCCGGACCGGCTCCGGCCCTCGACGGCCCGGGGAGAAAACGGGCATTGGCTGACAACTCGCAGGACGGCCCTGTCCGGTGCCGTCCCCCCGTGTCCCAACTGTCACCTGTGGGGGTATCGGGGGTGTGTGTTCGATATGGCACGCTACTCCAGTTCGTTCCCCACCCCCGAGCCCAGGCACCGCCGCTGACGGGCAACCCCGTCCTGCCCGCGGTCGCACGGGCGCCCGGCTCGCGCGCGCCCCCCTCCGCAACCCAGGAGGCAACCGGCTCGCGGGCCCCCGGCCCTCCGGCCGGACCGCACCCCGAAGGACGCGACCCGTGAAGACTTCAGCTGAACGACTGGCCGTGCTCGGCTGCGCCGGACTCGTGGCCGCCTCGGTGGCCGGCTGCGGCTCGGTGACCGACGCCGTCAAGGGGGACGGCGACAAGGCGATCACCATGGGCACCACCTCGGTGACCAACGCCCTGGACCCGGCCGGCGCGTACGACGCCGGCTCCTGGCTGCTGCTGCGCAACACCTTCCAGTCGCTGCTCAGCTACCCGGCCGCCTCCAGCGCGCCCGGCCCGGACGCCGCCCAGTCCTGCGAGTTCACCGCGGGCGAGGCCACCCAGTACCGCTGCACGCTGAAGTCCGGCCTGAAGTTCTCCAACGGGCACGCGCTCACCGCCGCCGACGTCGTCTTCTCGATCCAGCGGACGCTGAAGATCAACGACCAGAGCGGCCCGGCCGGGCTGCTCTCCTCGATCAAGTCGGTCGAGGCCAAGGGCGACACCGAGGTGGTCTTCCACCTGGGCCAGCCCGACGCCACCCTCCCGGCCAAGCTGGCCGGTCCGGCCGGCGCCATCGTCGACCAGGAGGTCTTCCCGGCCGACAAGCTGCTCGGCAACGACAAGCTGGTCGGCTCCGGCCCGTACAAGATCGACTCGATCGAGCCGATGGCCGGCGGCACCGGCGGCCCGGGCAAGGTCGTGCTGTCGCCCAACGACAAGTACACCGGCGACGCCAAGCTGCGGAACAAGAAGTTCACCCTGCGGTACTTCGACAAGCCCGCCGACCTCAAGGCCTCGCTGGACAAGGGCGAGGTCGACCTCGCCGACAACAGCCTGGAGCCCAACACCGCCGCCCAGATCCTCTCCGACCAGCAGGGCGGCAAGACCGACCTGCGCGTCGTCGAGGGCGACAGCAGCGACACCCGCTACCTGGTCTTCAACACCAAGGACCCGGTCGGCGGCAACGTCGCCGTCCGGCAGGCCGCCGCCCAGCTGGTCGACCGCAAGGCCCTGGCCCGCGACGTCTTCGCCCGCACCGTCCAGCCGCTCTACTCGATGGTCCCGGCCGGCGTCAGCGGCCACAACACGGCCTTCTTCGACCGCTACGGCGACCAGGACGTCACCAAGGCGAAGGCGATCCTCACCGCCGCCAAGGTCCAGACGCCGGTCAAGATCACCCTCACCTGGTCGCGCTCGCGCGCCGAGGGCGCCGAGTCCGAGACGCTGAAGAAGCAGCTTGAGGCCGGCGGCCTGTTCCAGGTGACCGTCCAGCACGAGCCCGACTGGGACGCCTTCAAGAAGGGCTGGGCCGAGGGCAAGTACCAGATGTACACGATCGGCTGGTTCGCCGACTACCCGGACCCGGACAACTACGTCGCCCCGCTGGTCGTCGAGGGCGGCGCCTACCACCACGGCTGGGACGACCCGCAGATCAGCCAGAAGCTCGTGCCGGACACCCTCAAGCAGGCCGACCGCGCCGCCGCGACGACGGCCTACGGCCAGATCCAGGGCATCGTGGCCACGAACGCCCCGCTGATCCCGCTGTTCCAGAACAAGTCGTTCTTCGCCTCCCGCTCCAACATCACCGGCGTGGAGTCGACCGTCGACACCACCGGCTTCTTCCGCTTCTGGGAGATCGGCCGGGTCGGCAAGTAGCCCCCGTACGGAGGCCCGGCCGCCCCCCGGCAGGGGAGCGGCCGGGCCTCCGGCACGTCCGGGTCAGAGCGCGCCGGGACGGACCAGCCCGCTCTCGTACGCGTACACCGCCGCCTGCACCCGGTCGCGCAGCTGCAGTTTGGTCAGCACGTGGCCGACGTGCGTCTTCACCGTCGTCTCGCTGACGAACAGCTCCGCGGCGATCTCCGCGTTCGACAGCCCGCGCGCCACCAGCTTCAGCACCTCCAGCTCCCGCTCGGTCAGCGCGTTCAGCGCCTGCGGCGGGGCCTCCTCACCGGAGGGCAGCTTGGTGGCGTACATGTCCAGCAGCCGCCGGGTGATCGACGGCGCCAGCATCGCCGCACCGTCCGCCACCACCCGGATCGCCTGCACCAGCTCCTCGGCCGGCACGTCCTTCAGCAGGAAGCCGCTCGCACCCGCGCGCAGCGCCTCCACCACGTACTCGTCCAGGTCGAAGGTGGTCAGCACCAGCACCTTGGCCGGGCCGTCCCGCCCCGGACCGGCGATCCGGCGGGTCGCCTCCACGCCGTCCATCCGCGGCATCCGGATGTCCATCAGCACCACGTCGGGCTGCAGCGCCCGCACCTGGTCCAGGGCCTGCTGGCCGTCGCCGGCCTCGCCGACCACCACCAGGTCGGACTCGGCCTCCAGGATCATCCGGAAACCGGTGCGGAGCAGCGGCTGGTCGTCGACCAGCAGCACTCGGATCGTCACCTAGGACTCCTTGCTCATCGGATCCCCCGTGGGATCGTCCTCGTCAGACGTGCGCGCCAGCGGCAGCGGGTACGGCGGGGGCGTGCCGCCGAACTCCGGGCAGCTGGCCTGGTGGTCGCACCAGCCGCAGAGCCGGTTGCGGGTCGCCGGGAAGTCACCGGTCGCCACCGCGTGGCCGATCCGCTCCCACAGCGCCAGCAGCTTGCGCTCCACCGCGAGCAGGTCGGCCTCGTCCGGGTCGTAGCTGACCACGTCCCCGCCGCCGCCCAGGTAGACCAGCTGCAGCCGCCGGGGGATCACGCCCTTCCACCGCCAGACCACCAGCGCGTAGAACTTCATCTGGAACATCGCCTTGCCCTCGAAGTCCCGCGAGGGCGCCCGGCCGGTCTTGTAGTCGACCAGCCGCACCTCGCCGGTGGGGGCGACGTCCACCCGGTCGATGTAGCCGCGCAGCAGCAGCCCGGAGTCCAGCGCCGTCTCCACGTAGAGCTCGCGCTCCACCGGATGCAGCCGGGTCGGGTCCTCCAGCCGGAACCACTGGGCGAGCAGCTTCTCGGCGTCGGCCAGCCAGAGGGTCAGCGCCGCGCCGTCCGGGTCCTCCGGGAAGAGGCCGGACAGCTCCGGGCGCTCGCCCAGCAGCCGCTCCCACTGCGGGCGCAGCAGGCCCAGGGCCCGCTCCGGCGTCCGCTCGGCCGCCGGGCTGTCGAACAGCCGCTCCAGCACCGCGTGCACCAGGGTGCCCCTGGTCGCCGCCGAGCTCGGCGGCTCCGGGAGCCGGTCGATCACCCGCAGCCGGTACAGCAGCGGGCAGGTCAGGAAGTCCCCCGCGCGGGACGGGGACAGGCCGGTCGGGGGCGCCGCCGGGCGGGGCGCGACCACCTCGGCGCTGCTGGTGTCGGTCTGCTGCATACCCCGACCCTATTGCCCTGCGCCGTCATCCCGCTGCCACGGTGCTGCCGGAACCCGCCACGGGGTATGAGGCAGGGAGAAGCGAGGGGCGCGCGGCGCCCGGCCGTCCCGATCACGTAGCGTGGGCGCACCGGCGTGAGGCGCGGCGCGGGGGAGACGGACGAAGGGACACCGGTGAGCGACAGCAGGGGGCAGCAGACCTCCGACCAGCCACCGCACGGCGGCGGCAACCGTCCCGGAGCCCCGCCGTCCGAGGACCCGGAGCCCCGCGGCGGCATCCTGGTGGGCCGCCCCTTCGGCGTCCCGGTGTACGTCACCCCGTCCTGGTTCGTCATCGCCGCGCTGATCACCTGGGTCTTCGGCGGCCAGCTCGACCGCGTCCTGCCCGAGCTCGGCGGCGCCCGCTACCTCGTCGCGTTCTCCTTCGCGGTCGCGTTCTACGGCTCCGTCCTGGTGCACGAGCTGGCCCACACGCTGGTCGCGCTCCGCTACCGGCTCGGTGTCCGCCGCATCCAGCTCCAGTTCTTCGGCGGCGTCTCCGAGATCGAGAAGGAGGCCGAGAGCCCCGGGCGCGAGTTCTGGCTCGCCTTCGTCGGACCGCTGCTCTCGCTGGTCCTGGGCGGTCTCTTCTTCCTCGCGCTCCAGGCCGTCGAGTTGACCACCGTCCCCGGGGTGCTGCTCACCGGCCTGATGGTCTCCAACCTCGTCGTCGCCGCCTTCAACCTGCTGCCCGGCCTGCCGCTGGACGGCGGCCGGATGCTGCGCGCCGTGGTCTGGGCGGCCACCGGCCGCCCGATGGCCGGCACCGTCGCGGCCGCCTGGGCCGGCCGCGGCCTGGCCGTCGCCGTGCTGATCGGGCTGCCCCTGGTCAGCGCCGCCCGCGACCTCGAACGCAGCCGCACCGACACCATGATCGACGCCGTCCTGGCCGCCGTCCTGGCCGCCGTCATCTGGAACGGCGCCGGCGGCGCCCTGCGCAACGCCCGGCTGAAGGAGGTCCTGCCCGGGCTGCGGCTGCGCGACCTCGCCCGCCGGACCGTCGAGGTCACCGCCGACACCCCGCTCGGCGAGGCCATGCGCCGCGCCGGCGAGGCCGGGGCCGGTGCCGTCGTCGTGGTCGACGGGCGCGGCGACCCGATCGCCATCGTCCGGGAGTCCGCCGTCCGGGGCATCCCCGAGCACCGCCGTCCCTGGGTCGCCGTCGGCCCGCTCGCCCGCGACCTCGAACCCGGCCTGCGGCTCTCCGCCGACCTCGCCGGCGAGGACCTGCTGCGTGCCGTCCGGGCGACCCCGGCCGGCGAGTACCTGGTCGTCGAGGAGGACGGCCGGGTGTACGGGGTGGCCGCGCTCACCGACATCGAACAGCGTCTGACCGCGGCGGTCACCGGCCGGTCCTGACCGCGCCGCCGGGGCCGACGATCACCCCGGTCGGGCGGGGCCGTCCGCTTCCCTTAGGATTGTCCGCATGTCCGAACCGACCGGTGCCACCCGCCGACGCGGGCCCTTCCAGGTCGGGGACCAGGTCCAGCTGACCGACCCCAAGGGCCGCCACTACACGTTCACGCTCCAGGCCGGGAACCAGTTCCACACCCACAAGGGTGCGTTCCCCCACGACGAGCTGATCGGCGCCCCCGAGGGCACGGTCGTGCGCACCACGGGGAACGTCCCGTACCTCGCGCTGCGCCCCCTGCTCCCCGACTACGTCCTGTCCATGCCGCGCGGCGCCGCCGTGATCTACCCCAAGGACGCGGGGCAGATCCTGGCGATGGCCGACATCTTCGCGGGCGCCCGCGTGGTGGAGGCCGGCGTCGGATCCGGCGCGCTCTCCACCTACCTGCTGCGCGCCGTCGGAGACACCGGCATGCTCGCCTCCTACGAGCGCCGGCAGGACTTCGCCGACATCGCCAAGGGCAACGTCGAGCGCTACTTCGGCGGGCCCCACCCGGCGTGGAAGCTCACCGTCGGCGACCTCCAGGACAACCTGGTCGAGGCCGACGTCGACCGCGTCATCCTGGACATGCTCGCCCCCTGGGAGTGTCTGGACGTCGCCTCCAAGGCGCTCGTCCCCGGTGGCCTCATCTGCTGCTACGTGGCCACCACCACGCAGATGTCCAAGACCGTCGAGGCGCTGCGCGAGCACGGCACCTTCACCGAGCCGCAGGCCTGGGAGACCATGGTCCGCACCTGGCACCTGGAGGGCCTGGCGGTCCGCCCGGACCACCGGATGATCGGTCACACCGGCTTCCTGCTCACCTCCCGCCGGCTGGCCGACGGCGTCGAGCCGCCGCTGCGCCGCCGCCGCCCGGCCAAGGGCGCCTACGGCGAGGACTACGACAACGGGTCGCCCGAGCGCTCGTTGCAGGAGCGCGCCGCGGCCCGCGCCGCAGCCCGTACCGAGACCGACGGTCCGACCGACCTCGGCTAGCACTCCGTCGAAGGGGCGGTACGCGTCGTCGTACCGCCCCTTCGCGCTGCCCGGAGGGGCACCCCGGGCCCTCCAACGGCCGCCCCGGTGTGGGACGATGCTCGCTCACACAGACCACTGGAGGGGACGCCTGGTGGAGACCGCGGTCGGGACGACGGCTGGACAGCACACTTCCGGACGGCAGGGCCCCGGGGGCGGCACCGCGCCCGGCCGGGCCGGGACCGCCCCCTGGCACTGGGCCCTCACCGTCGCCGGCTGCGCCGCCGTGGTGGCGGCCGCACTCGCCGCCGCCCCCGCGACCGGGACCCCCGGCCCGGCCCGGCCGACCCCGAAGGCCCTTCCGGCCGCCGTCGCCCCCGACCCGGCCGCGGCCGAACTCCCCCTGGACTGCGGACCGTTCCCGGTCAAGATCGCCATCAGCTTCGCCGCCGACCTGGGCGACGGCCGGCCCGGCACCGTCGCCGCCGCGCACTGCGCGGCCGAGAACGGCACCCCGCCGGACGCCGTCTACCTGCTCGGCCCCGGCCCCGCCGGCGGCCGACCCGTCGTCCTGGCCACCCTGCTGTCGGAGCGTGAGAACCTCACGGTCGGCCGGCTGGCGCTGCGCAGCGACGGGGCCGTGACCGGCCACGCCCAGGGCTACTCCGGTGACGACGTGCCGCGCTTCGAACCGGACATCTCACTCGACCTCACCTGGACGCGCAAGGGCGGCGGCTGGGACCGTTCCCAGACCGCCGCCCCGCTCAGCCGGACCTGAACTCCGCCAGGACCGGGGGCGCCTACTCCGCGTCCGGGCCGTACACCTCGACCCGGTCGGCGGCCCGGCGGACGTGGATGCAGTCGCCCGGGCAGTCCTTCACCGAGTCCACCACGTCCTGAAGGAGCGTCAGCGGCACCGGCACCGTCTCGCCGGGCTGCTGGCGCAACTCGTCGTCGGCGCCCTTCACATAGGCCAGGCCGTCGATGTCCAGTTCGAAGACCTCGGGCGCGTACTGCGCGCAGATGCCGTCGCCGGTGCACAGATCCTGGTCGATCCAGACCTCCAGTGGTCCGGTCTCCGTCTCCGACTCGCTCACCGACATGCTTTTCCGCCGTTTCTGTCCCGGGACGTCCCCGCGCGGGGCATTCCCGCCATTCGTACAACGATCGGACCTCAGGCAGCGGTCGCGATCGGATATCGACTCGATCGACGATACATCTGGTCCGCTTTGGCCGGTGCGCGGTGGGTATCCCCCTAGCAGAGGGGAAGCACGCGAGGGCGAAGATCGGACACGCCCGTTCCATCTTTCTTGATCTAGGGGTTTACGGACCCCTGGTCCCAGGTAGGGTCTGGAAGCGTCCAGCTCCCCGGAGGAGGTGAGGACCGTGGCAGCCCACGATGACGACTACAACCGCAGCACCGGCAGGCCCGCTCGTGGTTCCGACGAGACCGCTCAGGTCTCGTACCTTGAGCAGGAAATCGCCGTCCTGCGCCGCAAGCTCGCCGACTCGCCGCGCAATTCGAGAGTCCTCGAAGAGCGGATCGTCGAGCTCCAGACCAACCTGGCCGGCGTGACCGCCCAGAACGAACGGCTCGCCTCCACCCTGCGAGAGGCCCGCGACCAGATCGTGGCCCTCAAGGAGGAAGTGGACCGGCTGGCACAGCCCCCGGCCGGATTCGGCGTCTTCCTCAGCCAGAACGAGGACGGCACCGCCGACATCTTCACCGGTGGCCGCAAGCTCCGCGTGAACGTCAGCCCCAACGTCGAGCTCGACGAGCTGCGGCGCGGCCAGGAAGTGATGCTCAACGAGGCCCTCAACATCGTGGACGCGATGGCCTTCGAGAGCATCGGCGAC